>NZ_AKVH01000099.1:0-156657 GCF_000278565.1 Pseudomonas sp. Ag1
TCATGCGCTTTTCGTCAACGGCGACGCGGGCGGCGGAGCCTTCGAGTTCTGCGAGGCCTTCGGCGACGTCGAGTTTGTCGAGGGCGGCCTTGGCGCGCACGATGGCGGCGGAGTCATTGGCGGTGACGGCGCGGGCTTCGATGGCGGCAGCAGCGCCGGCGCCGTCGAGGCGGTCCATGTTGGCTTCGGTGGCGTGGCCGGCGTTGGCGCCTTTGGCAACTACTTCGCCGTCTTCTTCTTTGTCGAACTCGTCCCAGCTCAGCATGACGTGTCGTCTCCTGCGTGAGGGCTCTAAGGTGCCCGTGTGAAACCGGATGGTTGGGTGTTCACACGGCCCAAAGGCCGCGGTGGATCTTAAGGAATCGTTTGTTGCAGCTAACGCACGCATTAAACGGAATCAGGGTTACGGGTGTTCTGCTTGAGGCTTGAGGGGCGGAGCAATGCTTACTGGCTCCAGCGGGGGCCTCAGGTCTGGCTCTTCGTCCCAGTGTAAAGGGATATTGCAGGCCCGATTTACCCGCGCATTATAGGGAAAAATTCGACTTTGTGTTGCGGCGGATGGTCTCGGTGAGCGGCCAAAATGGTGGTGTTTGCAGCCAAGGTCCGGGTTTACAAGGCTTTGCCTGGCTTGGATTTTTTTGACGGGCGGTAGGCGTTTGTTTCAGCGCGCCGAACTGGGGCAGATTCGGTCTGGAAGTTCTTGCGCCGTTTGGCGCAAGAACGGGTCGCGGGGGGTTACTGGGCTGCGGCTTTGATGCTGGCAAACATCTGCTTGCCAGCCTTGGCGGGGTCCGCGTCTTTATTGCTCATGAAGTTGCTGACCACATCAAACACCGCCCCTTGCACCGCCTGGGACGTGGACATGTTGAAGGCCATGCTCGGCTCCAGCGTGCCGGCGTTCTCGGCTTCGGCGAAGTCCTTGGCGGAAGCCTGGGCACAGCTGTCGAACTGGCTCATGTCCAGGCCCTTGATCACCGGGATGGAGCCTTTGTTCTGGTTGAACACGCTCTGGAATTGCGGCTCCAGGGCGATCTTGGCCAGGTCGTCGCGAGCCGCGTTGTTGCCCGGCGTATCATTTTTACTGGACGGTTTGAACATGGCCAGTGAGTCGATGGTGTAGCTATAAATGCCTTGTGAGCCGGGGAAGGGCACGCATTCATAATCGGCCCCGGCTTTTTTACCCGCCGCGGTCCACTCACTCTTGGCCCAGTCCCCCATGATTTGCATGCCGGCCTGGCCATTGATGACTTTGGCGGTTTCCATGTTCCAGTCCTGGCCTGCGCCGTTGGGGTCCATGTAGGTCTTCAGCTTGCGCAGCGCGACGAAGACTTCGGTCATTTTGGGGCCGGTGAAGGTGGCTTCGTCGTTGTCGATAAAGGCTTTCTGGAAGCCATCGGCGCCCAGGATGCTGAGCACCAGGCCTTCAAATACGGTGGTGTCCTGCCAGGGTTGGCCGCCGTGGGCGATGGCGATGAAGCCGGCGGCCTTGAGTTTGTCGCCGGCGGCGTAGAGTTCTTCCAGGGTGGCCGGGGCTTTGGACACGCCGGCTTTCTTGAGCACCTCGGGGTTGATCCATAACCAGTTGATGCGGTGGATGTTGAGCGGTACGGCGACGTAGTGGTCGTCGAACTTCATCAGTTGCGCAATGCTTTCGGGCAGCAGGCTGTCCCAGTGATTGGCCTTGGCGACGTTGTCGACGCTGGTCAGCAGGCCCAGCTTGCCCCACTCCTGAATGTCCGGAGCTTTGATCTGCGCGGCAGAGGGCGGGTTGCCGGAGACGGCGCGGCTCTTGAGGACGGTCATGGCAGCAGCGCCACCGCCGCCGGCCACGGCACTGTTTTGCCAGATGAAGCCGTCTTTCTCGATCAGTTGTTGCAGCACCTGTACAGACTTGGCTTCCCCGCCCGAGGTCCAGTAGTGGACGACTTCAACAGTGCCTTTGCTGTCGGCTGCGTGAGCGGCGAACGTGCAAAGGCTGGCGAGGGAGATGGCAACGGCAAGGCGATGGGGGATTTTCATGTGGGATAACCCTTTTTGTTGTTTTGGGGAGCGGTGCTTATTCCAGCCCCAGCCCTTTGCGGCCGAGGGTGTTCAGTTGCGGCGTCATGAAGCGGTCTTTCCACTCTTTCTCGTAGTCCTCCCGGGCAAAGTCATCCGGCGAAACCCCTTGCTCGAACGCCCTGAGCACATCCTTGGCGTACCGCAGGTTTTTCGGGCACATGGGCGCGGCGGGCACGTACATCACGTTGCCCCAGCCCTGTTGGTTTTCGACGGGGGCGACGCTGTGGATCACGTCGCAGTGCCACCACACCGAATCGCCGGCCTGTACGTCCGGAATCGGGGTCATGCCCTGGACCAGCAGCGGGTGCCATTTCTCTGAAACTGGCAGCACCTTGCCCGGCGCGACGCCGCACAGCTCATCCTCGGGGACATCGTCCAGCAACGGGCGCAGCAGCATGTATGCCATGGCTTTGGGGATCGGCAAGGTATGCAGCACGCCCTGGTCGGCCTGCATGTCGCACAGTGCGGTCCAGCCCTGGAAGGTGCGGAAGGCCGAACATTTCACTGTGTCCTTGTAGGCGTATTCATCGACTTCGGTACGATGGGCGGCGTCCCAGGGGTCGTAGGACTTGAAGTCGTTGCGGTAGATCTTGTCGAACAGCTTGAGGTAGGCGGGGTGCAGCCAGCGTTCCAGGGCGCCCGAGTCGGTGTGGGGGCCAAGCCCTTTGGAGGTGGTGCCGGGTGGGCGGCGGCGGACGCGGTCGGGGTACAGCGCATTGATGTCTGGGTCGAACCATTGCCGGCCTTGGGAGTTGTAGGTCCACAGGCGGTTCAGGAACGACTGTGCGGCGCCCATGCGCTGGTGTTGGCGCAGTTGCATCTGGGCGTCGGACCAATAGATGGGGAATATTTCCGGGCGTGAGGCTTCGAGGTTGCCGAAGAAGTTGTCAGCCGGGCCGCGATACACCTCGTCGAAATGGTTGTGGTCGAGGTAGTCCAGCAGGCTCTTGTCCCACGCGAGCACCTGTTCCCTGGGGAAGTGGTTGCGGATCACCAGGCAGCCCCGGCGCTTGATGAGGGCTCGTTGTGCTTCGGTGACCTGGCCGGTGGCGATGGTTTCAAAGTCGAGTTCGGGCCAGGCAGACTGCTGGGCCTTGATCGAGGCGATTTCAGCCCTGATGAACTCGCTGACCTCGGCGAACAGCGCAGGCACGTCGCCGATCTGCGCGCGCAGGGCCTTTTTCATGGCGACGATGCTGCGCTTGTAGTCGTCCGGCAGCTCGGCACATTCGAAGGCGTGGTAATTGCTCATTGGGTGACCTGTATTGTTGTTGTGCATACAGGTATGGAATCACCTCGGCCCGTCTGGGGGGCAGCCTGGTTTGCAGCGTTTGGCAGTACGATTGTGGCGTTTGTTTCGAGGCGTATAGAAGAATCGGCTTATTGAAAGTGATGCCCGTGTTGAAGCCGAAACTGTGACGGCGTCATGCCCTTGTGCGCCTTGAACTGCCGATTGAACAACGCCTGGGAGGCATAGCCGACCTGTTCGGAAATCGCGCTGACCGCCAGGTTGCCCCGCATCAATAAAGCGCAAGCATGTCCGATGCGTAGCCGGACGATGTAGTCCAGCGCCGTGCAGCGTGTGTGTTTGCGGAACATGCGATGGAAGGCTGAAACGCTGACGCAGGCCATTTGCGCCAGCTCGGGAATGCCGACAGGTTGCGCATAGTGGCCGTGCAGGTAGTCCAGAACGCGGCGGATGCGCGCGTCTTCAACGATGTGAGGGGCGGCGTTTTCCGTCGCGATGCGCTGCGCGGCGATATCCCGGGACAATGTGTTGAGCACGCTGAGCAACGAGATCAGTCGCTGGGAAGCGTCTTGCTCGACCATTGCTTCGATCACCGGGCGCAGCGCCCGGGACGTAGCATCACTGAAACTCAACGCCTGTCGCGCTGCAGCCAATAGCGCACGCGTCGACCCCATCTCCGGAAACAGTTGCACCAGCGAGTCCGCCCAGGCCTCGGAAAACCAGATGACCAGGGCAATGTGCGGTTTGGCGGGGTCGATCAGCTCGGCGGAAGACCAGCTATGGGGCACGTTCGGGCCCACCAGCACCAGGTCGCCGTCATCGTACAGCGCCACATCGTTGCTGATATAGCGGTGCCCGCGGCTGTTGAGGGTGAGGGTCAGTTCGTATTCGGGATGGTGATGCCATTCAAACGGAATCGCCTCCGGTAGACGCCTGTTCAGCAGGGTCCAGGAGGTGTTCGCCTCGGTGGGGATTTTTTCGAAACTGGCTCGCATGAATGCATCCTGCCTTGCAGGTGAGGTGGCGGCGCCACAATCGTAGCATTCGATTCAAGCGGTAGGGGATAAGCCGGCTCTTTGCCGCAAGAACGATTTCTTGCGGCGAGTAAGATCAGGTTCAGTTCAAACTAACGAAGTTATTATCCGTTAGAGCAACCGTTACCCATGACCTGATATTGAAGAATATGACGCTGACCTTGTGAGTCTTCATATTCCATTTTTACCGGTACAACTTTGCATACATCCGGGACTTCACTCATGGACACTACTTTGGCGACGTCCAGATGGGTGCTGTAAGTGTAATCCTCAACAATCGGGGTGCTCTGGCTGGCTACGTCAGTCGGGGCTTCGTCGGCCAGGGCGGCGGTGGCGCACAAGCTGCTAAGGGCCATAACTAATAACGCTTTCATTTGACTATTTACCTTTTGGCGGTCGAAAGGGGTCACGGGGCCCTTGTGAGGCCACGTGTGTAACTTGATTGGGAAGTTCGGATTAACGTTGCCTTCGTGGGGGCTGTTACGTTGTTAATCACAGTGCCTTGATGGCGAGGTTGATTTTAGGCGTCCGAGTTATATTCATATACCCGTGCTTTTGATAAACACTATTGGTGGTTTTTGTAACAATCGCGAAATGAAGGTTTTTTCAGAAACCTGCAAAGCGCCACGGGCCGCGGGCCAGAGCGCTGCCAGTGGATAGGTGGGCAATTTGTAGGGGCTTGTTACTACCATCGTCGAATGGTTCTATAGGTCCGGCCCGGCTACAACAGGGCCATACAACAACAACTATGTCACCGAGGTAAGAAAGATGAGTGCGGCTTCTCTGTACCCCGTTCGCCCCGAAGTAGCAGCCAATACGCTGACCGATGAGGCGACCTACAAGGCCATGTACCAGCAGTCGGTGGTCAACCCCGACGGTTTCTGGCGCGAGCAAGCCAAGCGCCTTGACTGGATCAAGCCTTTCACCACGGTGAAGCAGACCTCCTTCGACGATCACCATGTCGACATCAAATGGTTTGCCGACGGCACCCTCAACGTTTCCTACAACTGCCTGGACCGCCACCTCGCCGAGCGTGGCGACCAGCCAGCAATCATCTGGGAGGGCGACGACCCTGCCGAAAGCCGCACCATCACCTACCGCGAGCTGCATGAAGAAGTCTGCAAGTTCGCCAACGCCCTGCGCGGCCAGGATGTGCACCGCGGCGACGTGGTGACTATCTATATGCCGATGATTCCCGAAGCCGCGGTCGCCATGCTGGCCTGTGCCCGGATCGGTGCGATTCACTCGGTGGTGTTTGGCGGGTTCTCGCCAGAGGCCCTGGCCGGTCGGATCATCGACTGCAAATCCAAGGTGGTGATCACCGCCGACGAAGGCATTCGTGCCGGCAAGAAGATTTCCCTGAAGGCCAACGTCGACGACGCCCTGACCAACCCGGAAACCAGCAGCATCCAGAAAGTCATCGTGTGCAAGCGCACCGGTGGCAACATCAAGTGGAACCAGCATCGCGACATCTGGTACGAAGACCTGATGAAAGTGGCGGGCACCGTGTGTGCGCCGAAAGAGATGGGCGCCGAAGAAGCGCTGTTCATCCTTTACACCTCCGGCTCCACCGGCAAGCCGAAGGGCGTGCAGCACACCACCGGCGGCTACCTGTTGTACGCAGCCCTGACCCACGAGCGCGTGTTTGACTACCGCCCGGGCGAAATCTACTGGTGCACTGCCGACGTCGGCTGGGTCACCGGCCACACCTATATCGTCTATGGCCCACTGGCCAACGGCGCGACCACGCTGATGTTCGAAGGCGTGCCGAACTATCCGGACATCACCCGGGTGGCGAAGATCGTCGACAAGCACAAAGTGAACATCCTCTACACCGCACCGACCGCGATCCGCGCCATGATGGCTTCCGGCACCGCCGCCTGCGAAGGCGCCGATGGCAGCAGCTTGCGCCTGCTGGGTTCGGTGGGTGAGCCGATTAACCCGGAAGCGTGGGACTGGTACTACAAGAACGTCGGCCAATCCCGTTGCCCGATCGTCGATACCTGGTGGCAGACCGAGACCGGCGGCAACATGATGAGCCCGCTGCCGGGCGCCCATGCGCTCAAGCCGGGTTCGGCGGCGCGCCCATTCTTTGGCGTGGTACCGGCGCTGGTGGATAACCTCGGCAACCTGATTGAAGGCGTGGCCGAGGGTAACCTGGTGATCCTGGATTCGTGGCCGGGCCAGGCACGTACGCTGTATGGCGACCATGACCGGTTTGTGGACACCTACTTCAAGACCTTCCGTGGCATGTACTTCACCGGTGACGGTGCGCGCCGTGACGAGGATGGCTACTACTGGATCACCGGTCGGGTGGACGACGTGCTGAACGTCTCCGGCCACCGCATGGGCACCGCCGAGATTGAGAGCGCCATGGTTGCGCACCCGAAAGTTGCGGAAGCGGCGGTGGTGGGTGTGCCTCATGACATCAAGGGCCAGGGCATCTATGTGTATGTCACGCTGAAAAACGGCGAAGAGCCGAATGAAGCGTTGCGCCTGGAGTTGAAAAACTGGGTGCGTAAAGAGATCGGGCCGATTGCTTCACCGGATGTGATCCAGTGGGCACCGGGCTTGCCGAAAACCCGTTCGGGGAAAATCATGCGCCGGATCCTGCGCAAGATTGCCACCGCTGAATACGACGGGTTGGGCGATATCTCCACCCTGGCGGATCCGAGTGTGGTGGCGCATTTGATCGAGACGCACAAGACCATGAACGTCGCGTAAGGCGGGTTTGTGGGACGAAGCCCCATTCGGCGTAGGCCGGGTGGGGCTTTTTTGTGCGATCGGACAGGCGACCTATAACCCCTGTGGGAGCGGGCTTGCTCGCGAAGGCGGTGTATCAGTTAGTGGTGTGCTGGCTGACACACCGCCTTCGCGAGCAAGCCCGCTCCCACATTTTGATTGCATTCCAAGATTGGTCATTCAGTGGCGCGACTTACACAAGGCCAATAAATATCGGATTGTGTTGTAGGAAGTTTCTGAATGTTACCGAGCCCGGCAAATGTGTAACCTCATGCCCAAACATGAGGCAAAGTGCTACGCCTTTGCCCCGAAAACCCGCGTCTTAGACGCCCTGAAAAATTAGATCCAACGCTACACTTGCCGTGCTAGAAGGGTTTGCGAATAATAGGCCCGCAACTTGCAGCGTTAACAGGTTTAATATCTTTTGCCTCTGCATAAAATCAAGAGGCTGTCAATGTGCTGGAACCGCTTTCTCGGTGCTTCTGTAAATTGTTGTCGCATTGAGGAAATATCGGCTTCCGGCCTGTCGTTAGAATGCCGATCACTCGCTCGTCGTCGCCGATGCTGAACTGGCGCAGGACGCAGCACCGCTATTCGGTTTCACTCATTCGCATCGTGGGCCCTGGCTCATACTGCTGTTTTGCCCTATACCGATGGAGTCCCAAGATGAAGAAACTCGTGCTGTTGGGCGCCCTGGCGCTGTCCGTGCTGTCCATGCAGGCTTTCGCCGAAGGCAAGCCACTGAAGATTGGTATTGAAGCGGCTTACCCTCCGTTTGCCTCCAAGGCACCGGACGGCAGCATCGTCGGTTTTGACTACGACATCGGCAACGCCCTGTGTGAGCAGATGCAGGTCAAGTGCACCTGGGTCGAGCAGGAATTCGACGGCCTGATCCCGGCGCTGAAAGTGCGCAAGATCGACGCCATCCTGTCCTCGATGTCCATCACCGACGATCGCAAGAAGTCCGTGGACTTCACCAACCGCTACTACCTGACCCCAGCTCGCCTGGTATTGAAGGAAGGCACTGCCGTCAGCGACAGCCTGGATGAATTGAAAGGCAAGAAAATCGGCGTGCAGCGCGGTTCGATCCACGACCGTTTCGCCAAGGAAGTGCTGGCTCCCAAAGGCGCCACCATTGTTCCTTACAGCTCGCAGAACGAAATCTACCTGGACGTAGAAGCCGGTCGCCTTGATGGCACCGTAGCCGACGCCACCCTGTTGCAGGAAGGTTTCCTCGACACGCCAGCCGGTAAAGGCTACGCGTTCACCGGCCCGGCCTTCACTGACGCCAAGTACTTCGGCGACGGTATCGGCATCGCGGTACGTAAAGGCGACAAGGAAAACCTGGACCGCATCAACGCTGCAATCGCTGCGATCCGTGCCAACGGCAAGTACAAGGCAATCCAGGACAAGTACTTCAACTTCGACATTTACGGCCCAGAAGCCAAGTAAACCGTCGCAGCTGTCTGTCCAGAATGGCGCAAGCACCAGGATCTCTGAAGTTTGCGCCATTTTTTCATCCCCCTTTTCGAGGACCTGAATCATGTTGAAAGGCTACGGGGCTGTCATCCTCGATGGCGCTTGGTTGACGCTTCAGCTCGCCTTGTCGTCCATGGCCCTGGCCATTGTTCTGGGTCTGATCGGGGTCGCGTTGCGCCTCTCGCCGGTGCGCTGGTTGGCCTGGCTGGGCGACCTGTACTCCACGGTGATCCGCGGGATCCCCGACCTGGTGCTGATCCTGCTGATTTTCTACGGTGGTCAGGACCTGCTTAACCGCGTTGCGCCGTTGCTCGGCTACAACGACTACATTGACTTGAACCCCTTGGCCGCCGGTATCGGCACCCTGGGTTTCATCTTTGGCGCCTACCTTTCGGAAACCTTCCGTGGCGCCTTCATGGCCATTCCCAAGGGCCAAGCCGAAGCCGGCCTGGCGTATGGCATGAGCCCGTTCCAGGTGTTTTTCCGGGTGATGGTGCCGCAGATGATTCGGCTGGCGATCCCCGGGTTTACCAACAACTGGCTGGTACTGACCAAGGCCACCGCATTGATTTCGGTGGTGGGCCTGCAAGACATGATGTTCAAGGCCAAGCAGGCGGCAGACGCCACCCGCGAACCTTTTACCTTCTTCCTCGCAGTGGCGGCGATGTACCTGGTGATCACCAGCGTGTCGTTGCTGGCCCTGCGTCATCTTGAGAAGCGCTACTCGGTAGGCGTAAAGGCGGCTGATCTATGATCTTCGACTACAACGTCATCTGGGAGGCCATGCCGCTGTACCTCGGCGGCTTGCTGACCACCCTGAAACTGCTGGCCATTTCGCTGTTCTTCGGCTTGCTCGCGGCCTTGCCCCTGGGCCTGATGCGTGTGTCCAAGCAGCCGATCGTCAACGGTGTTGCCTGGCTCTACACCTATGTGATTCGCGGCACGCCGATGCTGGTGCAGCTGTTCTTGATCTACTACGGCCTGGCCCAGTTCGAAGCGGTGCGCGAAAGCTTCATGTGGCCACTGCTGTCCAGCGCGACCTTCTGCGCGTGCCTGGCGTTTGCCGTGAACACCAGCGCCTATACCGCCGAGATCATCGCCGGCAGCCTCAAGGCCACGCCCCACGGCGAGATCGAGGCAGCCAAGGCCATGGGCATGTCGCGCTACAAGCTGTACCGCCGGATCCTGCTGCCATCGGCCCTGCGCCGGGCGCTGCCGCAATACAGCAACGAAGTGATCATGATGCTCCAGACCACCAGCCTTGCGTCCATCGTCACCCTGATCGACATCACCGGTGCCGCACGCACGGTGAACGCCCAGTACTACTTGCCGTTCGAAGCCTATATCACTGCGGGTGCGTTCTACCTGTGCCTGACCTTCATCCTGGTGCGCCTGTTCAAGTTGGCCGAAGGCCGCTGGCTGAGCTACCTGGCTCCACGGAAGCATTGATATGGAACGTATCGATCACCTGTTGCCCTGGGGTCACCTGGGCTGCGAACGCCAGCTGACGGTGTTCCGTTTCGGCAGCGGCGAGCGCAAGGCTTATATCCAGGCCAGCCTGCACGCGGATGAATTGCCCGGCATGCGCGCCGCCTGGGAGCTGAAAAAGCGCCTGACGGAACTGGAACAGCAAGGCGCCCTCAACGGCGTGATCGAGCTGGTTCCCGTCGCCAATCCGATGGGCCTGGGGCAACTGCTGCAAGGCAGTCACCAGGGCCGTTTCGAGATCGGCAGCGGCAAGAATTTCAACCGCGACTTCGTTGAGTTGAGCGAGCCGGTTACCGAGTTGCTCAACGGCAAGCTGGGGGATGATCCTCACGCCAATGTGCGCTTGATCCGCCAGGCCATGAGCGATGCGCTCAATGCGTTGCCGGCGCCGAGCAGCCAGTTGCAAGGCATGCAGCGGGTGTTGCTGAGCCATGCCTGCACCGCCGACGTGGTCCTCGACCTGCATTGCGACGCCGAAGCCGCGTTGCACATGTACGCGCTGCCGCAACACTGGCCGCAGTGGCGTTCGCTGTCGGCGCACCTGAATGTGAAGGTCGGCCTGCTGGCGGAAGATTCCGGCGGCAGTTCGTTTGACGAAGCCTGCTCGCTACCGTGGCTGCGCCTGTCCCGGGCGTTCCCCGAGGCGCAGATTCCCCTGGCGTGCCTGGCGACGACTCTGGAGCTGGGTGGCCAGGCCGATACTGGCCGTGACGAAGCGATTTTCCACGCTGAAGGCATCCTGGCGTTCCTCGCCGAGCAAGGCCTGATCCGTGGTGAATGGCCCGCGCCGCAGCACGAGCCCTGCGAAGGCCTGCCCTTCGAAGGCACCGAGTTGTTGTTCGCGCCCCACGCCGGCGTGATCAGCTACCTGCGTAAAGCCGGTGACGTAGTCGAAGCCGGCGACCCGATATTTGAAGTGATCGATCCCTTGTCCGACCGCGTGAGCATTGTTTGCGCGGGCACGCCTGGGGTGCTGTTTGCCGTTGAACGGCTACGTTATGCCCAAGCGGGTTTCTGGCTGGCCAAGGTGGCGGGGCGCGAAGCGCTGCGGCACGGGCGCTTGCTCAACGACTGACCAACTGTTTTTGTGAGAACCGACCGCATGTACAAACTTGAAGTCCAAGACCTGCATAAACGCTATGGCAGTCATGAAGTGCTCAAAGGTGTTTCCCTGGCCGCCGCGGCCGGTGATGTGATCAGCATCATCGGGTCCAGTGGCTCGGGCAAAAGTACCTTTTTGCGCTGCATCAACCTGCTGGAGCAGCCCCACGCCGGCAAGATTCTGCTCAATAACGAAGAGCTGAAACTGGTGGCCAACAAAGACGGCGCCATGAAGGCTGCAGACCCGAAACAGCTGCAACGCATGCGTTCGCGACTGTCGATGGTGTTCCAGCATTTCAACCTGTGGTCCCACATGACCGCGCTGGAAAACGTCATGGAAGCACCGGTGCACGTCTTGGGCATGTCGAAAAAAGACGCCCGGGAAAAGGCCGAGCACTACCTGGCCAAAGTCGGTGTGGGCCATCGTAAGGATGCGTTCCCTGGCCACATGTCCGGCGGTGAACAGCAACGCGTGGCGATTGCCCGTGCCCTGGCGATGGAGCCTGAGGTGATGCTGTTCGACGAACCCACCTCGGCCCTTGACCCGGAGCTGGTGGGCGAAGTGCTCAAAGTGATGCAGGACCTGGCCCAGGAAGGCCGGACCATGGTGGTGGTGACCCACGAAATGGGCTTTGCCCGTGAAGTCTCCAACCAACTGGTGTTCCTGCACAAAGGCATCGTCGAAGAGCGTGGCAACCCGCGCGAAGTGCTGGTCAGCCCACAGTCCGAGCGTTTGCAGCAGTTTCTTTCCGGCAGCTTGAAGTAAACAGAACTGCTTTTATGCACTGAATTAGTGCAAGCTTCACAATCCTGAGGTTGCCCAATCCCCTGTGGGAGCGGGCTTGCTCGCGAAAGCGGTGTATCAGTTGATACATCCGGTGACTGATCCACCGCATTCGCGAGCAAGCCCGCTCCCACATTTGGATCTTCACCCGCTTTAGAGATTTGTGTTGGTTTACGGGCTAGCATTGGCCTTTGTCTTCATTACTGTTACTCGCTTCGGATAGCACTCCATGACTGCCCATCGAATTGGTTTCCTGATTTGGCCCAGCACTAAAGCACTGACGCTTGCGCTGGCTGAGGAGGCCTTGCGCGTTGCTCAGCGGGTGCATCCGGACGTGGTGTACGAACTCTCGTTTTTGCAGGCCGAGCCGCCAATGGACGGCGCCTGGCAACTGCCGGGTGAGCCCTGGGCTGGCAAGCTGGAAGGTTTCCAAAAGCTGTTCCTGCTGGCCGATGAGCCACCGACCGTCATCGCCTCCCAGCTCAGCACCGCCCTCAAGCAACTGGTGCGTGCCGGGTGTGTGATCGGCGGCCTGTCGGCCGGTGTGTATCCGCTGGCCCAGCTCGGTCTGCTCGACGGTTACCGCGCCGCTGTGCACTGGCGCTGGCAGGACGATTTCGCCGAGCGTTTCCCCAAGGTCATCGCCACCAGCCATCTGTTCGACTGGGACCGTGACCGCCTGACCGCCTGCGGTGGCATGTCGGTACTCGACCTGCTGCTGGCAGTGCTGGCCCGTGACCACGGCGCCGAACTGGCCGGGGCAGTCTCGGAAGAACTGGTGGTGGAGCGCATCCGCGAAGGCGGCGAGCGCCAGCGCATTCCGCTGCAAAACCGCCTGGGTTCCAGCCATCCAAAGCTGACCCAGGCGGTTTTGCTGATGGAGGCCAACATCGAAGAGCCGCTGACCACCGACGAAATCGCCCAGCATGTGTGCGTGTCCCGACGACAGCTCGAGCGGATCTTCAAGCAATACCTCAATCGCGTCCCCAGCCAGTACTACCTGGAACTGCGCCTGAACAAGGCCCGCCAGATGCTCATGCAAACCAGCAAGTCGATCATCCAGATCGGCCTGTCCTGCGGCTTCTCCTCGGGGCCGCACTTCTCCAGCGCCTACCGCAACTTCTTCGGCGCCACCCCTCGTGAAGACCGCAACCAGCGCCGCAGCAGCAGCCCGTTCGAATTGTCGTCGGTGCCGTCCGAGCGGGGCTAGGCATCAATGCTCGGCCGGCATCTCCAGGCATGGCGCTGTTCCTGTGCGCGGATGAGATCAACAGCAGACCAAAACGGCCATCGGCGACGGCATTGGATAGTTGTGCCTCACCGACCGCCCAAAACCGGCCCGGGCGGTTTAAACTGCGCCATTGCGATGCTATTTGTCGCATTGGCGTAAACCCGCGAAAATCGCGGGTTGGCGCTATAAGAAGTTGTCGCTTGGCGGCAAGGCCGCGCTGAAAACTGTCCTTACAATCCCTGCATCGCCCGCCAGTTTCAGGCAGGCGTTCCTCTTCAGGAGACTCCGATGTCCGTTGAGCAAGCCCCGGTGCAACGTGCCGATTTCGACCAGGTCATGGTTCCCAACTACGCACCTGCCGCTTTCATCCCCGTGCGTGGCGCAGGTTCCCGCGTATGGGACCAGGCGGGCCGAGAGCTGATCGACTTTGCCGGCGGCATCGCGGTCAACGTATTGGGCCACGCCCACCCGGCGCTGGTCGGTGCACTGACCGAACAGGCCAACAAGCTGTGGCACGTGTCCAACGTCTTCACCAATGAGCCGGCCCTGCGCCTGGCCCATAAGCTGATCGACGCCACGTTTGCCGAGCGTGTGTTCTTCTGCAACTCCGGCGCCGAAGCCAACGAGGCCGCCTTCAAGTTGGCCCGTCGTGTCGCGTTCGACCGCTTCGGCACCGAGAAATACGAAATCATCGCCGCGCTGAACAGCTTCCACGGCCGTACCCTGTTCACCGTGAACGTGGGTGGCCAGTCGAAGTATTCCGACGGCTTCGGTCCGAAAATCGTCGGCATCACCCACGTGCCTTATAACGATCTGGAGGCGCTGAAAGCCGCCGTTTCGGACAAGACCTGCGCCGTGGTGCTGGAGCCGATCCAGGGCGAAGGCGGCGTGCTGCCGGCAGAACTGTCGTACCTGCAAGGCGCCCGCGACCTGTGCGACGCGAACAACGCGCTGCTGGTGTTCGACGAAGTGCAAACCGGCATGGGCCGCAGCGGCGAGTTGTTCGCCTATCAGCATTACGGCGTCGTGCCGGACATCCTCACCAGCGCCAAGAGCCTGGGCGGCGGTTTCCCGATTGCCGCCATGCTGACCCGCGAAGACCTGGCCAAGCACCTGGTGGTCGGCACCCACGGCACCACCTACGGCGGCAACCCGCTGGCGTGCGCGGTGGCGGAAGCGGTGATCGACGTGATCAACACCCCGGAAGTGCTGGCTGGCGTTAATGCCAAGCACGACTTGTTCGTTTCCCGTCTGGAGAGGATTGGCCAGCAATACGGCATCTTCACCGAAGTGCGTGGCCTGGGCCTGCTGCTCGGTTGCGTGCTGAGCGATGCCTGGAAAGGCAAGGCCAAGGACATCTTCAACGCCGCCGAGCGCGAAGGCTTGATGATCCTGCAAGCCGGCCCGGATGTGGTGCGTTTCGCCCCGAGCCTGGTGGTGGAAGATGCCGATATCCAGGAAGGCCTGGACCGCTTCGAACGTGCGGTGAAAAAGCTGACGCAAGCCTGATGGACCGTTGGGTGCCCGGCGAGTCGGGCGCCCAACACAAATTTTGTATGCCGGACTCTTTAGTTGAAGCTGTGAAGATCAAATGTGGGAGCGGGCTTGCTCGCGAATGCAGTGGCTCAGTCACCTGAAATGTTGAATGACACACCGCTTTCGCGAGCAAGCCCGCTCCCACACTTGACCTCACTGATTTCAAGATCGTGTCCGGCATTTTTTCCTGTGAGTTTTTCGAGTTAAGGAGTGACACCATGCTGGTGATGCGCCCCGCGCAAATGGCTGATCTGGGCGAGGTACAGCGTCTGGCTGCGGACAGCCCGATTGGTGTCACCTCCTTGCCGGATGATGTCGAACGCCTGAGCGACAAGATCGCTGCGAGCGAAGCGTCCTTCGCCGCCGAGGTCAGCTTCAACGGTGAAGAAAGCTATTTCTTCGTCCTGGAAGACACCGACGCCGGCAAGCTGGTGGGCTGTTCGGCCATCGTTGCCTCGGCCGGCTACTCGGAACCGTTCTACAGCTTCCGTAACGAGACCTTCGTGCACGCTTCCCGCGAGCTGAAGATCCACAACAAGATCCACGTGCTCTCGCAGTGCCATGACCTCACCGGCAACAGCCTGCTGACCAGCTTCTACGTGGTGCCGGAGCTGGTGGGTTCGCCGTGGTCGGAGCTCAACTCCCGTGGCCGCCTGCTGTTCGTGGCCGGCCACCCGGAGCGCTTCGCCGATTCGGTGGTCACCGAGATTGTGGGCTACAGCGACGAGAACGGTGATTCGCCGTTCTGGGACGCCATCGGCCGCAACTTCTTCGACCTCAACTACGCCGCTGCCGAGCGCCTGTGCGGGTTGAAGAGCCGGACCTTCCTCGCCGAGCTGATGCCGCACTATCCGATCTACGTGCCGCTGTTGCCCGACGAAGCCCAGGAAGCCATGGGCCAGGTGCACCCGCGGGCGCAGATCACCTTCGACATCCTGATGCGCGAAGGCTTCGAGACCGACCATTACATCGACATCTTCGACGGCGGCCCAACCCTGCATGCGCGCGTCTCGGGCATTCGCTCGATCGCCCAGAGCCGTGTGGTGCCGGTGAAGATCGGTGAGATGGTCAAGGGTGTCGGCCGCCAGTACCTGGTGAGCAACGGCCAGTTGCAGGATTACCGCGCGGTGATGCTGGAGCTGGACTACGCGCCGGGCAAGCCAGTGACCCTGGACCTGGAAACCGCCGAAGCCCTGGGCGTCGGCGAAGGTGCCAGCGTTCGACTGGTAGCGGTTTAAGAATGAGTTTCGCGGGTGGCTTGCAAGGCGGCCCGTTTGAGGAGATAGCATGATCGTTCGTCCCGTACGCAGCAGCGATTTACCGGCCCTGATTGATCTGGCGCGCAGCACCGGCACCGGCCTCACCACCTTGCCGGCCAACGAAGAGCGCCTGACCCATCGGGTCGGCTGGGCTGAAAAGACCTTTCGCGGCGAAGCCGGGCGCGGTGATGCGGACTACCTGTTCGTGCTGGAAAACGACGAAGGTCGCGTGGTGGGGATTTCCGCCATCGCCGGTGCAGTCGGCCTGCGCGAACCCTGGTACAACTTCCGGGTCGGCCTGACGGTCAGCGCCTCCCAGGAGCTGAACATCTACCGTGAAATCCCGACGCTGTTTCTGGCCAACGACCTGACCGGCAACTCCGAGTTGTGCTCGTTGTTCCTGCACGCCGATTACCGCAACGGCCTTAACGGCCGCATGCTGGCCAAGGCGCGCATGCTGTTTATCGCGGAATTCCCGCAGCTGTTCGGCAACAAGATCATCGCCGAGATGCGCGGCATGTCCGACGAAGCCGGGCGCTCGCCGTTCTGGGAAAGCCTGGGCCGGCACTTCTTCAAGATGGAATTCAGCCAGGCCGACTACCTCACCGGCGTGGGCAACAAGGCGTTTATCGCCGAGCTGATGCCGAAGTTTCCGCTGTACACCTGCTTCCTGTCTGAAGACGCGCGCAACGTGATCGGCAAGGTCCACACCGACACCGAGCCGGCCCTGAGCATGCTCAAGAGCGAAGGTTTCAGCTACCAGGGCTACGTCGACATCTTCGACGCGGGCCCGGCGGTGGAGTGTGAAACCACCAAGATCCGCGCCGTGCGCGACAGCGAAGCGCTGGTGCTGGCGATTGGTACGCCGGGCGACGACGCCACGCCGTTCCTGATCCATAACCGCAAACGTGAAGATTGCCGTATCACCGCCGCGCCGGCGCGGTTGGCTGCGGGCACCCTGGTGGTCGATCAACAGACCGCCAAGCGCCTGCAACTGATCGCCGGTGATCAAGTGCGTGCCGTACCGTTGTCCGCTGCCCGGGAGTCGAAATAATGAATTCGCTATACATCGCAGGTGAATGGCTGGCTGGCCAGGGTGAAGTGTTTGAGTCGCTGAACCCGGTGACCCAGCAGGTGGTGTGGTCGGGTAATGGCGCCACCGCCGAGCAGGTCGAGTCCGCCGTCCAGGCCGCACGCCAGGCGTTTCCGGCCTGGGCCAAGCGTTCGTTGGAAGAGCGCCTGAGCGTGCTGGAAGCCTTCGCCGCCAACCTGAAGAGTCGTGCTGACGAACTCGCCCGCTGCATCGGTGAGGAAACCGGCAAGCCTTTGTGGGAATCGGCGACTGAAGTCACCAGCATGGTCAACAAGGTCGCGATCTCGGTGCAAAGCTACCGCGAGCGTACCGGCGAGAAGAGCGGCCCATTGGGCGACGCCACTGCCGTGTTGCGCCACAAGCCCCACGGGGTGGTGGCGGTGTTTGGCCCCTACAACTTCCCGGGTCACTTGCCTAACGGGCATATCGTGCCGGCCTTGCTGGCGGGTAACACCGTGCTGTTCAAGCCGAGCGAGCTGACCCCGAAAGTCGCCGAGCTGACCGTGCAATGCTGGATCGACGCCGGCCTGCCGGCGGGCGTGTTGAACCTGCTGCAAGGCGCACGGGAAACCGGGATCGCCCTGGCGGCGAATCCGGGCATCGACGGTCTGTTCTTCACCGGCTCCAGCCGCACCGGCAACCATCTGCACCAGCAATTCGCCGGGCGCCCGGACAAGATCCTCGCGCTGGAAATGGGCGGCAACAACCCGCTGGTGGTGGACGAAGTGGCCGATGTGGATGCGGCCGTGTACACCATTATCCAGTCGGCGTTTATCTCCGCTGGCCAGCGTTGCACCTGTGCCCGTCGCCTGCTGGTGCCGGAAGGCGCCTGGGGCGATGCGTTGCTCGCACGCCTGGTGGCGGTGAGCTCGACCATCGAAGTCGGCGCATTTGACCAAACGCCTGCGCCGTTCATGGGCTCGGTGATTTCCCTCGGTGCTGCCAAGGCGTTGATGGATGCCCAGGAATTGCTGTTGGCCAATGGCGCCGTGGCGCTGTTGGAAATGACTCAACCCCAGGCCCAGGCTGCGTTGCTGACGCCGGGGATTATCGATGTGACCGAGGTCACGGAACGCGCTGACGAAGAGCTGTTCGGCCCACTGCTGCAAGTGATCCGCTACGCTGATTTCGAGGCGGCGATTGCCGAGGCCAACAACACTCAATACGGCTTGGCGGCCGGGTTGCTGTCGGATTCCGAGGCGCGTTACCAGCAGTTCTGGCTGGAAAGCCGCGCCGGGATCGTCAACTGGAACAAACAGCTGACGGGTGCTGCGAGCAGCGCGCCATTTGGCGGGGTAGGGGCTTCGGGCAACCATCGCGCCAGCGCCTATTACGCGGCGGACTATTGCGCGTACCCGGTGGCCTCCCTTGAGACCCCGAGCCTGGTGCTACCGGCGACGTTAACCCCGGGTGTGACGCTGATCTAAATGTGGGAGCGGGCTTGCTCGCGAAGGCGGTGTGTCATTCAACATTTCAGGCGACTGAACCACCGCTTTCGCGAGCAAGCCCGCTCCCACACTTGATTTGTGGTGTGTTCAAGTAATTTGATGCCTATAAAAATACAGATGTTCGTGGAGCCTCGCCGATGAAATCCTGTGAAGTCAATTTTGACGGTCTCGTGGGGCCGACCCATAACTACGGCGGTTTGTCCTACGGCAACGTCGCGTCCCAAAGCAACAGCCAGCAGTCCTCCAACCCGAAGGAAGCTGCGCTGCAAGGCTTGGCGAAGATGAAGGCCCTGATGGAAATGGGCTTTGTGCAAGGTGTGCTGGCGCCCCAGGAACGTCCGGATGTGGCCGCCTTGCGCAACCTCGGTTTTGCCGGCACCGACGCACAAGTCATCCAGCAGGCCGCCAAGCAAGCCATGCCGCTGCTGGTTGCCAGTTGCTCGGCGTCGAGCATGTGGGTGGCCAATGCCGCGACCGTCAGCCCGAGCGCCGACACCTTTGACGGCCGCGTGCATTTCACCGCAGCCAACCTCAACTGCAAATACCACCGCAGCATCGAACACCCGACCACCAGCCGCGTGCTGGGGGCGATGTTCGCTGACCAGAAGCACTTCGCCCACCACGCCGCATTACCGGCGGTGGCGCAGTTCGGTGACGAAGGCGCGGCCAACCACACGCGTTTCTGCCGTGACTATGGCGAGGCGGGCGTAGAGTTTTTCGTGTTCGGCCGCAGCGCGTTCGACACCCGCTACCCGGCGCCGCAAAAGTACCCGGCACGCCAGACCCTCGAAGCTTCCCAGGCGGTCGCGCGCCTGCACGGCCTGCGGGACGACGGCGTGGTCTACGCCCAGCAGAACCCGGCGGTGATCGATGCCGGTGTGTTCCACAACGATGTGATCGCGGTGGGCAATGGCGAGGTGCTGTTCTATCACGAGGATGCCTTCCTCAATACTGAGCAGATGCTCGGTGAATTGCAGGGCAAGCTCGGCAAGCTCGGTGGCAATTTCCAGTCGATCTGCGTGCCACGGGCCCAGGTGGGGGTTGAAGACGCGGTGCGTTCCTACCTGTTCAACAGCCAGCTGCTGACCCGCGCCGACGGTTCGATGCTGCTGATCGTGCCGGAAGAATGCCGCGCCAACGAGCGTGTCTGGCAGTACCTGCAAGGCCTGACGTCCTCCGGCGGGCTGATCCGCGAAGTCAAAGTCTTCGACCTCAAGCAAAGCATGCAGAACGGCGGTGGCCCGGCGTGCCTGCGCTTGCGTGTAGCCTTGAATGAAACCGAACTGGCGGCGGTCAACCCAGGGGTTATCATGACGGCGCCGTTGTACGACACGCTGACCCAATGGGTCGACAAGCACTACCGCGACAGCCTGCGGGAAACCGACCTGGCTGACCCGCAATTGCTGCTTGAGTGCCGGACGGCACTGGATGAACTGACGCAAATCCTTAAACTGGGCTCGGTTTATCCTTTCCAGATCAATTAACGCCGCACGGCTGAGAACTATTTATGACCACCGACACCCTGAAACTGATCCTTGAAGATACCGACGGCACCCAGCTGGAAACCTCCTGCACCCGCGTCGCCGTGGTGTGGCAGGGCAAGGAGATCTGGATCCAGCACGACGGCCGTGGCCAACTGCTGATCGGCGTGGACGTGGAAGAAGGCGACGCGGAATACGCCAACCTGCTGATGCGCCCATTGGCCACCAACCTGATGAGCCTGCAACTGGAAATGGAACCGGCCGACGTTGAAGGTGATGACGACGATCACGTCCACGGTCCTGGCTGCAACCACTAAGGAAGCTGCGTATGCTCGCCCTCGGCAAACTGCTTGAACTGACCCTCGCCGGTCGCGAACCGGCGCAAAAAATTCAACTGACTGTCGAGGGCGTGCAACTGCGCTGGCTCAGTGAGGGCGCGCTGGAAGTGCGGCCTCCTGAGGCGCGGGACAACGGCAGCGACGTACTGCTGTCGTCCGGCATCCATGGCAACGAAACCGCGCCGATCGAATTGGCCGACCGCTTGCTGCAGGGCATCGCCCGTGGGGAGATCAAGCCCCGTACCCGTATTCTGTTCCTGTTCGGCAACCCCGAGGCCATGCGCCGCGGCGAGCGTTACCTCGAACTGGACGTCAACCGGCTGTTCAATGGCCGTCACGAACAAAACATCGGCCCCGAAGCCATGCGCGCCGCCGAGCTTGAGCAGTTGGCCCGCACCTTCTTCAGCGTGCCTGGGCGTAGCCGTTTGCACTACGACCTGCACACCGCCATCCGTGGCTCGAAGATCGAGCAGTTCGCACTGTACCCGTGGAAGGACGGTCGCCAGCATTCACGTCGTGAACTGGCGCGCCTGCGAGCCGCTGGCCTGGAGGCGGTGCTGTTGCAGAACAAGACGTCGATCACCTTCACGGCGTTTACCTACGAGCAGCTGGAGGCCGAGTCCTTCACCCTGGAGTTGGGCAAGGCCCGGCCGTTCGGGCAGAACCAGGGCGTGGACGTATCGCGCCTGGAAACCCGCCTCACGCAGATCATCGAAGGCAACGAGCCGGCCACCGAGAGCCTGGATGGCCTGCAGCTGTTCAGCGTCTCCCGGGAAGTGATCAAGCACAGCGATACCTTCGTCCTGCATTTGCCGGCGGACGTGGAAAACTTTTCGGAGTTGGAGAAGGGTTATCTGCTGGCCGAGGACATTGCCAAGACCCGCTGGGTAATCGAGGAGGAGGGCGCACGCATCATCTTCCCGAACCCGAAGGTCAAGAATGGCTTGCGAGCAGGGATATTGATTGTGCCGACCACGGATGCCGGCCTGGCCTGAATCCCGAGACCGACTCGGTCAAATGTGGGAGCGGGCTTGCTCGCGAAGGCGGTGTATCAGTCAGACATGTATTGACTGACACTCCGCTTTCGCGAGCAAGCCCGCTCCCACATTTGCTTTGCAGTGTTGCTTAAACCGCGAGAGCCCGTGGCTCATTGCGACGCAGTGCGCGAACCTTGTGCAGGGTGTCGGCGCAGGTGCGTGCCGCTTCCTGGCCCTTGTGCACGAAGTGCTCATAGAAGAACGTATGGTGCTCGCTGCCCGCGTGGAAGTGGTGCGGGGTCAGGGATACCGAGAACACCGGCACTTCGGTTTCCAGCTGGACCTGCATCAGGCCGCTGACCACGGACTGGGCCACGAACTCGTGACGGTAGATCCCGCCGTCCACCACCAGGGCGGCCGCGACGATACCGGCATAACGGCCGGACTTGGCCAGCAGCTTGGCGTGCAGGGGCATTTCAAAGGCGCCGCCGACTTCGAAGAAATCGATGTCCGATTCCTGGTAGCCCTGGGCGATCATTTCGGCGAGGAAACCTTTACGGGATTGGTCGACAATATCCTTGTGCCAGCAGGCCTGGATAAACGCGACGCGCTCGCCGTGGTGGTTTTTGCTTTTGCTGTCGATTGCGGTGGGTTGCATGTTCTGACTCCTGTTTAAGAAAAAAACAGGGCGTTATGAATCGAATGGGATTTAAGGGTACGCACAGCGGGCTCATGTGAACATGACGTCAGCGCGGCCCTTAGGTGCCAATCCCGTTCTCTCTTCATCCGGACTATGACCGTCGGCCCCGGGATCACACCGGGTCTGCTGACCTTGTCGCCGTCCTGCCGAGGCAGTTCGAGGCACCAAGCGCTCGCGGGCTATGCACGTTGCGTGCAATTACCGCCGGTGGGGAATTACACCCCGCCCTGAGAACGTTGCCGCCAGAACCCTGGCGGCGGAGAGTTTTTATCATGGTTTTTCAGAAACTGCACGGTTGGTTTATCGATAACCTATATCGGTTTGTTTGGTTGGTATTCGATTGTGCAAGCACGGGGCTTGATATTCCGCGGGTTTGCCCGCAGTAATCGTCAACACAAGAAACGCTCCAATCCGCTAGAGGCTAGTTTGATGAACGTGATTGACCTGCGCAGCGACACAGTGACCCAACCGACCCCTGGCATGCTCGAGGCGATGGCCACTGCCGCCAGCGGCGACGACGTCTACGGCGAGGACCCGAGCGTCAATCGCCTGGAAGCCGAACTGGCCAAGCGCCTGGGTTTTGCCGCCGCGTTGTTCGTGCCCACCGGCACCATGAGCAACCTGCTGGCGTTGATGGCGCACTGTGAGCGTGGCGAGGAATACATTGTCGGTCAGCAGGCCCACACCTACAAATACGAAGGCGGCGGCGCGGCGGTTCTCGGCTCGATCCAGCCACAACCCCTGGAAGTGCAGGCCGACGGTTCCCTGAACCTGGAGCACGTGCTGGCCGCGATCAAGCCGGACGACTTCCACTTCGCCCGTACCCGCTTGCTGGCGCTGGAAAACACCATGCAGGGCAAGGTCCTGCCGCTGGAATACCTGGCGGCCGCGCGAGCCTTTACCCGGGAACACGGCCTGGCCTTGCACCTGGACGGCGCGCGGCTCTACAACGCGGCGGTCAAGCTGGGTGTGGATGCGCGGGAAATTGCCCGGCACTTCGATTCGGTGTCGGTGTGCCTGTCCAAAGGCCTGGGCGCGCCGATCGGCTCGGTATTGTGCGGCTCCACCGCGTTGATCGCCAAGGCCCGCCGTTTGCGCAAGATGGTCGGTGGCGGCATGCGCCAGGCCGGTTCGCTGGCGGCGGCGGGGCTGTACGCCCTGGATCACCAGGTGCAGCGCCTGGCCGACGACCACGCCAACGCCCAATGGCTGGGTGATGAACTGCGCAAGGCGGGTTATACGGTGGAGCCGGTGCAGACCAACATGGTCTACGTCGACATCGGTGATCGAGCCCAGGCCTTGAAGGCGTTTGCCGCCGAGCGCGGGATCAAGTTGAGCGCGGCGCCGCGCCTGCGCATGGTCACTCACCTGGACGTCAGCCGGGCGCAGATCGAGCAAGTGCTCGCGACATTTGTCGAGTTTTCCCGGAAATGACAGTGCAGACCGTCTAATTGACTGTTTCTATCACATAAACACGCTGTACCACGGGCAAAGGGCCGATATAATGCGGCCCTTTGCCGTCGCTCCGTCTGATGACGTTTAGCACTGGCCTTTGGCCGCAGCCTCCGTGGAAGAACCTAATGAAAAGCGCAGAAATCCGTGAAGCCTTCCTTCGCTTCTTCGAAGAGCAAGGTCACACCCGTGTCGCCTCCAGCTCCTTGATCCCAGGCAATGACCCAACCCTGCTGTTCACCAACGCGGGGATGAACCAGTTCAAGGACTGCTTCCTGGGCCAGGAAAAGCGCGCCTACACCCGCGCCACCAGCAGCCAGAAGTGCGTACGCGCCGGCGGCAAGAACAGCGACCTGGAAAACGTGGGCTACACCGCCCGCCACCACACATTCTTCGAGATGCTGGGTAACTTCAGCTTCGGCGACTATTTCAAGAAAGACGCGATCACCTTTGCCTGGACCTTCCTGACCGGCGTGCTGAAGCTGCCGAAGGAAAAACTCTGGGTGACCGTCTACGCCACCGATGACGAAGCCTACGACATCTGGACCCAGCAAATCGGGGTGCCAGTCGAGCGCATGATTCGCATCGGCGACAACAAGGGCGCGCCTTACGCGTCCGACAACTTCTGGACCATGGGCGATACCGGCCCGTGCGGCCCGTGCACCGAGATTTTCTACGATCACGGCGCCGACATCTGGGGTGGCCCACCGGGCTCGCCGGAAGAAGACGGCGACCGCTACATCGAAATCTGGAACAACGTGTTCATGCAGTTCAACCGCACCGCCGATGGGGTGTTGCATCCGTTGCCAGCGCCGTCGGTGGACACCGGCATGGGCCTGGAGCGGATCAGTGCGGTGATGCAGCACGTTCACTCCAACTACGAGATCGACCTGTTCACCAACCTGCTGAGCGCTTCGGCCGCGGCCATTGGCTGTGCCAACGACAACCAGTCGTCGCTCAAGGTGGTGTCGGATCACATCCGTTCCTGCGGCTTCCTGATCGCCGATGGCGTGCTGCCGTCGAACGAAGGCCGTGGCTATGTGCTGCGCCGCATCATTCGTCGCGCCTGCCGTCACGGTAACAAGCTGGGCGCCACCGGCAGCTTCTTCTACAAGATCGTTGCCGCGCTGGTGGCCGAGATGGGCGATGCGTTCCCGGAACTCAAGCAGCAGCAAGCCAACATCGAGCGCGTGCTCAAGGCTGAAGAAGAGCAGTTCTCCAAGACCCTGGAGCACGGCCTGAAGATCCTCGAGCAGGACCTGGTCGAGCTCAAGGGCACCGTGGTGCCGGGCGACGTCGTGTTCAAGCTGTACGACACCTACGGTTTCCCGATGGACCTGACCGCCGACATCGCCCGCGAACGCGAGCTGACCATCGACGAGGCCGGGTTTGAGCGTGAGATGGAAGCCCAGCGCGTCCGTGCCCGTTCCGCCAGCTCCTTTGGCCTGGACTACAACACCCTGGTAAAGGTTGATGTGGCGACTTCGTTCATTGGTTACGAAGCCACCGTTGGCTCGGCCAAGATCGTGGCTATCTATAAGGACGGCAAGTCGGTTGACGTGCTGAACGAAGGTGACGAGGGTGTTGTGGTCCTCGACCAGACCCCGTTCTACGCTGAATCCGGTGGCCAGGTTGGCGACTGTGGTTTCCTGAGCTCCACCTCCGGTCGTTTTGAAGTGCGCGACACCACCAAGACCGGCGGTGCGTTCCTGCATCACGGCGTGCTGGTGCTGGGCAACCTGACCGTCGGCGCGCCGGTGGACACTCAGGTAGATGCCGACGTACGGCATGCAACTGCCTTGAACCATTCTGCCACTCACTTGCTGCACGCTGCGTTGCGTCAGGTGCTGGGTGAGCATGTGCAACAGAAGGGTTCGTTGGTCGATAGCCAGCGCCTGCGTTTTGACTTCAGTCATTTCGAGGCGATCAAGCCTGAGCAGTTGAAGGCCCTGGAAGACATCGTCAACGCCGAGATTCGCAAGAACACCCCGGTGGAAACCGAAGAAACCGATATCGAGACCGCCAAGCAAAAAGGCGCCATGGCGCTGTTTGGCGAGAAGTACGGCGACGAAGTGCGCGTATTGAGCATGGGCGGCAGCTTCTCGGTGGAGCTGTGTGGTGGTATTCACGCCAGCCGTACCGGCGACATCGGCCTGCTGAAAATCATCAGCGAAGGCGGCGTGGCTTCCGGCGTACGTCGTATTGAAGCGATCACCGGTGCTGCGGCCCTGGCCTACCTCAATGCGGCAGAAGAACAACTCAAGGAAGCGGCCGGCCTGGTCAAGGGCAGCCGCGACAACCTGATCGACAAGCTCTCCGGCGTACTGGAGCGCAACCGTCAGCTGGAGAAACAGCTGGAGCAGTTGCAGGCCAAGGCGGCCAGCGCGGCGGGCGACGATCTGTCGGCTTCCGCCCTGGACGTCAAGGGTGTGAAAGTGCTGGCCGTACGCCTGGACGGTCAGGACGGCAAGGCGCTGTTGGCCTTGGTCGATCAGTTGAAGAACAAGCTCGGCCGCGCAGTGATCCTGCTCGGCAGTGTCCATGAGGAAAAGGTCGTTCTGGTTGCCGGTGTAACCAAAGACCTGACTGGCCAACTCAAGGCCGGTGATTTGATGAAGCAAGCCGCCGCGGCAGTGGGCGGGAAGGGCGGTGGTCGTCCGGACATGGCGCAAGGCGGTGGTGTTGACGCCGGCGCCCTGGACGCGGCCCTGGCCCTGACCGTGCCGTTTGTCGAGGCAGGTATTTAAGGCGCTGTTAATGAGCCCGTGGTCTAGTCGCGGGCTCAGTCAGTGCTGGTTGATTGAATAACAGGCGCCCCTTTACGGGCTGAGGCGGCTTAGAAATGGCTTTGATCGTACAGAAATTTGGAGGCACCTCGGTCGGCTCTGTCGAAAGAATCGAGCAGGTCGCCGACAAGGTTAAGAAATTCCGCGATGCCGGCGATGACCTGGTGGTGGTGCTGTCGGCCATGAGCGGCGAGACCAATCGCCTGATCGATCTGGCCAAGCAAATCAGTGGCGATCAGCAACCGGTTCCCCGTGAACTGGACGTGATCATTTCCACCGGTGAGCAGGTGACCATCGCATTGCTGGCCATGGCGCTGAACAAGCGTGGTGTGCCGGCGGTGTCCTACACTGGCAACCAGGTCCGCATTCTTACGGATAGCGCGCACACTAAAGCCCGCATCCTGCAGATTGATGACCAGAAGATTCGCGCTGACCTGAAAGCCGGTCGTGTGGTAGTTGTCGCCGGTTTCCAGGGCGTCGACGAGCACGGCAACATCACCACCCTCGGTCGTGGCGGTTCCGACACCACTGGCGTGGCTCTGGCGGCAGCCCTGAAGGCTGACGAATGCCAGATCTACACCGATGTGGATGGCGTCTACACCACTGACCCGCGGGTCGTGTCCGTGGCTCAGCGCCTGGACAAGATCACCTTCGAAGAGATGCTGGAAATGGCCAGCCTCGGTTCCAAGGTGTTGCAGATCCGTGCCGTTGAGTTCGCCGGCAAATACAACGTTCCGCTGCGCGTACTGCACAGCTTCAAGGAGGGTCCGGGCACCCTCATTACTATTGATGAAGAGGAATCCATGGAACAGCCGATCATTTCCGGTATCGCTTTCAACCGTGATGAAGCCAAGCTGACTATCCGTGGCGTGCCAGACACCCCGGGCGTGGCTTTCAAGATCCTGGGCCCTATCAGTGGCGCGAACATCGAAGTCGACATGATCGTGCAGAACGTCTCGCACGATAACACCACCGATTTCACCTTCACCGTGCACCGCAACGAGTACGATGCGGCGGAGCGGATCCTGCAGAACACTGCGAAGGAAATCGGCGCCCGTGAAGTGGTCGGCGATACGAAGATTGCCAAGGTGTCGATCGTGGGCGTGGGCATGCGTTCCCATGCGGGCGTTGCCAGCCGCATGTTCGAAGCCCTGGCCAAGGAAAGCATCAACATCCAGATGATCTCCACATCGGAAATCAAGGTGTCGGTGGTGATCGAAGAGAAGTACCTGGAACTGGCTGTACGCGCACTGCATACCGCTTTTGAGCTGGACGCTCCGGCCCGACAGGGCGAGTGATGCGTTGCCAGGAAGGCGCGGTTATCCGCGCCTTTCATTTTTTTGCCGGGTGTGTGGTTAAGACCTGTTCTTTTACCTGCGCTCGACAATACTTAGGCGTGTAGGGCTATGGCCATTTGGTTGTAGGTCGAATGCCTTTTTTTTGCAGACTGTTGTTCCCGAAATGAAATGCGTGAGGAGAAAGGTATGCTGATTCTGACTCGTCGATGCGCAGAAAGCCTGATTATTGGTGATGGCGAAATCACCGTGACCGTGCTCGGCGTCAAAGGCAATCAAGTGCGTATCGGGGTTAACGCTCCGAAAGAGGTGGCTGTCCACCGCGAGGAAATCTACCTGCGGATCAAGAAAGAGAAGGACGAAGAACCAAGCCATTAATTTTTATCGTTTTTTATGTTTGCAAACGGGGATGAAGCTGGTTAATATACGCCCCGTGTTGCGGAGAGCTGGCCGAGTGGCCGAAGGCGCTCCCCTGCTAAGGGAGTACACCTCAAAAGGGTGTCGGGGGTTCGAATCCCCCGTTCTCCGCCATTATTTGCTTAGTACGTTGCAATCTGGTTTTTTCGCTAAGTTGTTGAAACTAAACGAAAAAATAGCTTTACATAGAGATTGAACGGCCTATAATGCGCGGCAACAAATGCACTCGTAGCTCAGCTGGATAGAGTACTCGGCTACGAACCGAGCGGTCACAGGTTCGAATCCTGTCGAGTGCACCAAACAACAAAAAGCCCGCCTAGTGCGGGCTTTTTGCCGTCTGGGGTTTTTATTTCCCGGGGCGCCTTTTTCTCCCGCCCATGTGTTTTCCTCTCAAGCTGCGTCGTCGCAGTTCATATGTGTGGCCAATGCTCAGCTTTGTGTCGCAAGCGCTTGTTCTTTCCAGTTTTTTGACGTTAAACGCGGCCGCCCGGTGTATCATTGCGCCCGTCAGCCCCGCCGGGGCTTGTGGAACACCTCCATGGACTTACCCAGTAGTTACTCAGTACCCCGTTTTACCAATCATGAATTGACTGATTGATCCTTCCGGCGTGCCCCGCTGCTGGGAGTGGAGTTCGCCTATGACCGAAGTTGAAGTAAAGAAAACACAAGAAAGCCTGCAGGATCGCCTGGCTCAAGTCGTCGAGCTGCTGCAGCGCCAGCGCGTGGTCGAAGACCTGACGCATCGCCAGGAAGGCGCGAACAATGACCGGGTCGAGAACCTGGTCCACCGGCAAAACCTTGTCGAGTTGCAACGCAAGCTCGATGACCTGCACTCCGCCGACGTTGCCTACATCCTCGAAGCCTTGCCGCTGAATGACCGCCTGACCCTTTGGCAGTTGGTCAAGGCTGACCGCGACGGCGACATCCTCCTCGAAGTATCCGACTCCGTCCGTGAAACCCTGATCGCCGACATGGACGATCACGAGCTCCTGGCGGCCGCCAAGGACATGGATGCCGACGAACTCGCTGACTTGGCTTCCGAGCTGCCGCGTGACGTCGTCCATGAGCTGATGGAAACCCTCGATGGCCAGCAGCGCGAGCGTGTGCGCTCGGCGTTGTCCTACGACGAGGAGCAGGTCGGTGCGTTGATGGACTTCGAGATGGTCACCATCCGCGAAGACGTCAGCCTGGAAGTGGTTCTGCGCTACCTGCGCCGGTTGAAAGAGCTGCCAGGCCACACCGACAAGCTGTTCGTGGTCGACTACGAAGGGATCCTCAAGGGCGTACTGCCGATCAAGCGCCTGCTGGTCAATGATCCGGACAAGAAAGTCGCGGACGTCATGGCCAGTGACCCGGTGAGTTTCCATCCGGACGAAGACGCTTACGACGCGGCCCAGGCGTTTGAGCGTTATGACTTGATCTCGGCCCCGGTGGTCGACAAGAACGGCAAGCTGATCGGCCGTCTGACCATCGATGAAATGGTCGACCTGATTCGTGAGGAGAGCGAAAGCGAAGTCCTCAACATGGCCGGTCTGCGGGAAGAAGAGGATATTTTTGCGTCGGTCTGGAAATCCCTGCGTAACCGCTGGGCCTGGCTGGCGGTGAATTTGATTACCGCGTTTATTGCTTCACGGGTGATCGGCCTGTTTGAAGGCTCCATCGAGAAGCTCGTGGCCCTGGCTGCACTGATGCCGATTGTGGCGGGTATTGGCGGTAACTCGGGTAACCAGACCATCACCATGATCGTCCGCGCCATGGCGCTGGATCAGGTGGGGACCGGGCATGGCAAGCGTTTGATGCGCAAGGAGCTTGCGGTCGCGCTGATCAACGGCCTGGTGTGGGGCGGTGTCATCGGTATCGTGGCGTACCTGCTGTATGGCAGCTGGTCGCTCGGCGTGGTCATGACGGCGGCCATGACGCTTAACCTGCTGCTGGCAGCGTTGATGGGGGTTCTGATTCCAATGACCCTGGTGCGCCTTGGACGAGACCCGGCGATGGGCGCCAGTGTGATGATCACGGCCATGACCGACAGTGGCGGCTTCTTCATCTTCCTGGGCCTGGCAACCATCTTCCTGCTTTGATCCCTTCCATGGATCGGGGGCATTTGCCCCTTGATCCTTTCCTGACCAAATCCCGGGCAAAAAAAAGCCAGCGCATGGCTGGCTTTCAGCTTTCAGTTGCCAATCAGTTGGCTTCTGCAGCTGCCTCAACGTCGTGGGCGATCAGCGAGACGAGAGCATTTTGCTGGCGGTGGGAGAGCTGACGAAAACGCTGCAGCAGTTCGCGTTCGTGCAGTGACAGCTCGGGGCTGTCCAGGCGCATGCTCAGCTCGTCGCCCAGCGCACCTTCCTGAATCAGGCTTTGTTCCAGGCGTGCGATGATTTCAGAGTTCATGCTGCGGTGATGATTGCGAGCCACCTCGGCAATGCGTTCCCGCATTCCGTCTGGCAGACGTACGACGAACTTGTCAGCCGTACGGCTGGAATAAATTGCCTGTTTCAATGGGCGCATATATTTAACCGGTTAGTTCAGGGGAGCGGTTTTTGGAATTGGCCGCAAGATGCATGTTAGGACAAGGTTTGCTGCCAAATGTTCAACCTGAATTGCAAAGAGGCCGCATCATGCCTCAGATTTGCCAGTTCCTTGGCGTCAATTCTGTGACAAATATTGAACCGGCTACCGGCTTTATGCCAGTACTCATTTCAAAATTTGCGGACTGGTTGGAAAACTTTCCGCGGACGCACCCAAATGAGTGTTGAGCCCGCAGACCCTGGGCGCAAAAGGCTTTTCGGGCGCACATCCTATAGCAATATGGCCTTTTGCCCTTAACTTTAAGATTAGTGGCAAATTGCCAATTTACGAATGCGGAGCGACATATGGTCGGCTGTCCGGACGGACGAGCCGAGGCGTGGCAGCGATTTTAGCGAGGGCGACGAGCGGGGGGATTCAGCGCAGTACGGGATCGAATTTGATGCGGCGACCAATGAAGACTGCCAATACCCACAGGCTGCCAAACACGCCGGCGGCGACGAAGGAGACTGTCTGTACGTCTTGCGACAATACGTTCAGGCCGAGGCCGGCGGCGGCCAGTGCCAGGGTCAGAAACAGCCAGGCGGACTTGTTCATGGAATGCTCCGGTAAGCGGTTCAGAAAACCCAGTGTTCAGTGGCAGGAGCAGCTTGAGTGCCCTGGGTCAGTTGCAGTGGGGATTGCATGTTCGGCTTCATGACAGCCAGTTGCGGGCGCTGTTGCAGGTGATGGGGAATCGCCTGGCTGACCTGCGCGGCGTCGTCGGAAGTGGTGGACTGAAAATGGAACATCACCAGCGCAGCCAGTGCAACGGTATTGAGGGCTAGTAGAAGTGCGCTGTTCATGTGCATGTTCTCCGCAGATGGCTGGGCCGGACTGTATTTGTAGGATAAAGCATTGCAGGTGTCGTGCCAGTCTTTAATTGATAATAAATCCTTTAAAATCAAACATTTATATAGTGTCCAGATTGCCATGCTGTTGCAATTTGCAATGATGGCATTTTGGGGGAGTGCATTTTGCACGATGGTCAGAACCGTCCGTAATCGTTGAGCGGAATACCACCGGCTGTCACTGGCATGGGCCTACACTCAAAAAGCCAACGGACGACATGACAAAATTCACCTGCGCCGTTAACATGCACGCCGTCCGTCGCCGTGCCCATCGCCGGTTGGCTGTCATTAGTCCCAGTAGCTCAATTGGATAGAGCATCCCCCTCCTAAGGGGAAGGTTGGCCGTTCGAACCGGCCCTGGGACACCACTTCACCGTTGCTGCCCATGCGGCCTCGACGTCCGCAAGCCCCGATCAGATTTATCTGGCGGGGCTTTTTTGTGGCCGGGCGTTTGAGTGCGGCAGTCTTTTCAAACACCAACCGAACCTTGCCCGCGTTTGAGGTTCACACGGGAGGCAAGAGCGGGGCGGCGCAAGTATTCGTCTGCATCCTGTACCTCGCGGGTGACTGGCGAGCGTCTGACACGTAGTCAATTGGCATGAGCAAAATATTCCCCGGCAACCGCATGTTTTGGCTGTCCGGACCCGACGACCCGGGACTATCATTCCGGTAGTCCTGACACCCACAGCAAGGAGCCGCTCGGAACGCCGATGCGCCAGATCTGGAAACCTTTTCGAGCCCTTTATTTTGCTTCCCTGATGATGCTGATCGGCTCTGGCCTGCTCAGTACTTACCTGGCCTTGCGCCTGGCGGCAGATCACGTCGACAGCCTGTGGGTCGGTGCGTTGATGGCCGCCAACTATTTTGGCCTGGTGTTGGGGGGCAAGATCGGTCACCGCCTGATTGGCCGCGTCGGGCATATCCGGGCCTACGCCACCTGTGCCGGGATCGTCGGCGCGGCGGTGTTGGGCCACGGGCTGATCAACTGGCTGCCAGCCTGGATTGTGCTGCGGATGATTGTCGGCCTGGGCATGATGTGCCAGTACATGGTCATCGAGAGCTGGCTTAACGAACAAGCTGAGGCCAAGCAACGCGGTGCGGTGTTCAGCGGCTATATGATCGCCTCGTACCTGGGCCTGGTGCTGGGCCAGTTGATCCTTGTGATGCACCCACAGTTGGGGCTTGAGTTGCTGATGCTGGTCGCGCTGTGTTTCGCGCTGTGCCTGGTGCCGGTGGCCATGACTCGCCGCATTCACCCGGCGCCGCTGCATCCGGCACCGATGGAGCCGCGCTTCTTTATCAAGCGGGTGCCGCAGTCCCTCAGTACGGTGTTGGGGGCCGGGCTGATCGTCGGCTCGTTCTACGGTTTGGCGCCGCTGTACGCGTCTCAGCAAGGGCTGACCACCGAGCAGGTCGGCCTGTTCATGGGTAGCTGCATTTTCGCCGGGCTGCTGGTGCAGTGGCCATTGGGCTGGCTGTCCGATCGATATGACCGCGCGCTGTTGATTCGCTGTTTCGCCTTGTGCCTGGCGGTGGCCGCGTTGCCGTTGGCGATCATGACCCAGGTACCACTGGAAGTGCTGTTCGTCGCGGGCTTTCTCTGTTCCCTGGTGCAGTTCTGCCTGTACCCGCTGGCTGTGGCGTTTTCCAACGACCACGTCGAGGGCGATCGCCGGGTGTCGCTCACTGCGATGTTGCTGGTGACCTACGGCATCGGCGCCAGTGTCGGCCCGCTGTTGGCCGGTGTGGTGATGAAGCTGTTCGGCAGCCATATGCTGTATGCGTTTTTCAGCGTGTGCGGATTGATCCTGGTGTGGCGCATCCGGCCCAAGGCGGTCACCAACCTGCATCAGGTGGACGACGCACCGCTGCATCACGTGGCGATGCCCGACAGCATGTCCAGCTCGCCCCTGGTAGCATGCCTCGATCCGCGAGTGGACGAACAGGTGGTGCAGGACCAGATGCAGACCGCCGTTGTGGATCCCGAGCCGGAAGTCGATCCCGAACTGGATCAGCCGGAGCCTGTCACCGAGCCACCAGAGCATCCGGACCCGGATGATCACCCACACGACTTGAGCAGGGCGCGCCCCTGAAAGCAAAAACGGGCAGCCCCCTTGAGGGACTGCCCGTTTTTTTGTCGCGACCTTTATTGTTTAAAGGTCGTCGTCCTTGTCAAACCGGCGCGCTTCACGCTGCAGTTGATACACAAACCGCTCGACCTGGCGCTGCACCAGCCCGCTCATGTTATGAAAACGTAGGCCGGCGAAGGTGGTGTTGATCCTTTCTTCGAAGTGCAGGTAACGCAGTTCTACCGAGGTGGTCATGCTGCCAAAGGGTAGCGCGGCGATAAATCGGTCGTAGACCTGGCCCAGTTGCAGGCGCTCGGAAATATCCCCTTCGAAGCGCAATTTGCAGCCGGTGGCGGAAATATCCAGCAACTTGCCGCTGATGGGGGCCTTGAGTTTGTCGCCGCCCAGTTCGACGCTCACCAGTTGCGCCAGCTTCAACGCCGCGCGGAAGGCGTTGCGACGCTGATGGTAAATCACCTCGCCAGGCATGCTGCCGCGGTAAATACGGTGGCCGCCGGCTTCATCGAGGGTCAGGGTGCCGTTGCTTTCCCAGGCTACCCGCACCCCCTCGTGAAAACCTTCGATCCGGAAAGCTTCGCCATTCTCGAGGTAGCGTTCGCCGTCGCGCGGGACCATTTCGTCCAGGGCCAGTGTCTTGCTGTCCCGGTCGATTTCCACCAGGTAGCTTTGAAACCGCTGGTTGCGTTCATGGAAGGTGATGATCAGCGGATCATGGCTTTCTTGCAGCATCCGCAAGGTGCCAGCGATTTCCAGCGGCGTGGTGAGTACCTTGGGTGGCTGCGGAGCATCTTCCGCGTTAAGGGTGTTGAACACGGTTCTTCCATCTCCAGACAAAATACGACTACACGCAAGTGCTGTCATTTTGCCAGTATGTGGCGCGACTTGGATAGGGCGCGCTCAAACTGGTTTCAGGCTTGGCTGCGGGTGCTTGGCTTGGCCAGGCGTGAGGTGGAGCCTTGAGCGTTGTAGAGAGCCGGAGGCTCGCCGCCGTGGAGGATACGCAACTGATTGGCGGTCGTGGCTTGCTGAAGCTGGATGGCCTGGCCGTTGAGGAGGTTGGTTTCCTGGCACAGGGTCAGCAACTGGTTGAGTTCTTTGCTCTGGGCCAGCAACTGGTCGCCCACCGTGGAGTGGCTGGCGAGTTGTTCCAGGCCCTTGTGGTCGGCCGTGAGGCCCAGGCTGATCAGAATCTGGCTGCGCTTCTTGCCGTGCTGTTCCAGCAGGACGATCAGCGATTGCTTACGCGCCAGGATTTCTTCCAGCATGCGCATGTCCCGGCCGTACAGGGCCAGTGATTCTTCTCGAAGGAGCTCCAGCAGCTGCTGTGCGGGAGGCAGGTCTTCAATGATCAGTTGTAGCAAGTTTTCGTCGTGCATGGCTGGCCTTGGGGTTTAAGCGTCCAAAAGCCTGGCGCAGGCCTTTGCCTAGCGCTCGGCTTCGAAGTTAAGCAGTTTGCTGGCTACACGGTTGCTGTCGACCTTATAGCTGCCATCGGCAATCGCCTGTTTCAATTCGGCCACACGGGCTTTATTGACAACTGGCTGATCGCTCAGCGAGTCAGTGACCTTCTGCAACTGTTGAGCCTCATTGCTCAGGTGTACCGATTCCCCGCTTTGGCTCGCACCGGCCTGTTCTGTCTTGGCAGGCAGAGGCTGGGACTTGGCTTCAACGCTGTCTTTGGCACCGTTGGTGCGCGAAGAACCGGGCGTTGGCAGGGCGTTATTCAAACGACTGAAATCGATGACCATGTTAAAAAAACCTCTGGGTATTTGGACGCTTGCCATGTTTTCGGCCATACCCGGACAAACTTTAGGCTCGATTGACAATAAACCTATGCGCGATGCCGCTTTGCGCACAGTGTAGGAAAAGCTGGCGTCCGATGCCAGTGATCTATAAAGCCACCTCAACCTGCCCCGGCGCAGTCACCCGGGCCTTGATCACGCGGTTGGAATTCAGGTTCTTGACGCGAATCTGTTCACTCATGCCGCCGTTGGACAGGGCTTCCCCCGGCATTTTTACATTCAGGCCACCGCTGCTGGCGGAAATCACCACCTGGTCACCTTTGCGCACGACTTCGGCCTGCTCTAGATGGACCAGGGTAATCACCTGGTCGGCGACCATTGGTCGGGTAAGTTTCTGCCCGAGTGCCTGGTCAAGGGACGTGAGGTAGCTCTGGGTGATCATGCTGATGTCGCGCTCGCGCATCGCGACGTCATCATAACCAATGATTCCGGTACGTTTCAGCGGGCGCGTCACCACCACCACTTCGCGAAACAGTTTGACCTGGGCCGGCACGAACACCGTCCAGGGCGAGGCGCCTTCGCAGCGCACTTTCACGGTCACGCGCCCGATGGGCTGGGCGGGGCTTTCCAGGGAAGCTGTCAATTCTCTGTCGCACATGGGCATGCGCAGGCGCGGATCCAGCTGGTTGACCTGGATTTCGTAGCGGCCCGGTGTCTGCGTCGTGGCCAGATAATCTTCTACAGTGAACTCAAGAAAGCCTTGAGTGACGCCGATAAGCAGATCAGGCAAGGTGACGTTATCGGCGCGGGCCGGCTGGCCCGTAGCCAAGGCAAGCAACGCCATCGAGACGCAGAGCAATCTGCGGTACTGTGGGGATCGGAGGCGTCGGGAAACTGTCGTTTTGATGTCCATGGCCAATAAAAAAGCAAAGCTCGTGCCGTTTAGTGTTGGGTACGCGTCGTACCCCTAAGTTTTAGCGTAGGAGTCTGGGCATGGCCGGTGTAATGGATTCAGTGAACCAGCGCACACAGCTGGTGGGGCAGAATCGCCTGGAGTTGCTGTTGTTCCGTCTGGACGGCAAGCAGCTGTACGGGATTAATGTCTTCAAGGTTCGCGAAGTGTTGCAGTGTCCCAAGCTGACAATAATGCCCAAGTCCAGCCCGGTGGTTTGCGGTGTGGCGAACATTCGTGGCGCGACCATCCCGATTCTTGACCTGGCAATGGCCACCGGTTCGGCGGGGTTGCAGGACCGCGAGAGCCCGTTCGTGATCATTACCGAGTACAACACCAAGACCCAGGGTTTCCTGGTGCGCTCGGTGGAGCGCATCGTCAACATGAACTGGGAAGAGATCCATCCGCCGCCCAAGGGCACCGGTCGCGATCACTACCTCACGGCGGTGACGCGGGTCGACAACCAGTTGGTGGAAATCATCGACGTGGAGAAAATCCTCGCCGAAGTGGCCCCGACCTCCGAGGCGATATCGGTGGGCGTGGTAGACGCCGAAACCGCGCACAAGGCGATCTCGCTGCGGGTGCTGACGGTGGACGACTCTTCGGTTGCGCGCAAGCAGGTGTCCCGTTGCCTGCAGACCGTTGGGGTCGAAGTGGTGGCGCTCAATGACGGTCGCCAGGCCCTGGATTACCTGCGCAAGCTGGTGGATGAGGGCAAGAAGCCGGAAGAAGAATTCCTGATGATGATCTCCGACATCGAGATGCCGGAAATGGACGGCTACACCCTCACGGCCGAGATACGCAACGACCCACGCATGCAAAAACTACATATCATCCTGCATACTTCGTTGTCGGGTGTATTCAATCAGGCGATGGTCAAGAAGGTCGGTGCCGATGACTTCCTGGCCAAATTCCGCCCTGATGACCTGGCATCCCGGGTAGTCGACCGGATCAAGGCAGCAGATCACGGCTAGGGGCCTTTTCCCTGGCGGTCACACGATTTAAGAGGCGGTATCATTGTCTACGGGTAATTTGGATTTCGAACAGTTCCGGGTCTTCCTGGAAAAGGCCTGTGGCATATTGCTCGGTGAAAACAAGCAGTACCTGGTATCCAGCCGTCTCAACAAACTGATGGAGCAGCAAGGCATCAAGTCCCTCGGGGAGTTGGTGCAACGGATCCAGGGCCAGCCACGCAGCGGGCTCAAGGAGATGGTGGTCGACGCCATGACCACCAACGAAACCTTGTGGTTTCGCGATACCTATCCGTTTGAAGTGCTCAAGAACAAGGTGCTGCCCGAGGCGATCAAGGCCGCTCCCGGCCAGCGCCTGCGCATCTGGTCGGCGGCCTGTTCGTCGGGACAGGAACCGTATTCGATTTCGATGGCCATCGATGAGTTCGAGCGGACCAACATGGGCCAGTTGAAAGCCGGGGCGCAAATCGTGGCCACGGATTTGTCCGGCACCATGCTCACCAACTGCAAGACCGGCGAGTACGACAGCCTGGCGCTGGGGCGCGGGTTGTCCCAGGAGCGCTTGCAGCGTTTCTTCGATCCCAAGGGAGCAGGGCGTTGGGCGGTCAAGGCGCCGATCAAGAGCCGGGTGGAGTTTCGTTCGTTCAACCTGCTGGACAGTTATGCCAGCCTGGGCAAGTTCGACATGGTGTTTTGCCGCAACGTGCTGATCTACTTCTCGGCCGAGGTGAAGAAAGACATTCTGTTGCGCATCCACGGCACCCTCAAGCGTGGCGGTTATCTGTTCCTGGGGGCTTCCGAGGCGCTGAACGGTTTGCCGGATCATTACCAGATGGTGCAGTGCAGTCCTGGAATCATTTACCAGGCCAAGTGATGAATGCTTGGACAAAAAGGGAGGCCTGCACAGGCCTCCCTTTTTTTACGGCCGCAAAGCGGCAAGCCCTCATTGCCGCTTTACTGGCGTTTCGCGGAAACCCTTTGCCGCTTTTCTGGCATTGCCGCCGGCAATTCCCTCGCAAACCCTTGATTTACGGGGCTCAAGCAACTTGGCATGGCCCTTGCTAAATCCTTGTTACGAAAAGCAGGTCAGCCCCTAAAGGTTTCCGCCATGAGCATCAGCTTCGATAAAGCGCTTGGTATCCACGAACAAGCACTGGGCTTTCGCGCCCAGCGTGCCGAAGTCCTGGCCAACAACATCGCCAACGCCGACACCCCGAACTACAAGGCTCGGGACCTGGACTTCTCTGCCGTGCTCGCCGCCCAGCAAGACAAGACCAAGAACGGCACCTTCGCCCTGAACATGACCAACAGCCGTCATATCGAGGCGCAAGGCCTGGGCAATGGTGACGAGTCGCTGCTGTATCGCACGCCGATGCAACCGTCGATCGACCAGAACACCGTGGACGCCCAGTTGGAGCAATCGGCCTACGCCGAGAACTCAGTGAACTTCCAGGCCAGCTTCACCCTGCTCAACAGCAAATTCAAAGGGCTGATGTCAGCCCTGCGTGGAGAATAAGCCATGTCCCTCGCCAGTGTTTTCAATATTGCCGGTAGTGGCATGAGTGCGCAGACCACGCGCCTCAACACCGTCGCCAGTAACATCGCCAACGCCGAGACCGTGTCTTCGAGCATCGACCAGACCTACCGCGCCCGGCACCCGGTGTTCGCCACCATGTTCCAGGGCGGCCAGGGCGGCCAGAGTGGCAGCGGCGATTCGCTGTTCCAGAACCAGGATGCCGCAGGCCAGGGCGTGCAGGTGCTCGGTGTGGTCGAAGACCAGAGCAACCTCGAAGCCCGCTACGAGCCGAACCACCCTGCCGCGAACGAAAAAGGGTACGTGTACTACCCCAACGTCAACGTGGTCGAGGAAATGGCCGACATGATTTCCGCCAGCCGCTCGTTCCAGACCAACGCGGAAATGATGAACACCGCCAAAACCATGATGCAGAAGGTCCTGACCCTGGGTCAGTGATAAGGGGCGCCAAATAATGGCCATTGTTGATAACAGTTCGACGAACACGGCAGTCCAGGACCTTTTTAATTCCAAGGTCAAGACGGCGACAGATAACACCAGCGTCGGTGACGCCGCCAAGTCGGCGACGGGCAACCAGGCGATGGGCAAGGACGCGTTCCTGCAATTGCTGGTGACCCAGCTGAAAAACCAGGACCCGCTGTCGCCCCAGGACAATGGCGCGTTCGTCGCACAGTTGGCGCAGTTCAGCAGTCTGGAAGGCATCAACAACCTGAATGACTCGGTGAATGCGATTTCCAGCAACTTCAGCTCCTCCCAGGCGCTGCAGGCTTCGTCGCTGGTGGGGCGTTCGGTCATCACCCAGACCGACAAGGCGATGGTGGATACCAGCAAGAGCATGACCGGTTCCGTGGCGGTGACGGCGGCGACGGGCAACGTCTCCGTCAAGATCACCGACAAGGATGGCAACGTCGTTCGCACCATCGACATGGGCGCCCAGAGCGCCGGCAACTCCAGCTTCGTCTGGGACGGCAAGACCGATGCGGGTGAGACGGCGCCACCCGGCACCTACACCTTCAATGCCACCACCAAGAATGACAAGGGTGACTCGGTGGCCCTCGCCACCTCGCTGCCGGCAACGGTGACCAGCGTAACCCTGGGCACGAACGGCGCTGAAATGGTGCTGAACCTGGCGGGCGGCCTGGGCAGTATCAAGCTGTCGCAAATTCAGACTATCGGTACATAGAGCCGGCTAAATACGGCAAAAGGAGAGAACAATGTCTTTTAACATCGGCCTTAGCGGCCTCTATGCGGCCAACAAACAACTGGACGTGACGGGCAACAACATCGCCAACGTCGCGACCACCGGCTTCAAGTCGTCCCGTGCGGAATTCGCGGATATCTACGCGGCTTCCAAGCTGGGTACCGGCCAGAACAGCATCGGCAATGGCGTGAACCTGGCGGCCGTGTCCCAGCAGTTCACCCAGGGTGACGTCAACAACAGCGGCGGCACGCTCGACATGGCGATCCAGGGCGGCGGCTTCTTCGTGCAGAAGGGCAGCGACGGTTCGCTGGAATACACCCGCAACGGTGCGTTCCGGGCCGACAAGGACGGCTACATCACCAACAACACCGGCACCTCGCGCCTGCAAGGCTACGCAGCGGATGCCGATGGCAACATCCAGAAGGGCGGCTTGACCGACCTGCAACTCAACCTGTCGTACCTGCCGCCGAAGGCTTCGAGCAAGGTGGATTCCACCAGTAACCTGAACTCCTCCGAGACGGCGATCGACCAGACGGCGCACCCGTTTGATCCGACCAAACCGGACAGCTTCACCACTCAATATTCCACCACGCTCTACGATACGCAGGGCAACGCGCATCCGATGGTGCAGTACCTGGTGAAGACCGACTCCAACACCTGGAAGTCCTACACCCTGATCGATGGGCGCAACCCTGACGGCTCGCCGATCAGCGGCACCGGTACTGACGTGAAAGCGCCAGTCGCCTCGACGCTGTCGTTTGACACCTCCGGCAAGCTGACCGGGATCGTTACCCCGCCAGCCACCGCTTCCAATACCACCCTGACCATTTCCGACTGGAAGCCGGGCGGCCTGGTCAATGGTGTCTGGACGCCTAACGGTGCGGCCGCCAACGCAGACGGCGTTGCCGTCAACATGGGGAACATCACCCAGTACAACTCCGCCACCTACCGCAACCCGCCGACCACCGATGGCTACGCCACCGGGCAAATCACCGGGCTGAAAATCGACGGCAGCGGCGTACTGTTCGCCACGTTCAGCAACCAGCAGAGCAAGGCCATCGGCCAGATCTCCCTGGCCAGCTTCAACAACGAGCAGGGCCTGCAGCCAGCCGGCGGCACCACCTGGAAAGAAACCTTCGCGTCGGGCCAGCCGGGTTTTGATACCCCGCAAGTCGGCACCCTGGGTTCGATCGTGGCCAACTCCCTGGAGAACTCCAACGTCAACCTGACCAACGAGCTGGTGGACCTGATCAAGGCCCAGAGCAACTATCAGGCGAACGCCAAGACCATCTCCACCCAAAGCACCATCATGCAGACCATCATTCAGATGACCTGATGTTGTCGCTTTAACTCGCTTTACCGAAAAGCCCCTCGCGTGAGGGGCTTTTTTTTGGACGTTCAGATAACGCCTATAGGCGGGGGCGTCACAGGCGGATACACGGCTGTCGGAACGGTACAAGGCCGGCCGGGCGATATCTGGAGCGGATTCAGTCAGGGCCCTGGCGGCAACTGCATCACTGTTTCAGCGATAAAAGCCGCCATGATGCACGTCGGCCAGAAGCCCACCGATGTTTTCAAGGAGGTGAAATACCTGCGCGAATCGCGACGGTGTTGTTCCAGGCAAAAGAAAACCCCCGATACGCCGTAGGCCTATCGGGGGTTTTTCAACCTTGGGTGGTTAGACCCAGGGTGTGCTCAGCTTATTGGCAAGCTTCGCAATCCGGCTCGTCGATCGCGCAGGCTTTAGGCACTGGCGCCGGGCCGGCAGGTGCGGCGAGAACCGAATCATCACCGTGGTTGCCGCCGCTGGAAACAGCGTTCAGCTTGCCGGTGTTGATGGTCGACTTCTCGGTGCTGGTGGCAGCCAGGGCACGGAGGTAGTAAGTGGTTTTCAGGCCACGGTACCAGGCCATGCGGTAGGTCACGTCGAGCTTCTTGCCCGACGCGCCGGCGATGTACAGGTTCAGCGACTGAGCCTGGTCGATCCACTTCTGGCGACGGCTGGCGGCGTCGACGATCCACTTGGTGTCCACTTCGAAGGCAGTCGCGTAGAGCTCTTTGAGTTCTTGCGGGATGCGCTCGATCTGCTGCACCGAACCGTCGTAGTACTTCAGGTCGTTGATCATGACCGAGTCCCACAGGCCACGGGCTTTCAGGTCGCGAACCAGGTACGGGTTGATCACGGTGAATTCGCCCGACAGGTTCGATTTCACATACAGGTTCTGGTAGGTCGGTTCGATCGACTGCGACACGCCAGTGATGTTGGCGATGGTGGCGGTCGGTGCGATGGCCATGATGTTGGAGTTACGAATGCCTTTCTGCACACGGGCACGTACCGGCGCCCAGTCCAGGGATTCGTTCAGGTCAACGTCGATGTACTTCTGGCCACGTTGCTCGATCAGGATCTGTTGCGAATCCAGCGGCAGGATGCCTTTGGACCACAGCGAACCCTGGAACGTCTCGTAGGCGCCACGCTCGTCGGCCAGGTCGCAGGAAGCCTGGATCGCGTAGTAGCTGACCGCTTCCATGGACTTGTCGGCGAACTCGACTGCAGCGTCCGAACCGTAAGGAATGTGCTGCAGGTACAGCGCGTCCTGGAAGCCCATGATGCCCAGGCCGACCGGACGGTGCTTGAAGTTGGAGTTCTGCGCCTGGGGTACCGAGTAGTAGTTGATGTCGATAACGTTATCGAGCATGCGAACAGCGGTGTTCACGGTGCGTTCCAGCTTGGCGGTGTCCAGCTTGCCGTTGACGATGTGGTTCGGCAGGTTGATCGAGCCCAGGTTGCAAACGGCGATCTCGTCCTTGTTGGTGTTCAAGGTGATCTCGGTGCACAGGTTCGAGCTGTGGACCACGCCCACGTGCTGCTGCGGGCTGCGCAGGTTGCACGGGTCTTTGAAGGTCAGCCATGGGTGGCCGGTTTCAAACAGCATGGAGAGCATTTTGCGCCACAGGTCTTTGGCCTGGATGGTCTTGAACAGCTTGACCTTGCCCGGGTACTCGGTGAGGGCTTCGTAGTACTCGTAGCGCTCTTCGAAAGCCTTGCCGGTCAGGTCGTGCAGGTCCGGTACTTCGGATGGCGAGAACAGGGTCCACTTGCCGTCATCGAAGACGCGCTTCATGAACAGGTCAGGGATCCAGTTGGCGGTGTTCATGTCGTGGGTACGACGACGGTCATCACCGGTGTTCTTGCGCAGCTCGATGAACTCTTCGATGTCCATGTGCCAGGTTTCCAGGTAGGCACATACAGCGCCCTTGCGCTTGCCACCCTGGTTCACGGCTACGGCGGTGTCGTTCACTACTTTGAGGAACGGTACAACGCCCTGGGACTTGCCGTTGGTGCCCTTGATGTACGAACCCAGCGCACGCACCGGGGTCCAGTCGTTACCCAGGCCGCCAGCGAATTTGGACAGCATGGCGTTGTCGTGGATCGCGTGGTAGATGCCCGACAGGTCATCCGGCACGGTGGTCAGGTAGCAGCTGGACAGCTGTGGACGCAGGGTACCGGCGTTGAACAGGGTCGGGGTCGACGACATGTAGTCGAAGGACGACAACAGGTTGTAGAACTCGATGGCACGGTCTTCTTTCTGCTTCTCTTCGATCGCCAGGCCCATGGCCACGCGCATGAAGAACACTTGCGGCAGTTCGAAGCGGATCCCGTCCTTGTGGATGAAGTAACGGTCGTACAGGGTTTGCAGGCCCAGGTAAGTGAACTGCTGGTCGCGCTCGTGGTTGATCGCCTTGCCGAGTTTTTCCAGGTCGAAGGTGGCCAGGATCGGGTTCAGCAATTCGAATTCGATACCCTTGGCGATGTAGGCCGGCAGGGCCTTGGCGTACAGGTCGGCCATCTCGTGGTGGGTGGCGCTGTCGGCGACTTTCAGGAAGCCCAGGCCTTCGGCACGCAGGGTGTCCATCAGCAGGCGCGCGGTGACGAACGAGTAGTTCGGCTCACGCTCGACCAGGGTACGGGCGGTCATCACCAGTGCGGTGTTGACGTCGGTCAGGGCCACGCCGTCGTACAGGTTCTTCAGGGTTTCGCGCTGGATCAGGTCGCCATCGACTTCTTCCAGGCCTTCGCAGGCCTCGGTGATGATGGTGTTCAGGCGGCCCAGGTCCAGCGGTGCAAACGTACCGTCGGCCAGGGTGATGCGGATCGACGGGTGAGCTTGTACGGCAGCTTCTTCGGCCGGGGAACGTACGGCACGTTCCTTGGCGCGCGAGTCACGGTAGATCACGTAGTCGCGGGCGACTTTCTGCTCGCCGGCACGCATCAGGGCCAGTTCGACCTGGTCCTGGATTTCTTCGATGTGAATGGTGCCGCCCGATGGCATGCGACGCTTGAAGGTTGCGGTGACCTGTTCGGTCAGGCGGGCAACGGTGTCGTGGATGCGCGACGAGGCAGCAGCGGTGCCGCCTTCAACTGCAAGAAACGCTTTGGTGATCGCGACGGTGATTTTGTCATCGGTGTAAGGAACGACAGTGCCGTTACGCTTGATCACACGCAATTGGCCGGGCGCGGTGGCGGACAGATCCAGGTTCGAATCAGCGGCCTGCGGCACGGAGCCCTGCGGGTTCTCGCGAGTTGTGTCGGTTTGCATGGGGGGTTGTCTCCACATTCTATATTTATTTGGGCACCATCACGGTGCCCACCGTTCCGTCCTGAAGCACTTACAACAGGCCAGGGGCCTGGCATAACAACTTCGGGACAGGAGGAAGGGAGCTGTTCGCGCCGCTTCCATGCCGAAGTCTTCGGTTACAAGCCTTGGGGCTCTTTACCGTATTCCTGGTGGGTGACAGTTTCGTACTGCAACACCCGTACCGTTTTCGCCTGATCGGGGCAGAAAGCGGCTGCCATCCGCGTGCGCGGTTTGGTCTTCTGAAAAAGGCTTAAGTTCACCAAACAGGAGCAAGAAAGAGCTTGAGTTTCTTGTCTGATTTGTGTTTGGTCTTTTCGCTGAAAACCCTACATGTAGGGTTTTTTTGGCGACGACCTACAAGATAATGCGTTTTGGGGGGCTTAGCAACGGACTACCTGTGGATAACGCTGTGGGTAAAATGTGTATGAAACGTGGAATGGCCGTGTAGGCCGCAGTACTGCTGCATTGCGCCGTTTGTCACCGAATATTCCGAGGTAAAAACAACCGGTTGGATTTTTGCGGGCGCGAACCCTATCACAAAAAAACACGATGTCCGAACGCATTTGCGCGCTTGTGGCAGAGGGCCGGCCCGTTGCTACAATCGGCGGTTATCCATACAGTTTATGCCTCGCCTACATGACAACTGTAGGAGCGGGCTTGCCCGCGAAGGACGTCAACGATGACGCTGGAAACCTGAATAAACGCGGCGCCCTCGAGTTTTCTCGGGCAAACCCGCCCCTACAATAATTAGAACCGAGGTAACGCATGGAGCAAGAAGCCTGGCAGGTATTGATTGTCGAGGACGACGAGCGACTGGCCGAGTTGACCCGTGACTACCTGGAGAGCAACGGCTTGCGGGTGTCGGTGGAAGGCAATGGCGCCCTCGCGGCGGCGCGGATCATCGCCGAGCAGCCGGACCTGGTGATCCTCGACCTGATGTTGCCCGGTGAAGACGGCCTGAGCATTTGCCGCAAGGTGCGCGAGCGCTACGACGGGGTGATCCTGATGCTGACCGCGCGCACCGACGACATGGACCAGGTGCTGGGCCTGGACATGGGCGCCGACGATTACGTGTGCAAACCCGTGCGTCCACGCCTGCTGCTGGCACGCATCCAGGCCCTGCTGCGGCGCAGCGAAAGCGTCGAGCCGGCACTCCCCGAAAAACAGCGGCGCCTGCAATTCGGCCCGCTGGTGGTGGACAACGCCCTGCGTGAAGCCTGGCTGCACGAAGGCGGCATCGAACTGACCAGCGCCGAATTCGACCTGCTGTGGTTGCTGGTGGCGAATGCCGGGCGGATCCTGTCCCGGGAAGAAATCTTCACCGCCTTGCGCGGTATTGGCTATGACGGCCAGGACCGCTCCATCGACGTGCGCATCTCGCGCATCCGCCCGAAAATCGGCGACGACCCGATCCACCCACGCCTGATCAAGACCATTCGCAGCAAAGGCTACCTGTTCGTCCCCGAAGCTGCGGCTGACCTGACGCCGTGAACTCAATCTTCCTGCGCATCTACGGCGGCATGTGCGCGGCGCTGATTCTGGTGGCGTTGCTCGGCGTACTGGCCTTGCACCTGCTCAATGAAGTGCGCAGCGGCCAGTACCGCGAGCGCCTGGCCCACGGCACCTTCGCGCTGATGGGCGACAACCTGCAACCCATGAGTGCCATCGAGCGCCGCCGTGCCCTGGCAGTGTGGGAGCGCTTGCTGGGTATCCCGCTGCAATTGCAGACCGTGGCCGAGGCGCACCTGGACCTGACCCAGCGTACCCGTCTGCAACGCGGCCAGGTGTTGGTGGAGCAAACCGGGCCTCATGCGGCCAGGGTACTGCGCTTGGTCAGTGACCAGGAGCAACTGTTGCTGACCGGTGAGGTGCAGCAAATCAGCGAACAATTGGCCCGCGCGACGATTTACCTGCTGGCCGATGAGCTGGTGCGTTTCCCGGTGGCGGAGCAACCGCAGAAACTCGCAGACCTGAAGGAAGCCAAGGGCTTTGGTTTCGAGATGCACCTGGTGATGCTCAATCAGGCCGATATGGACGAAGACCAGCGCCGCCGCGTGTCCGAAGGCGATACCGTGATGGCCCTGGGCAAGGGTGGGGATTCGATCCGGGTATTTGCCGGCATGGTCGGCACGCCGTGGGTCCTGGAAATCGGCCCGCTGTATCAGATGAATCCGTACCCGGCGCAATGGCTGATCCTGATTGCGCTGATCAGCCTGACCTTGATCGGCTTGATCGTCTATTTATTGGTGCGCCAGCTGGAGCGGCGCTTGAGTGGCCTGGAAGCCGCCGCCACGCGCATCGCCAAAGGCAGCCTGGAAGTGCGGGTGCCGGCCCGCGGCGCCGATTCGGTGGGGCGCCTAGCGGCAGCGTTCAATGGCATGGCCGAGCACCTGCAACGCCTGTTGGCGATCCAGCGCGAACTGGTGCGGGCGGTGTCCCACGAACTGCGCACGCCGGTGGCGCGCCTGCGGTTCGGCCTGGAGATGATCGGCGACGCGGCCACGCCTGAAGCGCGGCGCAAGTATATGGAGGGCATGGACAGCGACATCCAGGACCTTGATGGCCTGGTGGACGAAATGCTCACCTACGCGCGGCTGGAACAGGGGGCGCCGGCACTGAATTTCCAGCGGGTCGACCTCAATGCGTTGCTGGATCAGGTGATTGATGAACTGTCACCGCTGCGCCCGGAAATCAACGTGGCGCGGGGCATCTGCCTGTCCTCGGCACATTGGGACGATGCATGGGTGGAGGCCGAGCCGCGCTACCTGCACCGTGCCCTGCAAAACCTGGTGAGCAACGCCATGCGCCACGCCCAGGGGCAGGTGCTGATCAGTTACCAGGTGGGCCAGGTGCGTTGCCGCATCGACGTGGAAGACGACGGGCCGGGCGTACCGGAAAGTGCCTGGGAGCGGATTTTCACGCCGTTCCTGCGCCTGGATGACAGCCGGACCCGCGCGTCGGGTGGGCACGGCCTGGGGTTATCCATTGTGCGGCGGATCATCTATTGGCACGGTGGCCGGGCGTTGATCAGCAAGAGCAACAATCTGGGTGGCGCGTGTTTCAGCCTGAGTTGGCCACGGGATCAGGAGAAGGTCTAGGCCTGGACGGCCACCAGGCTCAACAACTGCCCGCCATCCACCGCAAACTGCGCCTCCAGCTCCTTGCCATGGCACCACTCTGCGGACAGGTCCGTCAGCAACCGCAGCCGCGCATGGCCGGTATCCGACCACTCCAGCAACTCGGCATGCTCAAAATAAAAGCGCTTCTGCACGATCGGGTAGAGCGCCTTGAACAGGCTCTCTTTCGCCGAAAACGTCAGCGTCACCAGTTGTGCAACCTGCTCCCGCGGCCCGGCGGCCATGCGCAGCATTTCATCCGGAGTGAGAATTTCCCCGGCCAGGCGTTCCGCCCGCTCCAGGGGCAGCAGGTTCTCCAGGTCCATCCCCAGCCCGCGCCACTGTGACTTGTGGGCGACGATGGCCGCTGCATGGCCGGTGCTGTGGGTGATCGAACCACTGATGTGCGCGGGCCAGACCGGCGCGCGGTCCTCGCCGATCGCCGGTACGCAATCCAGCCCGTCCAGCTGTTGCAGGGCCGCGCGGGCGCACAGGCGACCGGCCAGGAACTCCGCCTGCCGCTTGGCCACCGAACGCTGGATGCTCGCGGGTGGCGGCACGGCGCTGCGCTGGAAATCGCCGATGGCCAGCAGGGCCGGGTCAAAACGGGTGCTCAGCAAGACCGTGCCGGGCAAGGCATCGGGCAACGGCCAATGGGCGTCAAGTGGGGTGCAGCAGGCGGGTAGGGAATTCATGCCGGGTATTTTGCCGAGTTGCAGGGCCGCTGGATAGCCTGCGGCCGGGCATACGTAAATAACTCTTTACACAGTAGCCGGCCTCGGTTCAGCCCAGGTTCAGAGAGTGTTCAGGGGGAGTTCAGGGGCGTCTGCGTAGTCTGGCCCCGTACCCAAAGCCCAAGCGTATGAGGTAGCACCATGACTGCGATCAAGAAGCTGATGTTGGCCTTAACCATGCTCAGCGCCACCGCTGGCGTCCAGGCCTCTGATTCGAGTTTCGCGGGTTTCTCCAAGGAGAAGAGCAAAAAGCCCTACAGCCTTCTCCAGCGGGTGAGCTTTGAGGATGCCGGTGAACAGGCGGCCCCATGGGGCCAGTCCCTGGGCCAGCACACCCCGCAGTCAGACTATCGCGTGGGCAACGAAAACCTGTCAGGTCACTTCAACGGCAGTAAATTGCGCCAGCAAGACCTGCAGGGCCGCTATGATATACCCCAGTTGGAAAGTTGATTTGCCTTGGAGAGCTTTATGAAATTGCTGGTTGTCGAAGATGAGGCGTTGCTGCGCCATCACCTGTTGACCCGCCTTACCGACAGCGGTCACGTGGTCGAGGCCGTCGCCAATGCCGAAGAGGCGCTGTACCAGACCGGGCAATTCAACCACGACCTGGCGATCATCGATTTGGGCCTGCCCGGCATGGGCGGCCTGGACCTGATCCGCCAATTGCGCGCCCAGGCCAAGACCTTCCCGATCCTGATCCTGACCGCCCGTGGCAACTGGCAGGACAAGGTTGAAGGCCTGGCAGCAGGTGCCGACGACTACGTGGTCAAGCCGTTCCAGTTCGAAGAGCTGGAAGCGCGGATGAACGCACTGTTGCGCCGCTCCAGCGGTTTCACCCAATCCACCATCGTCGCCGGGCCGTTGCTGCTGGACCTCAATCGCAAGCAGGCGTCCCTCGACGAACAGCCGCTGGCGCTGACCGCCTACGAATACCGCATCCTCGAATACCTGATGCGGCATCACCAGCAAGTGGTCGCCAAGGACCGCCTGATGGAACAGCTCTACCCCGATGACGACGAGCGTGATCCGAACGTGATCGAAGTGCTGGTGGGCCGCCTGCGCCGCAAGCTGGAAGGCCCGGCGGGTTTCAAGCCGATCGACACCGTGCGTGGCCTGGGCTACCTGTTCAATGAGCGCTGCCGTTGATTCGCTCGCTACGTGTACGTTTGATGCTCGCGGCCACCACCCTGGCCGTGCTGTTTATGCTGGCCTTGTTGCCGGCCATGCAGGGCGCCTTCAGCCTGGCCCTGCAGGACTCCATCGAGCAGCGCCTGGCGTCGGATGTCACCACGCTGATTTCGGCTGCCCGGGTTGAAAACAATCGCCTGCTGATGCCCGCGCAGCTGCCGGACGAGCGTTTCAACCTCACCGACAGCCGCCTGCTGGGCTACATCTATGACCGCGAAGGCCATTTGGTCTGGCGGTCGCGCGCCACCCAGGAAGAAAACATCAACTACAAGCCGCGCTATGACGGGCGCGGCAACGAGTTTGCTCGGATCCGCGAGGCCAACGGCCAGGAATTTTTTGTCTATGACGTCGAGGTCAAGCTGCTGGGCGGCAAGAGCGCGGCGTTCAGTATCGTCGCCCTGCAACCGGTGCGTGAATACCAACTGACCCTCGAAGGCCTGCGGGAAAACCTCTACCTGGGCTTCGGCGCCGCCTTGCTGGTGCTGCTGACCCTGTTGTGGCTGGGCCTGACCTGGGGCCTGCAGGCGCTGCGCCGGCTGAGCCAGGAACTGGATGAAATCGAAGGCGGTACCCGGGAAAGCCTCAGCGAGCAACACCCGCGCGAGCTGCTGCGCCTGACCGGCTCCCTGAACCGGTTGCTCCACAGCGAGCGGGAGCAACGCACCCGTTACCGCGATTCCCTGGATGACCTGGCCCACAGCCTGAAAACCCCGTTGGCGGTGTTGCAAGGCGTGAGTGAAGACATGGCCCAGCGCCCCGAAGATCGGGACCAGGCCTGGGTACTGCAATCGCAGATCGAGCGCATGAGCCAGCAGATCAGCTACCAATTGCAGCGCGCCAGCCTGCGTAAAAGCGGCCTGGTGCGCCACCAGGTGCGGCTGGAGCCGGTGCTGCAAAGCCTGTGCGACACGCTGGACAAGGTTTATCGCGATAAGGGCGTGAAGGTCGCCTTTGAACTGCCGGACGAATGCGACGTGCCGATCGAGAAGGGCGCCTTGCTGGAACTGCTCGGCAACCTGCTGGAGAACGCCTATCGCCTGTGCCTGAGCGAAGTGCGCATCACCTTGCAGGAAAGCCTGGAGGGCACCGAGTTGTGCATCGAAGACGATGGCCCCGGCGTGCCGCCGGACCAGCGTGCGCGCATCCTGCAGCGGGGCGAGCGGCTCGACCGCCAGCATCCGGGGCAGGGGATTGGCCTGGCGGTGGTCAAGGACATCATTGAAAGCTATGGCGCCCGGCTGACCCTTGGGGATTCACCGCTGGGTGGGGCTGCGTTCAAGATCCACTTCCCGGCTGTTTGATCTTTATTGACTGTGCCGGCCTCTTCGCGAGCAAGCCCGCTCCCACATTCGATGGCATTCCCAAGGTGGAACTCGGTCAAATGTGGGAGCGGGCTTGCTCGCGAAGAGGCCAGTCGCATCAATACACACCTAGGTTTCTTGTGCTCTATAGGCCCCCGGCGTCAGCCCGGTCCACTTCTTGAACGCCCGATGAAACGCCGACGGTTCGGAAAACCCCAGCTGCTCGGCGATCTCCTGCAACGACAAATCCGCCCGCCCCAAATGATAGATCGCAATGTCCCGGCGCAACTCATCCTTGAGCGCCTGAAAGCTGGTGCCTTCCTCCCGCAAATGCCGACGCAGGGTCTGCGGGCTGATATGCAGGTGCTGGGCGACGGCTTCGAGGTCGGGCCAGGGCGTGCGGTCGCGGCTCAATAGGCGGCGCAACTGGCTGCTCAGGCTGTCGCCTTCATCCGGCCGCGACAGCAGGTCGGCCGGGGAGCGTTCGAGGAAATGCTTGAGGGTGCGCTCGTCCTGCAACAACGGCAGGCTCAGGTAGCGGCTGGGGAACACCAGGCTGCTGGTGGGCGCCGCGAATACCTGTGGGCAGGGGAACAGCAAGTCGTACTCACCGGCGTGGGGCGGCGTCGGGTAGCTGAAGGTGGCCTGGTGCAGGCGGATGCGCTGGCCAATCAGCCAACTGCCGAGTCGATGCCAGATCACCAGCAGGCATTCGCTGAGGAAGTGATCCGGGTCCCAGAGTTGCGAATCGTCCAGGCTCAGGCGGGCCATTTCCCCTTCACGTGTCAGACGCCAGCGCGGACCCTGCGGGAATAGGCTATAAAATAATAAGCCGCGTTCCAGAGCCTTCTCCAGGGTGCGGCAGTGAATCAGCGCGTGGCACATCATGGCGAAGGTGCCGCGCTTGCTCGGGCCTTCGGCGAAGCCCAGGTATTCGTCATCCAGCGCCAGCCACAGCATTTGCAACAACTGGGTGAATTGCTCGGGGGCGATGCGGGCGCGGGGCTCGCTCAGCAGTTCCGCAGTGATGCCGACCTGCTGCAGCAGGCCCGAATAATCGTAGCCGGCCCGGCGAGCACCGCCGAGAGCGGCTCGGGCGTAGTGACTGGCGATGGTTCGTTCACGCATGAGGGGCCTCGTCCATTGAGTGGCGGATGTTAGCCACCCCGGGCGGGTGCAACAAGGCGGATATCCGCCAAATTGTAGGACGAGATCAGGCGAGCAGGCGGAAATCCGCCACTGTCTGTAGGCATAACCTTAAGCTGGAAATCGCCCGAGCGCTGATGTCTAAAGGCCTTCAGGGAGTTTCAGCAGAAGTGGCACGACGCTTGCGATACAGAGCGCAGGGAGACCGCCTCGAGCAGGCTCTCAAACAACAAATCCCTCCAGTGCAGGAGGGTTCGCAATTCAAGTGTCGTGGGCAATGGCGGATATTTGCCACACGGGACGATTGAGGAACTTTGCAATGACGACTCGTCAGCCACTGTACAAATCCCTGTATTTCCAGGTGATCGTTGCAATCGTTATCGGTATTTTGCTCGGTCACTTCTACCCGCAGACCGGCGTGGCCCTCAAGCCACTGGGTGACGGCTTTATCAAGCTGATCAAAATGGTCATCGCCCCGATCATCTTCTGCACCGTTGTCAGCGGCATCGCTGGCATGCAAAGCATGAAATCGGTCGGCAAGACCGGCGGCTACGCGCTGCTGTACTTCGAAATCGTCTCCACCATCGCCCTGCTGATCGGCCTGGTCGTGGTCAACGTCGTGCAACCGGGCGCCGGCATGCATATCGACGTGGCTACCCTGGACGCCTCCAAAGTCGCGGCCTACGTGACTGCCGGTGCCGACCAGAGCATCGTTGGCTTCCTGCTGAACGTGATCCCGAACACCATCGTTGGCGCGTTCGCTACCGGTGACATCCTGCAAGTGCTGATGTTCTCGGTGATCTTCGGTTTCGCCCTGCACCGCCTGGGTGCCTACGGCAAGCCGGTGCTGGACTTCATCGATCGTTTCGCCCACGTGATGTTCAACATCATCAACATGATCATGAAGCTCGCGCCACTCGGTGCCCTGGGCGCCATGGCGTTCACCATCGGTGCCTACGGCGTAGGTTCGCTGGTGCAGCTCGGTCAGCTGATGATCTGCTTCTACATCACCTGCATCCTGTTCGTGGTGCTGGTATTGGGCGCCATCTGCCGCGCACACGGCTTCAGCGTCCTGAAACTGATCCGCTACATCCGTGAAGAACTGCTGATCGTACTGGGTACTTCCTCGTCCGAATCCGCACTGCCACGCATGCTGATCAAGATGGAACGCCTTGGCGCCAAGAAGTCGGTAGTCGGCCTGGTTATACCGACTGGCTACTCCTTCAACCTGGACGGTACTTCGATCTACCTGACCATGGCTGCCGTGTTCATCGCCCAGGCGACTGACACCCACATGGACATCACCCACCAGATCACCCTGTTGCTGGTACTGCTGCTGTCGTCCAAGGGCGCTGCTGGCGTGACCGGTAGTGGCTTCATCGTACTGGCCGCTACCCTGTCGGCTGTTGGCCACCTGCCGGTTGCCGGCCTGGCGCTGATCCTGGGTATCGACCGCTTCATGTCCGAAGCCCGCGCACTGACCAACCTGGTTGGCAACGCTGTTGCAACCCTGGTTGTGGCCAAGTGGGTCAAGGAACTGGACGAAGACAAGCTGAAAGTCGAACTGGCTTCCGGTGGTCGCGGTATCTCCGACACCCGTGAAGAAGACGACCTGGGCGTGGCCGAAGGCCCGGCTCCAACCGCCGTCAAGTAAGGCTGCAGCGTTTGTGAAAAACCCATCTTCGGATGGGTTTTTTTATGCCTTCGGGAAGCATCAGTCACTTCGGATGATGGTTTATGTGATTGCCGCCGACCGCCGGGTTTGCCTACTCTGTGGCCAATCGAATCGGAATCGGAGTCCGCATGTCAGGTCCCTTGGCGTCCCTCAAAGTACTGGATTTCTCCACCTTGCTGCCGGGGCCGTTCGCCTCGTTGCTGCTGGCCGACATGGGCGCCGAGGTGTTGCGCATCGAATCCCCCACGCGCATGGACCTGCTGCGAGTACTGCCGCCCCATGACCAGGGCGTGTCGGCCAGCCATGCCTATCTGAACCGCAACAAACGCAGCCTGGCCCTGGACCTCAAGCAGGCCGAGGCGGTGGCGATCGTGCGGCAACTGGTGGCGGACTACGACATCGTCCTCGAGCAGTTCCGGCCCGGGGTCATGGAGCGCCTGGGCCTGGGTTACGAGGCGTTGAAGGCGATCAACCCAAAGCTGATCTACGTCTCCATCACCGGCTACGGCCAGACCGGCCCCTACAAGGATCGCGCCGGCCATGACATCAATTATCTGGCCCTGGCAGGCATTGCCAGCTACACCGGGCGCCAGGACAGCGGGCCGTTGCCCTTGGGTGTGCAGTTGGCGGATGTGGGGGGCGGCTCGTTGCACGCGGTGATCGGTTTGCTGGCGGCGGTGATTGCCCGGCAGCACAGTGGGGTGGGGCAATACCTGGACGTGAGCATGACCGACTGCGCCTTCAGCCTGAATGCCATGGCCGGCGCCGGTTACCTGGCGTGCGGCGTGGAGCCGGCGTGGGAGAATCAGGTGCTCAATGGCGGCAGTTTCTATGACTATTACCGATCGCGGGAAGGACGCTGGTTGTCGGTGGGCAGTCTGGAGCCGGCGTTTATGCAGCAGCTGTGTACGGCGCTTGGCCGCCCTGAATTGGCGGCAATGGGCCTATCGCCCAAACCCGAGCAGCAGAAAGCCCTCAAGCTGGCGCTGCAGGTCGAGTTCGAGAAACGCAGCTTTGATGAGCTGTGTGAGCTGTTTGCCGGGATTGATGCGTGTGTCGAGCCGGTGCTGAATCTGAGCGAGGCCGTTGAACACCCGCAGTTGAAAGCCCGGGGGCTGGTCAGCCAGGTGCCGCGGGGCGATGGTTCCAGCCAGGCGCAAATCGCCTGCCCGCTGAAGTTTTCCGAGGGCTTGCCGGCGGCCAGGCACATAGGCGCGGCGGTGGGCGCTCACAGCGATGAGGTGTTGGCGGAGTTGGGATTCAGTGCTCAGCAGATAGATGATCTGCGGCGTGCCAAGGTAGTTCAGTAGCGCCTGGGCCGGCCCCTTCGCGAGCAAGCCCGCTCCCACATTCAACCGAGTTCCATCGTTGGAATGCGATCAAATGTGGGAGCGGGCTTGCTCGCGAAGGGGCCCTTAAATCCACCACAAACCTCACTCGACGCGGGTTTCCCCGGTAAACACCAAAGTCTGCCGGCACCTGCGGCACAAATACCGCCGCCCCTGGCCCACCAACCCGTGACGCTGGGGCGAAAACGGGAAGTCACTGTCGGCACACGGACAGCGGTAGATATACCGCGTCACGCGCCGCCGCTGGATTTCATAGGTGTGGCAGCGGTCCGGCGGCAGTTCGTAAACCCCACGCATGATCAACTGCCATTCCTCGCCATGGGGCTGGATGCGCTCGCCGAACAATTGGTGGGCAATCAGGTGCGCCACTTCATGGGCGACTGTCTGTTTAAGGAAGTGTTGGCTGTTTTCACGGTAGAGCTGCGGGTTGAAGCGCAGCAGGTTCTCGTGCAAATGCGCGACACCGGCCTTCTGGCCCCGCAGCTTGAGGCTGACCTGGGGGCGTTTGAAGCTTCGTTTGAAAAAGGATTCGGCTTGCAGGAAACAATCTTCGACGCGGGTATTGAGTTGCTCGGGCATGCTGTACATATCTCCAGAGACGTCCAGTATGCCGCAAACAAGGGTGTATCCGAATCTGTCAGGCGCCGAATGGTCATGCATAACGCACAAAGCCACCTTGCGGTGGCTTTTCCTGCGGGTAAACCGCGTCAGTTGGTGTAGATCGGGCCTACGCCCAGCCCCCAGACGATCACGGTAAAGGCCATGATCGCCACCAGCACCACCAGGCCTACCGCCAGTACCGAGCTGGAAAACAGGAAGCCCTCGTCCGGGTGGATGTTCATGAAGGTCGGCAGCCCCACGTACAGCAGATACACCGTGTAGCAAATGGCCGCCGTGCCCACCACCATGCCCAGCCACATATGCGGGTACAGCGCCGCCAGCCCGCCGATAAACAGCGGTGTCGCGGTGTAGGTGGCAAACGCCACGCAGCGCGCCATGCTGGGGTTGGCGTCATAGGTGCGGGCCATCCAGTGAATGAACGCGCCCATCACCGCCACGCCGCCGAGCATCGCCGCGTAGGACATGAGGGTCATCCACAACGCGCTTTCCACCGTCAGCATCACCGGGGCGCGGCTGCCGATGACCCAACCCACCTGAGTGGTACCGATAAAGGCTGAGACAGCGGGGATGGCCGCGAGAATCAGCGTGTGGGTGAGGTACATGTGGCCGATGCTTTCTTCTTTATCGCCACGAATTTCCCGCCATTCCTGATCGGGGTGGGTGAAAAGTCCCACGACGTGATGGATCATGCCAGTCACTCCTGTCGTTATTACCATCGCCCCCCAGCGGAGCGCCCACGGGCCAATAGGCCTGAAAGGTCTGGATATATGTGCGACCTTATGTCGCAGTATAGGAAGTGATGACCGGAAAAAGTGTGGGGCTTTAGAGCAAATTGCGCTGTAAACATTGGGCTTAATCGCGGCGGGGTCTGTTGATTGGAATGCGGTCAACTGAGGGAGCGGGCTTGCTCGCGAATGCGGTGGGTCAGCTAAACACCTGGCGAATGACACTTCGCGTTCGCGAGCAAGCCCGCTCCCACATTGGAACTCGGTCGTCCATCCCGGTAAAATACCCGGCTTTTCGTCACACACCTTTCGCGGATCCAAGCGCCATGGGCACTCTTACGGTCAACCAGAACAAACTGCAAAAACGCCTGCGTCGCCTGGCCGGCGAGGCAGTCGCCGATTTCAATATGATCGAAGAGGGCGACAAGGTCATGGTCTGCCTGTCCGGCGGCAAGGACAGCTACACGATGCTCGACGTGCTGATGCACCTGCAAAAGGTCGCGCCGATCAAGTTCGACATCGTTGCCGTGAACATGGACCAGAAGCAGCCGGGTTTTCCCGAGCATGTGCTGCCGGCCTACCTCAAGGAATTGGGGATCGAGTACCACATCGTCGAGAAAGACACCTATTCGGTGGTCAAGGAGCTGGTCCCGGAAGGCAAGACCACCTGCTCGCTGTGCTCGCGCCTGCGCCGTGGCACGCTCTATACGTTTGCCGACGAAATCGGCGCGACCAAGATGGCTCTGGGTCATCACCGCGATGACATCGTCGAAACCTTCTTCCTCAACATGTTCTTCAACGGCAGCCTCAAGGCCATGCCGCCCAAGCTGCGGGCCGATGACGGGCGCAACGTGGTGATCCGCCCACTGGCGTACTGCCATGAGAAGGACATCCAGGCCTACTCCGACCTCAAGCAATTCCCGATCATCCCGTGCAACCTCTGCGGCTCCCAGGAAAACCTGCAGCGCCAGGTGGTCAAGGACATGCTCCAGGATTGGGACCGCAAGACCCCGGGCCGCGTCGACAGCATCTTCCGCAGCTTGCAGAACGTGCAGCCGTCGCAGTTGGCTGACCGTAACCTGTTCGACTTCACCAGCCTGCGTATCGACGAAAGTGCGGCGTCGCGCTTCGTCAACGTAGTGAACCTCTGAGTGTTTTCACCGCTCTGACAGACGGCGCTCCTGGGCGCCGTTTTCATTTCAATCCTTAGGAGAGGGCATGCGCGATTACAAGTGGCTGCACGAATATTGTCTGAACCGGTTTGGTTCGGCGGCCGAGCTGGAAGCCCACCTGCCTGTGCCCCTGACCCCGGCGAAACTGCGCAAGATCAGCGATGACCGCTACCTGTCGACCCTGTCGCTGCGGGTGTTTCGTGCCGGCCTGAAGCACAGCGTGGTGGACGCCAAGTGGCCGGCCTTCGAGCAGGTGTTCTTTGGGTTTGACCCGGAAAAAGTCGTGCTCATGGGCGCCGAGCACCTGGAGCGGCTGATGCAGGATACGCGCATCATCCGTCACCTGGGCAAGCTCAAGAGCGTGCCGCGCAATGCGCAGATGATTCTGGATATCGAGAAGGAAAAAGGCAGCTTTGGCGGGTTTATTGCCGACTGGCCGGTGACCGATATCGTCGGCCTGTGGAAGTACCTGAGCAAGCACGGCCACCAGTTGGGCGGGCTGTCGGCGCCACGCTTTTTGCGGATGGTGGGCAAGGACACGTTCGTGCCGAGCTATGACGTGGTGGCGGCGCTGAATGCGCAGAAGATCGTCGACAAGGTGCCCACCAGCCTGCGGGACCTGGCCACGGTGCAGGGCGCATTCAACCAGTGGCATGCCGAGAGCGGGCGGCCGATGTGCCAGTTGTCGATGATGCTGGCTTACACCGTGAATCATTGATACCGGGTTGATGCCATCGCAGGCAAGCCAGCTCCCACACTTGGAATGCATTCCTCTGTGGGAGCTGGCTTGCCTGCGATAGCGGCAGGTCAGGCACTACAAAAGCATCAGGCAGGCAATCCTTCCCCCGCCAACCGCCGATTCAGCTGATGCCGGTACCGCACATACATCAACGCCGTGCAGAACACCGCCAGGCTCGCCAGCATTTCCAGCACACCAAACCACTGCCGGTTCGGGTCATACGCCGCCAGCGCACCCTTGATGAAGTACAAGTTCACCACAAAGCACATCCATGAATGCCCGCGCGCGCTGCCCAGGATCATCCCCGGCGCCAGCAACAGCAGCGGCACCAATTCGATCAGCAGAATCACCCACGGCCGCGCGCCATGCAGATCGGCGAACACCAGGTAGTAGGCACACAGCAGCCCCACCAATCCCAGGAACGCCAGCAGGCTCAACGCCCGCATCGCCTTGACCCGTGGCTCCAGCCAGGCCTGGGGCGGCAGTACCTTAGGCTTCCTGGCCACGGCCGTTCTCCAGTAGCGCAGCGGTCTTCGCCAGGCGCAGGCCGAGAGCGCGGCACAGGGCGATCTCGTGTTGATCCAGCGCACGCTTGCCGTCGGCCCCGGAATGGTGGCTGGCGCCATAAGGCGTACCGCCGCCCTTGGTGTCGAGCAGCGCCTGTTCACTGTAGGGCAGTCCGGTGATCAGCATGCCGTGGTGCAGCAGCGGCAGCAGCATCGACATCAGCGTGGTCTCCTGGCCGCCGTGCAGGCTGGCGGTGGAGGTGAACACACCTGCCGGCTTGCCGACCAGGGCGCCGGTCAGCCACAGGTTGCTGGTGCCGTCGAGAAAGTACTTGAGCGGCGCGGCCATGTTGCCGAAACGGGTCGGGCTGCCCAGCGCCAGGCCTGCGCAGTTCTTCAGGTCGTCGAGGCTGCAGTACAGCGGGCCGTCGACCGGAATGTCCGGCGCCACGGCCTCGCATTCACTGGAGATGGCCGGCACGGTGCGCAGCCGCGCCTCAAGCCCGGCTTGCTCGATGCCCCGGGCAATCTGCCGGGCCATTTCGCTGACTGAACCGTTGCGGCTGTAATACAACACCAGCACATACGGCGCACTCACGAAACCAGCTCCAGGATGTTCTCCGGTGGGCGGCCGATCACGGCCTTGTCGGCGGTGGCGAGGATCGGGCGCTCCATCAGTTTCGGATGAGCGGCGATGGCAGCGATCAACTGTGCTTCGCTGAGGCTGGTGTCACCCAGGTTGAGGGTTTTATATTCGTCCTCGCCGGTACGCAGCAGTTGCCGCGCGCTGATGTTCAGCTTGCCCAGCAGGGCCTGCAATTGCGCGGCGTCGAGCGGGGTTTCCAGGTAGCGCACCACCGTCGGTGTGAGGCCACGGGCTTCCAGCAGTTCGAGCGCACCGCGGGATTTCGAGCAGCGCGGGTTGTGATAAAGCGTCAGATCGGTCATGTGCGGGTCGCATCTTGCGTAAGGTGGCGGGTATTCTACCCGCGCTGCGCCGCGTCCTTAAACCATGAGAGGCGATAGGCCGCAGCCAACGTTCATTTTTACGAAGGATTACCCCATGACGAGGCGACTGTTAGGCGCATTGGCAATCATCGGCACACTGCTGCTCAGCGGCTGTGGCAATGATTATGGCGTTGACCAATATGGTCAGAAAGTGGCCGCCGAGCGCCTGGACAAGCAATGGCTGGTGGTTAACTACTGGGCCGAATGGTGTGGCCCGTGCCGTACCGAAATCCCGGAACTCAACGCCTTGGCCGAACAGCTCAAGGGCCAGTCGGTGGGGGTGTTCGGGGTGAATTTCGACAACGTCCAGGGTGAAGAGCTCAAGAGCGCCAGCGAGAAGCTGGGCATCAAGTTCACCGTACTGGCGCAGAACCCGGACGGGATCTTCGACATTCCCCGCAGTGAAGCCCTGCCGGTGACCTACATCATTGATGACAAGGGCAAGGTGCGCGAGCAACTGATGGGTGAGCAGACGGCGGAAGGGGTGTTGGCCAAGCTCAGGGCGTTGCGCGGATAAAAAATGTGGGAGCGGGCTTGCTCGCGAATGCGGTGTGACAGTCACCGGATRYATCGACTGATCCACCGCTTTCGCGAGCAAGCCCGCTCCCACATTGGCCCTTCAGTGTCTGAAAAATCGGGCGTCCGCTTCATACTTTTTTCGTCTCGCATCAACACTTTCTATATATTTTCAATCTGCAATACAACTCGTTAGCCTGCGCAAGCCGGACGCGTCTCCCTGTCGCCGTCCGGCCAGATAATTCTAAAAATAAGCAGCAGACAACGGGAATAACAATGAACAAATCCCCCATTACCCTGGGCTTGACTTCGGCCACCCTCGGTTTGACCCTCGCCTTCCCAACCTTTGCCGAAGCTGACTTTTTCAAAGACAGCAAGGCCGACCTCGAATTTCGCAACTTCTACTTCAACAGCGATTACCGCCAGCCCAACGCGAGCCAGTCCAAACGCGATGAGTGGGCCCAAGGGCTGATCCTCAATTACCAGTCGGGTTACACCGAAGGCCTGGTGGGCTTTGGCCTCGATGCCATTGGCCTGCAGGGTTTGAAACTGGACTCAAGCCCCGACCGCCAAAACACCGGCCTGCTTCCCGTGGGCGAGGATGGCGCACCGGACAGCTACAGTCGAATGGGCGCCACCGCCAAGGCGCGGATCTCCAAAAGCGTGCTCAAATTCGGCACGCTGATCCCCAAGCTGCCGACCGTACTGCCCAACGATGGCCGGCTGCTGCCCCAGACCTTTCGCGGCACTCAATTGACCAGCCAGGACATCGCCGGCCTGACCTTCGATGCCGGGCGCCTGACCAGCAACACCCTGCGTAACGACAGCGGCCATGCAGACATCGAAGTCGACGGCAAAGGCATCAAGGGTGCCGTGCCCAGCGATAAATTCGACTTCGCCAGTGCCAGCTACAGCTGGACCAAAACCCTGGTCACCGGCTACCACTACGCCAACCTCGAGAACAACTACAAGCAACACATCTTCAACCTGGTCCATACCCTGCCACTGGGTGACGCGCAGTCGTTCAAGACCGACCTGCGTTACGCCGACTCCAGCAAGGAAGGCAACAGCAACATCGACAACCAGGCCTTCGGTGCCAAGTTCACCTACAGCCTCCACGGCCACTCGTTCGGCGCCGCCTACCAGCGCATGAAAGGCACCACCGGCTTCCCCCACCTGGACGGTACCGACTCCTACCTCGTCAACTACGTGATGATCTCGCCGGACTTCGCCAACCCCGAGGAAAAGTCCTGGCAGGCCCGCTACGACTATGACTTCGCCGCCCTCGGCATCCCCGGCCTGACCTTCATGACCCGCTACCTCAAGGGTGACAACTTCGTGCGTACCCGAACCCTGGAAGGTACCGAGTGGGAGCGCAACACCGATATCGGCTACGTGTTCCAGAGCGGTGCCCTGAAGAACCTTGAAGTGAAATGGCGCAATGGCACGTATCGCAGCAATGGCAGCGGCAGCGATATCGACCAGAACCGCTTTATCGTCAGCTACACCCTGCCCTTGCTGTGATTTTTCCCGGAGCGTTGCACATGAATAGCAGAAAAAGCCTGATCCACCTGGCCGTCGCCTTTGCCCTGTTCAGCAGTTACGGCGCCTACGCCGCCGACACCGGCGCGTTGCCCTGCAAAACCACCGAAGAATGCGCCGCCCAGGCGGCCAAAGTCGGCGCCACGCCGGGCTCCTCGCAAAGCGCCCACAAGGCCAAGGGCGACCCGACCCAAACCCAGTTCGCCTGGTTGAACCGCATCAACAAAGCCTCGATCGTGATGCTCACCGAAGAAGGCATCGTCAAGCCGGACATGGGCCACAAGATCGCCGGCGGCGTGCGCTTTGCCATCGACCAGGCCGACCAGCCCGATGGCAAGCGCCCGGAAGACGTGTTGCAACTGGAAAAAATCATGACCGACAAGATCGGTCCGGAAGCGTCGCTGATCCACTCCGGCCGCAGCCGCCAGGACATGCTCGCCACCTACCGCCTGGCCAAACTGCGCTCCCAGGTGCTGGCCTACAGCGAGGCACTGAACGCCACCCGCCAACGTATCCTGAACATCGCCGACAAGAACATCGACACCCTGGTGCCCGCCTACACCAACGGCGTGCAGGCCATGCCCATCAGCTATGCGCACTACCTGCTGGCGTTCGAAGCCGCATTTGATCGCGACGGCCAACGCATCCGTGAACTCTACACTCGCCTCAACCTGAGCCCGATGGGCACCGCGGTACTGGCGAACTCCGCTTACCCGCTGAACCGCGAACGCCTGGCCGAGTTGCTGGGGTTTGACGGCGTGCGGGAAAACTCCCTGGATTCGAGCCAGGTGTCGACCTACGACATCCCGATCGAGGCGGCCAACCTCGCGGCGTCTTCGGCGATCCGCATCGGCGCGATGATTGGCGATATCCATACCCAGTACCATCAGATCCGCCCCTGGTTGCTGCTGGACGAAGAGTCCACCTACACCAGCAGTGCGATGCCGCAAAAACGCAACCCGGGGTTGTTGATGCGCACTCGGGAATCGGCCTCCGACGTGGTGGGCCTGGCGCAAACCGTGACCTTGCGCGCGCATAACGTCACCACCGGCATGACCGACTACAAGTTTGCGTTCGATTCATTGGGGCTGTTCCAGTCCACCGATGACATGTTCAAAAGCATGGATGCCGTGCTGGATGCGCTGCAGATCAACCCGCAGCGAGCGCTGGATGAGCTGGAGTCGGAATGGACCACGTCCATGGAGTTGGCCGACACCCTGGAGCGTCAGTTCAAGGTGCCGTTCCGCATTGGCCACAGCTTCGCCTCGTTGATCGTCACCGAGGCGCGCAGCAATGGCACCACGCCGAAGACCTTCGCGTATGCGGACGCGCAGAAGCTGTACACCCAGGCCGCGGACAAATACAAATGGACGCCGAATACGTTGCCGCTGGATGAGGCCGGTTTCCGTGCTGCACTGTCGCCGACCACGATGGTCAAGACTCGCAAGGGTACGGGTGGGCCGCAGCCGGAAGAGGTCAAGCGGATGCTGGTGGAAGCGCGCAAGAATCTCGACGCGGACCAAAGTTGGTTGAAGGAGCGTCGTGAGAAGCTGAAAGGTGCTGAAGGCAACCTGGACAAGGCCTTCGACAAGTTGCTCAACGCCAAGGGCTGAAATGCGATCTGAATGTGGGAGCGGGCTTGCTCGCGAAGGCGGTGTATCAGTTAGCAGATTTATTGGCTGACCCACCGCATTCGCGAGCAAGCCCGCTCCCACATTTGACCGCGTTTGGGTCTGGAAAGCATGTTCGGCTCAGTGACTCAGTTCCCGCTTCAACACCTCATGGTCAATCGACTTCTGCCACCCGCATATCGCCAGGCACGCCACGCAATTGCCCAGCACATTGGTCAACGACCGACACTTCATCAGCCGCTCCACTCCCAACAACAAACCCACCCCTTCCAGTGGCACCAGTTGCAGGATGTTCAAGGTAGCAATCAGGGTAAACAGCGCCGAGCCCGCCACACTGGTAGACCCCAGCGAGGTAAACAGGCAGATCACCAGCACCGCCAGCAACTCGGGTACGGCAATCTCCACTCCGGCGAGGTGCGCCAGGAACATAATGGCAGTAGTCAGATAAAGATTGGTACCGGCCAAGTTGAACGTATACCCGGTGGTCAACACCAGGCGCACTAATTGGCGATCACAGCCCAGCGCCTCAAGTTTGCTGACGCAACCTGGAAGTGCGGCCACTGAAGAGCCGGTGAACGTCACCAACAACAACTCTTCTTTCAAGTAAACAATTAGCCGGCTCAATTTAACGCCGAGCAGGCGGGTAATCGTGGCGAACACTAGAATGACGAACACCGCGCAAACCAGGTAAATAACAACAATGAACTTCAAGAGCGGTAGCACCGAACTTAAACCGTACTTTCCCACCACAAATGCCATCGCCCCAAACGCCGCCAGCGGTGCGAACTTCAGGATAAACCGCAGCAACCAGAACAACCCGGCGACCGCCGCTTCCAGCCAACCGAGGCAGCGGTTTGCGACCTGGCCGCCACGCCCCAGCAGCAGGCCGCACAGCACCGCCACCAGCATCACCTGGAGCACCAGGCTTTGGGTGAAAACCTTGTAAAGGCTGGACGAAATCGAGGTCATCGACAGCTCGTGCAACAGCGTTTCGGGCGCAGCAGGCGGTGTCAGATGATCAAAATCCAGGTTAGCCACTGCCGTATGATCCAGGCTGAACAACCACCCCGTCGACATTCCCAACACCAATGCAGCAAGGGACATCAGCTGGAAATACACCACGATCCGCCCCACTACATGCCGATGGTGGGGCTCGCGCTTGATACCTGCGACACCGGTCGACACCAGCACAAACAACAGAAATGGCATCAGTAACCCGACCACTTTTATAAAGGCGTCACTGAGCAGCTTCATCTCGATTGCCACGCCCGGATAAAACAGCCCTACAACCATGCCGAGTGCAATGGCAATCAAAATAGGCAAGGTGGCGTTATTCGAAAATCGGGTCGACATCAATGCTCCATGGTCTTTTTATTTATTGTTATTGTCGGATCAGGCCAGTTTCGGCATATTGGTCGCCAAGGCGCACTCAGGCCACAAATAATAAAGTCTTGTCACGGGATATACCACCATGGAACTTCGCCATTTACGTTATTTCATCATGGTGGCCGAAGAGCGACATTTCACCCGCGCCGCCGCTCGCCTGAACATGCAGCAGCCGCCCCTCAGCCAACAGATACGTGCCCTCGAACACGAGCTGGGATTCGACCTGTTCAAGCGCCACCCCAAGGGCGTCGACCTGACTGTCGGCGGGCTGGTGTTTCTCGATGAAGCCCGAGTGATCCTCGCCCGCGTCGAGCAAGGTTCCCTCAAGGCGGCTCGCGCTGCCCAGGGTATCGAAGGCACGTTGGTCATTGCCTTCACCAGTTCCGCCGCCGCCCACCCGCTGATCCCGCGAATCATCCGCGCCTACCGCGAGCAATACCCGGGCGTGGAGCTCTCGATCAACGAAGGTAGCGCCCGGGAAGTCACCGAAGACACCATCGAAAAACGCATCGACATCGGCATCCTCCGCGCACCGGTGGGCGACCACCAGAGCCTCACGTTCCACCGATTGCTCAACGAAGAAATGCTGCTGACCCTGCCCGTCGGGCATGCGCTGCTCAAGGGCGCCGAGCCAAAAATCACCATGGCCGACCTCAAGGACGAACGCTTCATCCTGGTCCGCCGCCCCGGCGCGCCGGGGATGTACGCCAACCTGATCAAGGCCTGCCAGAACGCCGGTTTCGAGCCGAAGATTGCCTTTGAAGTGGAGCGCATGCTGACCAACGTCAGCCTGGTGGCCGCCGGCGAAGGCATCTCGGTGGTGCCGGCGTCGATGCGCGACGTGCATCGCGAAAGCGTGGTGTACTGCCGGATCAGCGATGCACGGCCAAGGTTGCTGGCACCGATCACCCTGGTGCGGCGCGCGTTCAATCCGTCGACGCCGTTGCAGAATTTCATTGGGCTGGCGCGGGAGTTGGCGGGGGTTTATCGCAAGGGTTGAGTCATCGCGTGAAAACTCTCGGTGAGCAGTTCCACTGCCGCGCGGATGCTGTCGCTTTGCCGTGGAACGGCGTACAGGCCGTAGTTGACACTCAAAATAGGCCCATCGCTTTCAGCCAAGGAAATGATGCGCATGGTCTCCGGCCGAATATTCTCCGCCGGCAGCAAGGCCACACCCAATCCGCCCTCCACCGCTGCGGTGATTACGCCAATGTTCGGGCTGGTCACCGTGACCCGAAAATCCCGCCCGGCGTTCAGCAAGGCATCAAACATCAAGCGCCGCCAGGCACAGGGTTCGGCATACACGATGACATCCAGCGGCAGCGCCGCATCGATTTCTTCATCAATCGCGCACACCCAGTACAGCTCGACGTTCCAGGCGTGCACAGGGTCGGCGTTGAACGATGAGCTGACGCCAATGGCCACGTCCAGCTCGCCGTCACTCCAACGTTCGGCGAGTGCGTCGCCGTGATCAACAACGACCTCCAGGTGTACATGCGGGCAGGCGCGCCGCAGCCGGCCGAGCGCTGCCGGCAACGCCGATACCGCCACGTCTTCCGAGAGCCCGACGCGCACATTGCCCATCACCGTGCGCTCTTTCAGGCGCGCTGCTACCGTCTCGCCCAAGGCCAGAATGCGCGTCGCGTAGGTGAGCAGCAGTTCGCCTTCGGTAGTGGGCACCACGCCCCGACCTGTTCTGCGCAACAGCCGCTGGCCTAGCAACTCCTCAAGCCGGCGGATTTGTGCGCTTAGGGCCGATTGCGCCCTGCCCGCCTGCTGGGCTGCGCCACTCAGGCTGCCGTGCTGGCATACCGAGATAAAGGTTCGTAGCAGATAGGGTTCAAACGCGTCAGATATCATGTTTGGGTTAACTCTGAATCAACAGCTATCACCCTACCTCGATAGCTTGAGCATGACTACCCTGCTGGAACGTTATCAACCAGGAAGAGCCTCATGACCCAGCTCCAGAACCAACGCATCGTACTGGCCGCCCGCCCCGACGGGCGCCCGCAACCCAGCGATTTTCGCGTGGAGTACAGCGCGATTCCCGAGCCTGCCGAAGGCGAAGTGTTGCTGGAAAACCTCTATCTGTCCCTCGACCCCTACATGCGCTGGCGCATGAGTGCGGCCAAATCCTATGCCGAGCCAGTGGGCATCGGCGAGGTGATGGTGGGCGGCACGGTCGCGCGGATCAAACATTCACGAAACCCGTTGTGGCAAGAGGGCGACATCGTGCTTGCCTATGCCGGCTGGCAGCGATTTGCGCTCTCGGACGGCCTCGACCTGCGGCTTCTGGATCCGGGCATCGCCCACCCCAGCACAGCGCTGGGAGTTCTTGGAATGCCGGGGTTCACCGCGTACTCGGGGTTGCTCACTATCGGCCAACCCAAGCCCGGTGACACCGTGGTAGTGGCGGCGGCGAGTGGCGCAGTGGGCTCGGTGGTCGGCCAGATCGCCCGCATCAAGGGCGCACGCGCGGTGGGTATCGCGGGTGGGCCGGAGAAATGCGCATTCGTGAAAAATGAACTCGGGTTTGATGCCGTCATCGACCATCGCGCAGCGGATTTTGCCCAGCAGTTGGCCGAAGCCTGCCCCAATGGAATTGACGTTTACTTCGAAAATGTCTCGGGGGCGGTTTGGGATGCCGTGAGGCCGCTGCTCAATGACTTTGCGCGGATACCCGTATGTGGGCTGATCGCCCATTACAACGACCGCTCGGTGCCCGGGCAACAGGTCGACCGACTGCCGGCGACTATGCACGACATCCTCGCCAAGAGCCTCACAGTGCGCGGCTTTATCCAGACCGAGTTTGTTGACGAGCAGCAGGACGACTTCTTGCAGGAAGCCGCGCAGTGGATTGATCAGGGCAAGCTGAAGTGGCGCGAAGACATTGTCGAGGGCCTGGAGCAAGCGCAGGAGGCGTTTATCGGGCTGCTGGAGGGGCGCAACTTCGGCAAGTTGATTGTGCGACTGGCTTGACGCCTCAATCCACCACGAACAACTTCGCCCCGACGGTAGTCGATGACCGATGCCCCTCCATGTCATTGCCCACCTGATAACTCATCCCGGCAGTCAGCGTGAACTGCCGGCCATCCTCCAGCTCGGTGTGCAGCTCACCTTCCAGGCACAGCAGGATATGCCCGCGCCAACACCAGTGATCCGCCAGGTAACCGGCGCTGTATTCGACCATGCGCACGCGGGTTGAACCGAACTGGCAAGTGCGCCAATACGCACTGCCGGTTTCGCCGGGATGCATCACCGGCTCGAGGGTCGACCAGTCGGTGGTGCCAAAGGGGATTGCGGTCAGGTCCATGGTTTTCTCGGCATTGAATAGGTATGGATGAACCGTATCTATAAGGTGAATGCCGCGATAGAGACAGATCCGCTGCATTTGCGGGATACAGGGCGATGACCCTTGGTATCCTGCCAAGCCTCTTCGCATGGAAGCCCGTCGATGAAGATCGATCCATCCTTTGTTGTGCATGAGACCGAGCACTGGCTGCTCAATCATCACCTGTCATCCGCACTGCCGGGCTACCTGATGCTGGGTGCCAAGGCGCCGGTTGACTCACTGGCCGAGATGCCCGATGCGGCGCTCGCGGAGCTGGGTGGGTTGCTGGCCAAAACCCAGCGGGTCATGGAGGCTCAGTTGAAGCCCAAGTGGCTTTACATCAGCCGGTTCGGGCATATGCCGGGCTTCCCGCTGCACTTTCATTTCATACCGGTGTATGGATGGGTTAAAGCGCTGTTCTGGCAGGATGAGCGCTATCGGGTGCTGCAGGATTTCGGGACGCAGCAGAAGGCTACCGACGGTGCGGAGCTGACGCTTTTTATCTGGCGGGAGTTTGGTGAGAGCCCTACGCCGCCGGTGGTTCAAGGAGCTTCGGTGAGCGAGGTGATCAGGTGTTTGCGTACGGAGTTCAATACCCAAGACGACACATGACCTGTGGCGAGGGAGCTTGCTCCCGCTGGGCTGCGCAGCAGCCCCAAGAAGGTCAGCGAGTTCTTTCAGTCAGATTGCGATAGCTTTATTGGGGCCGCCTCGCGACCCAGCGGGAGCAAGCTCCCTCGCCACAGCAAGCCCCCTCGCCACAAGGTTTTGGGTGGGTCAGCGAACATTGTGGAGGTGTTTACGCATAGGAATACAGGCCAACTGCAACCCCGATGGCGAGTGGTAGATCGCCTGCTCATCGCCCACATACCCACACCGTCGATAAAAATCCGCCGCGTTCAACGTCGCGTCCAGGATCACTTCCTCGATCCCCAATTCCTGCGCCAACGCTTCCAGATACGCCAGTATCTGCTTGCCAATCCCGCGTCCGGTAAACCCGGGCAGCACAAACAGCGCACCGATTTCGTTGTTCGCCAGATCCAGCATGCCGGTAGCGACCGGCTCACCGTCGACACATCCCAGGTAAAAATGCTTGTCCATCAGCGCTGCATAACCATTTTCAGCCGAGCCTTGCGTCCACAACATCATCTGCTCGGACGTATAGGCGCCGATGCATTGGCTGCGTATGGCCAACAGGCGAATGTCGAAGGCTGCCTGTGCATCTTCCAGCGTGGCGCGTCGTATCTCGAGCATCTGTCCCTCCATGGACGTCAGGCGTTCTCGTCACCCGGTCGGGTAAACGAATAGCGATCAATATCGGTCCTCAGCTGCCAGCCCTGGCCCTGCCAATAACGGGCAGCGCTGTCGTTGGTCTTGAACACATCCAGGTGACATTTGCGGATGCCCAATTGCGCCAGGCTGGTGAGGCAGCGCCCAACCAACGCGTTCGCAATACCCTGGCGCCGATACGCGGGCAGCACCAGCAGGTGCTGCAAATACCCGCGCCGGCCATCGTGCCCGCACATCACGCACCCAACCAGCCCCCCGTCGACCTCGGCGACGAAACTCATGCCTGGATTGCGCTCCAGGTAACGCTCAGTGGCCTCGCGGGAGTCGGCATCGCGCAGGGAGATGCCAGGCGTTTTCTGCATCAGTTCGAGCACGGCGTCGTAGTCGGCAGTGCTCATTACGCGAATAGTGACCATGGTGTTCAAAGCCCTCTGAGTTCGCACTGATTTTGCCTGTAGTTGTGCCGGTCGCGCACGCATAAATACACGACCGGATAACCGCTTGAGTCAACGCAGCTGAAACCAGGTGGTTTTCAGCTGCGTGTACTTGTCAAAAGCGTGCAGCGACAAATCACGCCCGAACCCGGATTGCTTGCCACCACCGAACGGCACCGCCACATCCAGGGCGTCGATGGTGTTGACCGACACCGTCCCGGCATTCAGGGCACGGGCCACACGGTGCGCACGGTTGAGGTCATCACTCCATACCGAGGCCGCCAGGCCGTAGAGGCTGTCGTTGGCCTGCTGTATCGCCTGCTCTTCCGTGTCGAAAGCGCTGACGGCAAGCACCGGGCCGAACACTTCATCACGGGACAGGGCCATGTCGCGGCTCACGTCGGCAAAAATGGTTGGCTGGATGAAGTTGGAGGAGCCATTGATGGCCAACTGTTCGCCACCGCACAACAGCCTGGCGCCCTCCCCCTGGGCCTGGCTGATGGCGTGCATGATGCGTGCGGTTTGCTGACTGTCGACGATGGCCCCGGCCGCACTGCCGGGGTCCAGCGGATCACCCGGCATCCAGGCGCGCGACTTGGCGATCAGGCGCTCGACGAATTCGTCATGGATGGAGCGTTGCACGTAGAGACGGGAGTTGGCCGAACACACTTCGCCCTGGTTGAAAAAGATGCCGAAGGCGGCCTTCTGCGCCGCAAGGTTTAGGTCCTGGCAGTCCTCAAACACCAGGTTCGGGCTCTTGCCGCCACACTCCAGCCACACCTGTTTCAGGTTGGACTGGGCGGAATACTGCATGAAGTACTTGCCCACCTGAGTGGAGCCGGTGAACACCAGGCAATCCACGTCGGGGTGCAGCCCCAGGGCCTTGCCGGCACTGTCGCCGAGGCCGGGCACTACATTCAACACACCTTCCGGGACACCGGCTTCCAGGGCAAGCTGGGCCAGGCGCAGGGCAGAAAACGGCGACTGCTCGGCAGGTTTCAAGACCACGCTGTTACCGGCCGCCAACGCCGGCGCGAGTTTCCAGGCGGCCATGTCGAGCGGGAAGTTCCACGGCACCACCGCCGCGATCACCCCCAGTGCTTCACGCGTGATGGTTGCCAACGCGTTGTGAGCGGTGGGCGCGACTTGATCGTAGAGTTTGTCGAGGGCTTCGCCGTACCAGGCAAACACATTGGCGGCGCCAGGCACGTCAACGTTGTAGGCGTCCATCACCGGCTTGCCCATGTTCAGCGAATCGAGCAGCGCCAGTTCCTCGCGGTGGGTCATCAGTAATTCGGAGAGCCTGATCAAAATTTTCTTGCGCTCCACCGGCGGCATCCGTCGCCAGGGGCCGGTCTCGAAGGCCTGGCGAGCGCTGCGCACGGCCAGGTCGACTTCTGCGTCACCGCAGGCTGCAACCCGCGACAGCAACTGCTGGGTCGCAGGGTTAATGGCATCGAAGGTCGCCCCGGATGCCGCATTCACTGAGCGGCCACCGATCAGGGCGGTGTTGATGAACGTCTGGCGGGCAACACGCTGTTGCCAGTAGTTAAGGTCGAACACGTTGTACTCCCAATGAATGGCGATGGATAAAAGAGGGGTTCACTCGGCGATCTGCAGTTCCGGCATCTTCACGCGCAGCCCCCGCGTGATGCCCAGCAGGCACAGGAGCCCAAGCCCCATCCAGCACAGGCCGATGGTGAACGACAGGCTGGAAAGGCTGCTCCATAGCCAGATCGTGCTGAGGAACCCAAGCGCCGGCACAACGGCGTACAGCAAGTAGTTCCTGGTGCCGCGCAACTTCTGATCGACCAGGTAGTGCTTGATCACCGCCAGGTTCACCGCCGAGAACGCAAACAGCGCACCGAAGCTGATCATGTTGGCGACGGTATCCAGCGTGATGAACAAGGCAATCAGCGAGAACAGGCTGACCAGCACGATGGCCGTGGCGGGCACGCGCTTTTTCGTCACCAGCTTGCCGAGCACGCGGGGCAGCGCGCCGTCACGGCCCATGGCGAACAGCACCCGCGACACACTGGCCTGGGAGACCATCGCCGAGGCGAAGCAACCGGCGACATAGGTTGCGGTAAAGGCGGTCACCAGCAGTTCGCCGCCCACCCGGCGCATCACATCCACCGAGGCGGCATCCGGGTCGACGAAGCTGTTCCATTGCGGGAACACCATTTGCGCGAAATACGAAACCAGCAGGAACAGCAGGCCGCCGAACAGCGACACCACCATGATCGCCAACGGGATGGTGCGGCGTGGGTTGGGGGTTTCCTCGGCCATGGTCGACACCGCATCGAAGCCAAGAAACGACAGGCACAGCACCGCGGCGCCCGCCATGATCAGCGGCGCGCTGAAGCCTTCATGGTGGAATGGCGCCAGCAGCGACACGGGTGCGGACTGCTCGCTCAGGGTGTGTACCGACAACGCCACGAACACCACGATGAACACCAACTGAGCGACGATGAGTATCCAGTTGACCCGGGTGATGGACTCGATGCCCACCAGGTTCAGCGTGGTCACCAGGGCAATCGAGCCGAGCACCCACACGGCGGTCGGCACCCCGGGAAAATACTCGGACATGTAGATGCCGATCAGCAAATAGCTGAGCAACGGCAGGAAGATGTAGTCCAGCAACAGGGTCCACCCGGCGATGAAGCCGAAGTAGGCGCCAAACGCCTTGCGGGTGTAGGAGTAGACCGAGCCCGAATAGGGATGCGCCTGGACCATGCGCCCATAGCTGTAGGCCGTCAGCAGCATGGCGGCGAGAGTCAGCATGTAGGCGGTCGGCAAGTGGCCCTTGGTCATTTGGGTCACCAGCCCGTAGGTGGTAAACACCGCCAGCGGCACCATGTACGCCAGGCCGAACAACACCAGCCCGATAAGACCCAGCGGCTGACGGAAGCGGCGGGACGAGGCGGCTTTGGGTGAGGATTGATGAGCGGGTGTATCGGTCACGTTTGTTATTGTATTCATGGGTGACTCCTGGAAATGGGGGTGCAGGGCGTCGCGGCATTCGATGGCATCGATGCCGTTCAGCGTTGCCTGATGGAGGTTGCGCACCACCCCTCGCCTGGGGTGGCGCGCTGGTCACTTCAGAGTTTTCCCGCGATCCGTGCGGTGCGATCCACGGCGATGCGGGTCTTTTCAACCAGCTCGTCCAGCTCAGTGCGCGTGGCCACCAGTGCCGGTGCCATGATCATGCGGCCCAGCGTCGAGCGAATGATTACGCCCTCTTCGAAACCAAACGTGCGGCACTGCCAGGCCAGGTCGTTTTCGTTCTCGAAGCGCTTGCGGGTGCTCTTGTCTTCAGCGAACTGCAAGGCCGCGAGCAAGCCCGTGCCCTGGATCTCGCCGATCATCGGGTGATTGCCAAACACTTCATGGAGGATTTTTTGCAGGTACGGTCCGGTGTCGTTCTTCACCTGGCGCACGATGCCTTCGTCCCGCAGCGCCTTGAGGTTGGCCAGCGCCACCGCCGCCGCGACCGGGTGCCCGGAATAGGTCAGCCCGTGGGCAAACACGCCGCCGCGCTCCACCAGCGCATCGGCCACGCGCTTGCTCAGCACCAGGCCACCCATCGGCAGGTAACCGGAGGTCAGGCCCTTGGCGATGGACAGGGTGTCGGGCTCGAAACCGAAGTGTTGATGGGCGAACCATTCGCCGGTACGGCCAAAGCCACCAATCACCTCATCGGCACACAGCAGCACATCGTATTGCCGGCAAATGCGCTGGATCTCGGGCCAGTAGCTTTCCGGCGGGAAGATCATGCCGCCCGCGCCCTGGAACGGCTCGGCGATAAACCCGGCGACGTTTTCAGCGCCCAGCTCGAGGATTTTCTCTTCCAGCTGCAAGGCGCAGCGGCGGCCGAACTCGGCAGGCGTCAGCTCGCCGCCATGGGCGTACCAGTAGGGTTCGTCAATGTGTGCCACGTCGGGAATCAGGCCGCCCATCTCGTGCATGAACTTCATGCCGCCCAGGGCAGACGCCGCCAGCGTGGAGCCGTGATAACCATTCCAGCGCCCGATCATGATTTTTTTCTGCGGCTGGCCGACCACTTGCCAGTAACGGCGCACGGTACGGATCAGTACTTCGTTGGCCTCGGAGCCGGAGTTGGTGTAGATCACGTGGCTGTAGTGGCCCGGCAACAGGCTGAAGAGCAACTCCGACAGCTCGATCACCGCCGGGTGGGTGGTGTGGAAGAACATGTTGTAGTACGCCAACTGGTCCATCTGGGCGGCAGCGGCAGCGGTCAAGTCCCTGCGACCGTAACCCAGCTGGGTGCACCACAGGCCCGACATGCCGTCCAGGTAACGCTTGCCTTCGCTGTCCCACAGGTAAAGGCCCTCACCGCGCACCATCACCCGCGGGCCTTCGGCATTCAGCGCTTTTTGATCGACAAATGCATGGATGTGGTGGGCCGCATCCGACTTCTGGTAGTCCTCGGTCAGGCGGTTCAGTTGGGCGGGTACGTTCATGGTATTTCTCTCTTATTAGTAATGACGCAAGGGCGAGCAACGCCGCTCAGCGGTGCTTGCTCATGTAGCTTTCGAGGGGATCTTTGCTCAGCACTCCCTGGGCTTCGGCCAGCGAATCGATAAACAGGGCAAACAGTTCCGATTGCGCGCCGATATCGAGCTTGGTGTAGATGTGCTTGCGGTGGGACTTGATGGTGTCTTCCGAGACGTCGAGGCGTTCGGCCAGCGAACGGGTGGAATGCCCCCGCAGGATCAGTTGGGCGATCCGGCATTCCCGCTCGGTCAATATCGACGAGCCGAAGTTGTTCAGCGCCGAGTGAATGCGCTGCTCCAGCAGGTTTTCAAAACGCGCCCCCTGGGCATCCAGGCCAACGAAATGCTTGCCCAGCACCGCCAGCACCCACGCCGCGATGCGTTTGAATTGCCCGGTGGTGGTGGCGTCGAGCTTTTGCGTAAAGGCCAGCGACACCGCCAGGCTCGAGCCGTTGCTCGACTGCAGGATGTAGTTCAGCTCATCCTCCAGATGGGAGTGCCGGTAAAACGACTGGAAGTATTCGCTGAGCTCGAAGTGATCGGGGGCGACCTCGGCCAGCTCGTAACACCCGGAGCTGACGCCCTCCACACAGGCCCCGTAAAACGGGTCGAGCAGATAAAACCCCGACAGGTACTGGCGCACATTGCCTTGTGGCAACCATGGCCCGTCCAGCTCGAACAGCGCACTGGGCATGCCGCCGCGCGGGTAGAAATACAGCGTGGTGGCCTGGATCGGCTGGAGATAACCGAGAGCCTCGAACAAGGTCGCGGCGAACCCCGGCTGCCCGATGCTGTCGGTCACCCGGGCCATCTGTTCGAACCATTGCGCAGAAGAAAGCCGGTCGTTTTCCACTTCAAACACTCGCTGAAAGAACTGCAAGGATGGTTGCACACCCGCTCCATCCTCGAAATCACCCGATAGGGTGAGCCTGCATCCGATATTTATGCTCACTTCCCAGCTTAATAATATTTTATTAAAAACCGCCCTCCCCCTAGCCTTGAAGCCATGCCCAAGCTGAATCCAACTGCATTACGCAAGGACAGACACATGACTCAAGCAATAACAAAAACAGACACGCTGGTGGTGGGAGCCGGTCAGGCTGGCGTCGCCATGAGCGAGCACCTGAGCAAGCAAGGCGTGCCGCACCTGGTGCTGGAGCGCAGCCGTATCGCCGAGCGCTGGCGCACCGGCCGCTGGGACTCGCTGGTCGCCAACGGCCCGGCCTGGCATGACCGTTTTCCGGGCCTGGCCTTCGATAACGTCGCCCCCGATGGCTTTGCGCCGAAAGAGCGCGTGGCGGACTACTTCGAAGCCTATGCACGCAAGTTCAATGCACCGATTCGCACCGGCGTCGACGTGACCTCGGTGGTGCGCAATGTCGGTCGTCCTGGCTTTACCATCCACACCAGCGAAGGCGTGATCGAAGCCAACCGCGTGGTGGCGGCCACCGGGCCGTTCCAGAAGCCGGTGATTCCGGCGATTGCCCCTCAAGACAGCGCGCTGCACCAGATCCACTCCGCCGACTACCGCAACCCCGCGCAACTGCCGGCCGGCGCGGTGCTGGTGGTGGGGGCGGGTTCCTCCGGGGTGCAGATCGCCGACGAACTGCAACGCTCCGGGCGCCAGGTGTACCTGTCGGTGGGTGCTCACGACCGCCCACCGCGTGCCTATCGCAACCGCGATTTCTGCTGGTGGCTGGGCGTGTTGGGTGAGTGGGACCAGGCCGCGATGAAACCCGGCCGCGAGCACGTGACCATTGCGGTGAGCGGCGCCCACGGCGGCAAGACCATTGACTTCCGCGAGTTGGCCCAGCAAGGCATGACCCTGGTCGGCCTGACCCAATCCTTCAACGGCAGCGTTGCGAGCTTCCAGCCCAACCTGGTGGAAAACCTGGCCCGCGGCGATGAGAACTACCTGGCCCTGCTGGATGCGGCGGATGCCTATATCGAGCGCAACGGCCTCGACCTGCCGCCAGAGCCCGAAGCGCGTCGTGCGTTTCCCGATGCCGAGTGCATCAAGCACCCGATCCTGGAACTGGACCTGGCCAAGGCCGGTATCACTTCAATCATCTGGGCCACCGGCTTTGCCGTGGATTACAGCTGGCTGAAGGTCGATGCATTTGACGCCGCCGGCAAGCCGCAGCACCAGCGCGGCGTGGCCAGCGAGTCGGGCATCTACTTCCTCGGTTTGCCATGGCAGTCGCGCCGGGGCTCGTCGTTTATCTGGGGGGTGTGGCATGACGCCAAGTACGTGGCCGACCATATCGCCATCCAGCGCCAATACCTTGAGTACCGCGAACCGGCACCGGTTGTTCACACCTCACCTGTCAGCGCCTGATCACTTTTTTCTGGAGTTTTTTTGATGCCTACTCACACTCGCATCCGCATGTTCAACACCAAGGAAACCTACCCTAACCAGAGCCTGGACAATGACCTGTGCCAGGCCGTACGCGCCGGCAACACGGTGTATGTACGGGGCCAGGTGGGCACCGATTTCGACGGCAACCTGATCGGCCTTGGCGACCCGCGCGCGCAAGCCGAACAGGCAATGAAAAACGTCAAGCAACTGCTGGAAGAGGCCGGCAGCGACCTGAGCCACATCGTCAAGACCACCACCTACCTGATCGACCCGCGCTACCGCGAGCCGGTGTACCAGGAAGTCGGCAAGTGGCTCAAGGGCGTGTTCCCGATCTCCACCGGGTTGGTGGTTTCGGCCCTGGGCCAGCCACAGTGGCTGATGGAAATCGACGTGATTGCAGTTATCCCCGAGTAACCCAAGGAGGCACGACATGACCTTTTCAATCGTCGCCCGCTGCGCGGAAACCGGCCAGATGGGCATTGCCATCAGCTCATCGAGCATCGCCGTAGGCGCCCGCTGCCCATGGCTGCGGCCCGGCGTGGGTGCGGTCTCGACCCAGAACATCACCCTGCCCGCCCTCGGCCCGGACGTACTCGATCTATTGGAGCAAGGCCTTGCCCCTGCCGATGCCGTAGACAAGGCCCTGACCCGCAACGGCTACAGCCAATACCGGCAACTGACGGCGATTGATCACCTCGGGCGCACGGTGCATTTCAGCGGCAACGAAACCCTTGGCACCCACAATGCGGTGTCGGGCGAACAGTGCGTGGCCGCCGGCAATATGCTCGCCGACCGCGCGGTGATCGAGGCGATGGTCAAGGCCTTCGAGCAAGGCGAAGGCCAACTGGCAGACCGCCTGCTGGCCGCGATGCATGCGGCCATTGCCGCCGGGGGCGAAGCCGGGCCGGTGCATTCCGCCGCGCTGGTGGTGGTGGGCGAGCTGACCTGGCCGATCATCAACCTGCGGGTGGATTGGGCCGACGAGCAGCCGATCGCCGAGCTGCAAAAGCTCTGGGACGCCTACCGTCCACAGGTGCAGGACTACATCGACCGCGCCCTCGCCCCGGACCGCTCCCCTGGCTACGGCGTGGCCGGAGACGACCGATGAGCACCAGCCGGGAACTGCTGCAGGCGCTGGTGGGGTTTGATACCACCAGCCGCGAATCCAACCTGAAGCTGATCGAGTTCGTGCGCGATTACCTGGCAGGGTTCGGCGTGCCTTGCGAGTTGATCTACAACGATGAGCGCAGCAAGGCCAATCTGTTCGCCACCCTCGGCCCGGCGAATGTGCCCGGGATTGTGCTGTCGGGGCACACCGATGTGGTGCCGGTGGATGGCCAGCCGTGGACGTTGCCGCCGTTTGAGTTGACCGAACGCGACGGCAAGCTGTTTGGCCGGGGCACGGCGGACATGAAGGGCTACATCGCCTGTGTACTGGCGCTGGTGCCGGCCTTGGCAAGCGCAGACTTGCGCATGCCGGTGCACATCGCCCTGTCCTACGACGAGGAAGTCGGCTGCCTTGGGGTGCGTTCGTTGCTCAAGGTGCTGGAACAATGGCCGGTGAAACCGCTGCTGTGCATTATCGGCGAGCCCACCGAGTTGAAGCCGGTGCTGGGCCATAAAGGCAAGCTCGCCATGCGCTGTGAAGTGCATGGCGAGGCCTGCCATTCGGCGTATGCGCCCCAGGGCGTGAATGCGATCGAGTATGCGGCGGAGTTGATTGGTGAGCTGGGGCGAATCGGCCAGCGCCTCAAGGTGCATCAGGACGAGCGCTTTGACCCGCCGTTCAGCACCGTGCAAACCGGGGTGATCTCCGGGGGCAAGGCGTTGAATATCGTGCCTGCCGATTGCCGTTTTGACTTTGAAGTGCGCGCCCTGCCCTCGATGGACCCGGGTGAAGTGGCCGAGGAGCTGCAAGCCTATGCGATGCAGCAGGTGTTGCCGCGGATGCAGGCGGTGAGCCGGCAGAGTGCGATTCGCTTCAGTGAGTTGTCGGCGTACCCGGGGCTGGCCACCGACCAGCGCAGCCAGGCGGCGGAGCTGATTGCGGCGTTTTGCGGCTCGCGGGAATTTGGCACCGTGGCGTTCGGGACCGAGGGTGGGTTGTTTGATGCGGCGGGCATTCCGACGGTGGTGTGCGGGCCTGGGAGCATGGACCAGGGGCATAAGCCGGATGAGTTTGTGAGTGTTGCGCAACTGAAAGGTTGCGATGCCATGTTGTTGCGCATGCTCGACTCGATTCGCGCCTGAAACGCGGGCCAAATGTGGGAGCGGGCTTGCTCGCGAATGCGGTGCGACAGTCACCCGATGTATTGACTGATCCACCGCATTCGCGAGCAAGCCCGCTCCCACATTTTAGTTCTGTGTCTAACCTAACAACCGCGCCAGCTCTTCCCGGCAATACTCCACAAACAACTGCACCGGCTTGGTCAACGGCGCCCGCCGCAACCACACCGCCGACAACCCCGACCCCGTCACCGTCTCCGCCAACGGCACGCACACCAGCTTCTGCCCGTCATAGGAATACGGCGAAAACGGCTTGGTCACCAGGATCGAAAACCCGAACCCGCGCCCCACCATCCCCCGCACCATCTCGATCGACGGCGAACTGAAGACAATATTCGGCGTCAGTCCACGCTCTTCAAAGATGCTCACGAAGTACGTCCGGCTCGGCAGCACATCCAGCAAAATCATCGGTTCCAGCACCAAGTCCGCCAACGACACCTTGGCCTGCTGCGCAAACCGGTGATCCGCCGGCAGCAACGCATAGGGTTGCTGCGGCGGCATCAGCGGCGTGGTCTCGATGGCGCTGCCCAGGTCATGCTCAAACAGCATCGCCACATCGATACTGCCGGCCGTCAGCGCCTGTACTAGTTCCTGTTGTTCGCCATCGCGCAGACGGATTTCCACCCCCGGCCAACGCTCCCGGAAACCGGCAATCAAGCGCGGCAAATACAGCGGTGCCACGGTTTCGAAGCAACCGATATCGATCTGCCCCGCCACCACGTCATTGTCTGCCAGGGCGTTCTGCTCAAATTCGTGGGCCACCCGCAGCAGCTCCAGGGCCTTGCGATAGAACCGCGCACCGCTTGGCGTCAGCGACACCCCTTGGGCGTGATGGCGGATAAACAGCTGCACACCGAAGCTGTCTTCCAGCTGTTTGATGGCCGTCGACACCGACGGTTGCGCGATATAGAGCTTGCGCGAGGCCTCTGCCACGCTGCCGCACTCGGCCGTGGTTACAAAATATCTGAGCTGGCGCAGGTTATAGGCAGCCATCGGGACCTCCATAAACGTGGGATTTCGCCCCAAACAAGTGCGTGAAAATCGGCTTTTTCACACTGATTCAAGTGCATGCAACATACCGGAGCAAAAAACCCCGCGAGATATTATTTTTAAGGTCTATAGCAACAAACTTACTAATTTACCTCCCTGTGACCATTGCACATGATCACTCCAACAACAAAAGCGACGCACACGCGCCGCCCAGCGAAGTACGTCAACGTACTCACCTTGCCTTGGAGCTCGTCATGGTTACCACTGCAACATCCTCCGCCCCGCTTATCGAAAAACACACGATTGGATACGTGCCCCCGGAAGATCGCCACGGAAAGGTAAGAGACCTGTTCACCCTGTGGTTCGGCGGCAACATCGCGCCGTTGCCCATCGTCACCGGCGCGCTGGCCGTGCAACTGTTCGGCCTGAACCTGGTGTGGGGCATCATCGCCATCCTCGTCGGCCACCTCGTCGGCGGCGTGCTGATGGCGCTGCACTCGGCCCAGGGCCCGCAGATGGGCATCCCGCAAATGATCCAGAGCCGCGCCCAGTTCGGCTCCCTCGGCGCACTGCTGGTGGTGGTGATCGCCGGCGTGATGTACATCGGCTTCTTCGCCTCCAACATCGTATTGGCGGGCAAATCCCTGCACGGCGTCGTCGACGTGATCCCGGTACCGGTAGGCATCGTCATCGGCGCCATCGGCTCGGGGATCATCGGCATCATCGGCTACCGCTTCATCCACGTCCTCAACCGCATCGGCACCTGGGTGCTGGGCGCGGGCATCGTGCTGGGGTTCGGCTACATCTTCACCCATGTGCAGACGGCCGACTTCCTGACACGCGGTAACTTCAACATCTCCGGCTGGCTGGCCACCGTGTCGCTGGCCGCGCTGTGGCAGATCGCGTTTGCGCCGTATGTGTCTGACTACTCCCGCTACCTGCCGGCGGATGTGCCGGTGGCGTCGACCTTCTGGACCACCTATCTGGGCACCGTGCTCGGTTCCAGCCTGTCGTTCATCTTTGGTGCGGTTGCGGTACTGGCTACGCCGGTGGGCATGGACACCATGGACGCGGTCAAACTGGCGACCGGCTCCATTGGACCGCTGATGCTGTTGCTGTTCCTGCTTAGTGTGATCAGCCACAACGCGCTTAACCTGTACGGTGCGGTGCTGTCATTGATCACCCTGGTACAGACCTTTGCCTACCGCTGGATCCCGACCGCCAAGGCGCGTGCCGTGATCTCGGTGCTGGTGCTGGCGGCGTGCTCGATTGCGGCGGTGTTTGCGTCAAAGGATTTTATCGGGCACTTCGTGGACATGGTGCTGGTGTTGTTGGTGGTACTGGTGCCGTGGACGGCGATCAACCTGATCGACTTCTATGCGATTCATAAGGGCAAGTACGACATTGGTTCGATCTTTCGGGTGGATGGCGGGATTTACGGGCGGTACAACCCTCAGGCGCTGGTGGCCTATGCGGTGGGGATTGTGGTGCAGATTCCGTTTATGAATACGCCGCTGTATGTCGGGCCGATTTCGGCGCATATCAACGGGGCGGATTTGTCCTGGTTGGTGGGGTTGGTGGTGACGTCGCCGTTGTATTTCTGGTTGGCGAGTCGGGACAGTGCGTATAAGCGTCGGTTGGAGGGGGGGAAGTTGGTGGGTGGGGTTTAATAGAGCCTGGCTCAGTTACGAGAAAACCCGCATTTGCGGGTTTTCCAGTTATCCGGCTTGGCGAATATTGATGGTGCCAGGAAGGCCGCCATCGCGGCCTCGCTAAAGCTCGACGGCTCCCATAGGGGGTCGGTGGTGTGAGTGGGTTTTGTGTTCGGCGGTGCTGTCGGGGTGTTCTTTCTTTATCATGGGGGCTGTCGTTCAATTTCTCTGGTAACCCAATGCACGCCCTCACCTTCCGTAACGCCAACCCCGCAGACGCCAACCGTTGCTACGAGATCGAAATCTCGGCCTACGAAGGCGATGAAGCCGCGACCCTGGAAAAGATCGCCACGCGCATTGCGCTGTACCCGCAAGGCTTTCTGATCCTGGAGGCGGATGGTGTTGTGGTCGGTTTCATCAACTGCGGTTGCGCCGATGAAGTGGTGATGTCGGATGAGGCCTTCAAGGAGTTGGTCGGGCATTCAGCCGATGCGCCGAATGTGGTGATCATGTCGGTGGTGGTGGATCCCGCCCAGCAAGGCAAGGGCTACTCCACGCGCTTGATGACGGAGTTCGTGCAGCGCATGCAGGCGATGGGCAAGAAGACCATTCACCTGATGTGCAAGGACCGCCATGTGGAGCTGTATAAGCGCATGGGCTATCGCTATGTGCAGCCGTCGGCGTCGGACCATGGCGGGATGGCGTGGCATGAGATGGTGATGGATATCTAGCCATCACACTTCCCCCTGTGGCGAGGGAGCTTGCTCCCGTTGGGGTGCGAAGCGCCCCTGATTCAGTGGATGCGGTTTTTCAGAGACCTGGTGACCGGTTTTGGGGCTGCTGCACAGCCCAACGGGAGCAAGCTCCCTCGCCACAGGGAAAGCATTTGCCTTGGGTTACAGGTTTCCCCCGGCCCACACGTGCGGGCGACGTGCAGCCCAAGGCGTTGCCCGTTCCAGTTGCGTCGCCAGGCCAAGCAACATGCCCTCCTGACCAAACGCGCCCATGAACTGCATGCCGATCGGCAGCCCGCTCCGGGAATCATGACCCAGCGGCACCGACATCGCCGGCGCGCCAATGACGTTGGCCAGCGCGGTAAACGGCGAATGCGCAAACACTCGATTCATCCACCCTCGCCCGTCCAGTTGCGCCTGCCCCTGGATGTAGTCGCCGATCATCGGCGCCAGCCCGGGCAGTGTGGGCGACAGCAGCACGTCATATCGCTGGAACAGGTCACCCATGTGGCGCGCGACGATGTTGCGTTCCCACAGGGCCCCCAACAGGTCTATCGCTTGCAGTGACTTGCCCAGGCGATACAACGCCAGTGTCGCCGGTTCCAGGTATTCAGCACTGATCGAACGACCCGTCGCGCCGGCAACTGCATCTATCCAGGCTGCCGTATTCGACGACCAGAAGCGCGCATTGAGTTCGACAAACGCCTCCCAACTGACGCCAATGTCCGGCTGGATTTCTTCAACCTGATGACCCAGTGCTTCCAGTTGTTTGGCGGTATTGAACAGCGCCTGTTCCACCGCCGGATGCAGCTTCTGCCCGTTTAAAGGCAGGCTCTGGAGGGCAATGCGCAACGAACCGGGCGCCCGTTGGGCAAGCGCCGAAAAGCTGTTTTCTGGCGGTGCTATGCGAAACGGATCTCCAGGCGCGCCGCCATGGATCGCGTCGAGCATGCCAGCGCTGTCGCGTACCGAACGGGTCAATACCCCGTGCACTGCCAAACCACTCCAGACTTCGTCGACGTCCGGCCCCATGGGCACGCGACCACGGCTGGGCTTGAGCCCGAACAGGCCGCACATGGACGCGGGTACGCGGATTGAGCCGCCGCCATCGGTCGCATGCGCCACCGGTACCAACCCCGCCGCCACCGCCGCTGCCGAGCCGCCGCTGGAACCACCGGCGCTGCGCTGCACGTCCCACGGGTTGCGGGTGGGGCCTGAAAAGCGGCTTTCGGTGGTGGTGCTGGCGGCGAATTCGGGGGTGGTGGTGCGGCCCAACGGCATGAGGCCGGCGCGGCGCAGGCGGGTCATCAGTTCCGAGTCGGCATCGGCGGTGCAGCCCTGCGCGAGCGCGCTGCCGAGTTCATTGCGGCGGCCTGCGGCGCTGACGCCCAGGTCTTTGAGCAGCAGCGGCACGCCATGGAACGGGCCTTGGGCCGCAACCGGTTCATCGTCCCAGGCTTCCACTAAGGCGTTGATCTGCGGGTTGACGGCTAAGATGGCTTGCAGGGCCACCGCGCGCACCTCGTCGACACTGACAGCGTGGGTGTGGATCAGGCGTGCCAGGCCGGTAGCATCCTGATCGGCATATTCAGACAGGTACATGAAACCCTCCAAACGGGTATGATGAATACTCTTCGGTATCGGACGATACCGATAAGTATCATGCGATACTCAATGGTATCGCTGTCAAGTGGAGAATGTGCATGCGTGCGCAACGGACACCTCAAATGCCGCCCCGCGAGCGGATCGTCGATGCGGCGCAAACGCTGTTTGTCGAACAGGGCATCACCCGTGTCAGCGTGGATGCCATTGCGGCACTGGCCGCCTCGACCAAGATGACCGTGTACCGGCATTTCGAGAATAAGGATGCGCTGGTGCTGGAGTGGCTGGAGCGCCTGACGGAAAGCTACAGCGATGTGCTGGATGGCCTGGCGCAGCAACACCCCGACTCCCCCAGGGAACAGCTGCTGGGCTTGGCGGTTTTTATCGTCGAAGACCTGGAACGGGCGGGCTATCGCGGTTGCCCGTTTACCAACACCCTCGCGGAAATTCCGGAGGCCGATCACCCTGCGCGAGCGCTGATCCAGGCGCATAAAAAACGCCAGTTTGAGCGGGTGAAGCTGCTGTGTACGCAGCTCAAGGCGAGCAAGCCCGGGGAGCTGGCTGAAGAGCTGACGTTGTTGATGGAAGGTGCCCAGGTGGTTGCGCAAAACAAAGGCGTGGATCAGGTGGGTGAACGGCTGATGCGGATGGTGCGGGAACGGCTTTGACAGGGAGCAGAACCTGATGAAACAGCATTTGATTGAGATAGGTGACCAACCAGACGCCGAAGCCGAGCAGCTTCTCGGCAAGGGACTCGCCGCCTTCAACGAACACATCACCGGCTCCAATGACCGACGTCCGTTGACGGTGCTGATCAAGGATCCCGACACCGGTGAAACCCTCGGCGGCATCACCGGCAAAACCAGCCTCGGGATGGCGTTCCTCGACCTGTTCCATTTGCCCGATGCGCTGCGTGGTTCAGGCCTGGGTACATCGCTGCTGAAGGCGTTCGAAGACGAAGCCCGTCACCGAGGGTGCCGCTCGGCGGTGCTGTACACCATCAGTTTCCAGGCCCCGGAATTTTACGAGAAGAATGGCTGGGTACGTTTTGGTGAAATACCATGCGACCCGCAAGGCAGCAGCCGGGTTTTCCTCAGCAAAACGCTCTGACGGCTAGACGCCAAGCCTTTTGCCAAACAACCGATTTTCATGGGTTTCATTCTGGAACGTATACGTAGGCGCCCCCAATAGCTCATAACCACGACGCGGATAAAAACCCAGCGCCCGCTCGTTGCCGACCCACACCGTCGCCCACAACAAAGAAGCGCCACCCTGCCCTGCGCGCTGTTCAGCCGCTTGCAGCAAACGGTAGCCGAGTCCGAGCCCGGTAAACCGTTCCTGGATGTAGAGCCGCTGCAACTCCGCCGCCTTCGGGGTTGAGATCAGCGCATGGCCGGTGTCCATCGCCACCTGGGCAAACCCCACCAGATGCCCGTTGGCTTCAGCGACGATGATGGCCGTAGCCGGCTGGACGATCAGCGCGGAAATCGTCTGGGGCGAAAACGCTTGCAGCGCCTCGGCGGCGATTGAGTCGCGAATGCCTTCGGTGGCGTAAGTATCGAGAAAAACCTGCATGCCCAGCACACCAACGCATAACGCGTCTTCAGGCCGTGCATCGCGGATAAGCATGTCGGGAAGCATTCGAGGGGTACTCTCAAAATCAGCAAAGGCAACGTTTTAACACAACTGCACATCTCTTCAATTGCCAGCCTGAATTTGCCCCAGTAGGGTTGTCGCTTCCCCCGCCAACAGGAGCCAGCAATGACCTGGTTTTCAGATCCCGACGCTGTCGCCCGCTACGCCGAAGGCCCGGTGAGGCTGGTGCCGGGTTTCGAGTCCTTGCAGCGCATGAGCACGCTGCTGCTGCGCGAAAGCGTCCCAGCCACCGGCAAGGTATTGGTACTCGGTGCAGGCGGCGGCCTGGAGTTGAAGAAGTTTGCCGACAGCCAGCCCGAGTGGCAGTTTGTGGGGGTGGACCCGTCTGCCGAGATGCTGAAGCTGGCCGAGGCCACCTTGGGTCCGCTGATGGCCCGGGTGCAGTTGCATGAAGGCTATATCGATACCGCGCCCGAGGGGCCGTTCGATGCCGCCACGTCCTTGCTGACCTTGCATTTCATCCCGGCCGAAGAGCGTCTGCAAACCCTGAAAGAGCTGTGGCGGCGCTTGTCGCCGGGCGCGCCTTTGATTGCGGCGCATCACAGCTTCCCCCAATCCTCGCCAGAGGAAAAAGCGCGCTGGCTGAAGCGTTATGCAGCCTATGCCGTGGATTCCGGCGTACCGGCTGAAGATGCCCAGCGGGCGATTGCCGCCATCAGCAGCCACTTGCCGGTGTTGTCACCCAACGACGATGAAGCGCTGCTACGGGAGGCAGGCTTCGAAGGTGTGGAACTGTTCTACGCGGGCTTCAGCTTCAAGGGCTGGATTGCCTACAAGCCCGCCTAGCTTCCGGGGGAGGCTTACCAACTCCCCGACGCCCCACCCCCACCACTGGAACCACCACCACCCGATGAGCTGCTGCTGGAACTGGAACTCGAACCGGAGGAGCTGGAGCCCCCACCCGACCCCGACCCCGACCCGCCGCTGATACCGTGGGCAAAGATGAACAGCGCCGCGAACGAAGCGAAGGGAAACGCCAGCAGCCATCCCGTGGCGCCCTTGTCAATCAATGCCCCCACGATCCCGTACACCACCAGCACCGCCACCAGCCGCGCGATAAAGCCACCCTGGCTCTCTTTCCACATGCTCTTCATCACCAGGAACAGGCCGAGATACAGGCCCAGGACCAGCAACCCTGCGAATGGATAAGCCAGCCTGTGAATAAGGGATATCTCGCGCACGAAGTTATCGGTCAGCAGCACGCCGGCGATGTAGCCCAACAGCACCAGCACGGTGTAAAACGCCGCCCTCGCCTGCCACAACGCACCGAAAGTAGCGCCACCGATCAGCATGCACAGGGGCAGCAACAGCAAATAGACCGGCCAGTCCTTGCCGCCCGCAACCGCGACCAGCACCACGGTGACAACGACCACCGCCATCAGGGCCCGGCGCCAAGGGAGTTTTTCGGCGCCCATCAATACCCCGACCACCCCGCCGAAAATGAACGCCAGGAGCACCGCATACGCTTCAGGCGGGAAACCGGCCTTGGCCACCTCGGGCAAATTGCCCCCGTCCACCAACAGTGTCAGGTCGTCCACCGCTTGCTGCACGCCGCCTGCGTAATCGCCCTGGCGAAACGCCGGGGTGATGTGTTCCTCGATGATGCGGTGGGCCAGCAGGTCGGTGACCACGCCCTCCAGGCCGTAACCGACTTCGATCCGAACCTTGCGATCGTCTTTCGCCACCAGCAGCAGGATGCCGTCGTTGACGTCCTTGCGCCCCAGTTTCCAGGCACGGAACAGTTGGTTGGCGAAGTCCTCGATGCCAACGCCCTGGGTGCTCGGCAGCAGCATCACCGCCACCTGTGCGCCCTTGCGTTGTTCCAGACCGGCGAGTTGCGTGGTCATACGCGATTGAGTGGCAGCGTCGAGGGTTTGGGTCAGGTCGATCACGCGCTGGTCCAGCGCAACCGTGACCGGCGCCGGGGGAGCGGTATCGGCCCACACCTGCGAGCCGGAAACGATCAGTAGCAAGCCCAAGACACATCGCCGTAGGAACACCATCATGTTTTGTTACCTGAAGTTTCATCCTGAATCGGCCGACTTTACCCTATCGACGCTATAAACAGGTGACCCGACGCCACCGACTATCTAGACTTACGCCACCCCCACACACGCCCTACACGAGAACGCCATGGACCTTCAGCAGCGCAACAACGTCAGGGTGTATGGCAGCGGTCCCTCGACCCTGGTTTTCTCCCATGGCTTCGGGTGTGATCAAACCATGTGGAATTATCTGTTTCCTCACTTCACCGGCCGTTTCCGCGTGGTGCTGTATGACCTGGTGGGGGCTGGCCAATCTGACCTGAGCGCGTACGACAGCGAAAAATACAGCTCACTGACCGGCTACGCCCATGATCTGGGTGAGGTCATTGATGAATACGCCGCGGGCCCGGTGGTGCTGGTGGGGCACTCCGTCAGCGCCATGATCGGCGCCCTGGCCGATCGCCAGGCGCCCGGAACAATCGCCGCCCATGTGATGATCGGTCCTTCGCCCTGCTATATCGATTCCGGCGACTACACGGGCGGGTTCACCCTCGACGATATCCATTCGTTGCTCGATACCCTCGACAGCAATTACCTCGGCTGGTCCAGCACCATGGCCCCGGTAATCATGGGCGCACCCGGGCAACCGGCCCTCGGCGAAGAACTGACCAACAGTTTCTGCCGCACCGAGCCGGACATCGCCAAGCGCTTCGCACGGGTAACCTTCCTGTCGGACAACCGCCAGGACATCGCAGGCCTGATGACCCCCACCCTGATTCTGCAATCCACCGACGACTTGATCGCACCGGTCTGCGTGGGTGAATACCTGCACGCGGCGTTGCCCGCCAGCACGTATTGCCTGGTCGATAACGTGGGGCATTGCCCGCACATGAGTGCACCTGGGGCCTGCTCAGCGGCCATGGACAGTTTCCTGTTGCCATGGGTGGGTGCCGATGCCAGCCGATAACCTGTCGTTGCCGGACTCTCAACGTTTGTTCGACGGCGCGCCCTGCGCCTTGGTGGTTACCCGGGAAGACGGCACCATCGTGCAGGCCAACCAGTGCTTCAGCGACTGGACCGGCTTCAGCCTCGATGAGTTGAAAGAACGGCGGTTTCAGGACCTGCTGACGACGGGCGGGCGGATCTTCCATCAGACGCACCTGGCGCCGCTGATGAAAATGCAAGGCTCCATCGCCGAAGTGAAACTCGACCTGCTGCACCGTGACCGGCGCACCGTCACGGTATTGCTCAACGGCGTCAGGCACGAACATGCCGGTATTGCCTACAACGAACTGGCCCTTTTCGGCACCACCGACCGCGACAAGTACGAGCGCGAATTGCTCAACGCCCGCAAACTGGCTGAAGCCTTGCTGCAGGAAAAGACCGCCGCTGAAGTCGCGCTGCAGCAGGCCCAGGCCGAACTGAGCAGCGCCTATGAAATCGCCCAGCGCCGGGCGCTGTTTGCCGAGCAGATGGTCGCGATTGTCAGCCATGACCTGAAGAACCCGCTTACCGCGATCAAGATGGCCTCGGAGTTCCTCGCCCGTGGCGAGCGCAGCCCCAAGGAGCGCCAACTCCTGGGGCATATCGGCCTGTCCACCGAACGGGCGCAGCGGATGATCGCCGACTTGCTGGACTTCACCCAGGCCAGAGTCGGCCAGGGCATCAGCATCAATCCCGTAGCACTCGACCTGCACGCCGTCACCCGTGACAGTCTCGACGAGTTGCAAGTGGCGTTCCCCACGGCGACCCTCGAACATCACGCCACGGGCAGCGCCCGCACGTTCCTAGATGCCGACCGCATACAACAAATCATCGGCAACCTGGTGGCCAACAGCGTGGCGTACGGCGACCTGCAACAGCCGATTACCGTCACCTCGCACCAGGACGCACAAGAGAGCCGGCTCTCGGTGCATAACCAGGGGCCGGCGATTCCCGAAGCGTTGATGGCTGGCTTGTTTGAGCCCATGACCCGAGGCACGGAGCAGGACAGTGAGGTGCGTAGCGTTGGCCTGGGGCTGTTTATCGTGCGGGAAATTGCCAAGGCCCATGATGGAGGTGTTTCGGTGAGCTCAAGCCCGGACCGGGGCACCACCTTCAGTGTGCACTTTCCATTGCGCCACCCATGAGCGCGGCCGCCACCGTGCCGTGAACAACGGTTTGGACAGCCCCCGTCAACACCACGCCGCCGCGCCCATCCCAATGCACCGTCACGGTACCGCCATCGCATTGCACGTCGACGGTGTCATCCAGCAGCCCACGACGAATCCCGTTGACCACCGCGCCACAACAGCACGAACCCGAGCCTTGCGGGACACCGCCGCCCCGTTCCCAGATGCGCAGGCGGATATGACCCCGGTCGAGTACCTGCACGAAATGCACATTGGTCTTGTTGGGGAACAACGGGTGGGTTTCCAGTGACGGGCCAACCGCCGCAATATCGACCGTCGCCAGATCATCGACAAAGAAGGTGCAATGCGGGTTGCCCATGCTGCACGCCGCCGGGTCACCCTCCAGCGGCAAGCGTTCGGTGTCCATCGCTTGCGCCAGCGGAATAGCTTCCCAGCCCAATGACGGCGGCCCCATGTCCACCGACACCCGCTGCGCCGATTCGCGCACGCAGGTCAGCAGCCCCCGGTTGGTTCGCAGCACGAGGGTGGCGGTGCCGGCTTCGCGCATCAGCATGTCCGCCACTCCACGGGTGGCGCTGCCGCAGGTGTCGAGCGGGGTGCCGTTGGGGTTCCAGAATGTGATGCGGGCCGCGGCGTCAGCGCAATCGAGCACCACGGCCAATTGATTGAAGCCGATGCCGCGATGACGGTCACCCAGGCGGCGGGCGATTTCAGCGGTGATCGGGTCATCCTGGCCACGCCGGTCGATCACGATGAAATCATCACCGTGGGCGTGCATCTTCACGAACTGCAAAGTCATGGGGCGTCCTGTTCTCGACCGGGCAAGGCCTGCAAGGATAGAGGGCTGGCGGGTATTTCATCAAATTCCCATCACGGGCATGGTAGCGTGGCTGCGCCCCGATCGGGTCAATCCATCCCTGAGGAACAGCATGCTCCAACGCCCTCTGCACACCGTGGCCCTCGCCGCGCTGCTCGCCGCGTTCGCCAACGCCGCCTTTGCCGCGCCCCAGGTCCTGAGTGCCTGCCAGCCCGCCACCTCGAATCCGACCTCCAAATCGCTGCTGGCTGCCGCCCAGCGCCACCTCGGCGACCAGCCCGACGCCCTGCCCCATCTGCACACCGAAGGTACCTTGCCGAACCACGGCATCCGCGAGCAAAGCATCGCCGCCGAGAAGGATTGGCCAGTCATGCGCCAAGCGGCCCTGGCCTGGCGCCTGAGCCGTGACACGCGCTACCTCAAGCAAGTGGATGACTACCTGAGCGCGTGGGCCAGCACCTACCAGCCGGACTTCAACCCGATCGACGAAACCAACCTCGACATGCTGATCAGCGCCTACGCCCTCACCGCCAGCGACCTTCGCCCCCAGACCCGCGACGCCACCCGCGCGCTGCTGACCAACCTGGGCAATGGCTATATCGAGCGCATCAAGCAGTTCCACGGAGAAAAGAAAGCCACCAACACCAATAACTGGCAGAGCCACCGCGTAAAACTGGTCACGGTGGCCGCCGCTGCACTGGGCGACCGCGAGATGCTCGAACAGGCCTTCCAGCTGTTCCGGCAACAGATCAACGACAACGTACTGCCCGACGGCTCGGTGAGCGACTTCCAGGACCGTGACGCCCTGCACTATGTGGTCTACGACCTGGAGCCGCTGGTGCAGGCGGCGCTGGCGGCCAAGCCCTACGGCATTGGCGGCAACTGGCTGGACGTCACCGCGCCCCACGGTGGCTCGCTGAGCGAAGCACTGGACTGGCTGGCGCCGTATGCCAAAGGCCAGCGCAGCCACGAAGAGTTCGTGCATACCCACGTGCAGTTCGACCGGGACCGGGCCCGCGTAGGTGAGCCTGGCTACAGCGGCGAATGGAACCCGAAAAGCAGCAATACGCTGTACTGGCTGGCGGCGCAGTTGGACGCCCGGTATTTGCCGGTCGCCGAACAACTCGCGCCCAAGCCTTCGGACTGGATCAGCGCCTGTTATTTGAAGTGAGTCGCCCGGTAGACTGAGCCGACTCACCCCTTCGAAGGATCGACCATGCTTATTGTGTTCAGCGGCCTGCCCGGCACCGGGAAGACCACAATTGCCAAGGCCCTTGCCGGCCAATCCGGCGCCGTGTATCTGCGCATCGACACCATCGAGCAGGCCATCCGCGATGCAGGGGTCCTGGAGCAAGGTGTGGGCAGCAGCGGTTACCAGGTGGCCAATGCGTTGGCGTTGAGCAACCTGTTGCTGGGTCACACGGTTGTCGTCGATTGCGTTAACCCGGTGGCTGAAAGTCGTCACGCGTGGCGCGACACTGCGCTAAGCGCCGGTATGCAGCTGGTGAATATCCAGGTGGTGTGCTCCGACCCACACGAACACCAACGCCGCGTGGAATCACGCACCAGCGATATTCCGGGGCTCACGCCGCCCACCTGGCAGTCCGTCCTGGCCCATGAATATGAGCCATGGGCCGAGTCGCCATTGACCGTCGATACGGCGCGCTTGCCTCCCCATGAGGCGCTGACGATGATCAACGCTCAGCTAAGCGCCTAGAGCGCACTCTCCAACGCTTTCATCAACACCGGGTCGCGCCCGTAAATGTCCGGCGCGTAGAGCAACGCGCCCTTGCCATCGACCTGCACCGTCCAATACCCCAGCAGCACCGGTACCGGCGTCGCGAGCCGGAACTCGTGGGTGGTTTCCGTCGCCAGCAATTCTTCGGTGCGGATCTTCTCCGCCGGGCTCACCAGGAAGTCGCGCAACAGCAGCGGCTGCTCAACCCTCACACATCCCGAACTGAAGGCCCGCGGGCCTTTGGAGAACAGCGGCTGGCTCGGCGTGTCGTGCAAGTACACCGAATACGGGTTGGGAAAGCGCAGCACGATCCGGCCCAGCGGGTTGCGCGGGCCGGCGCCCTGGCGCAGCAGGATGTTGCCGGGGTGCGACCAGTCGACCTGTTCCGGTGCCAGCGGGTTGCCCTGGCTGTCGAGCACTTGCAGGTTCTGCTGGCGCAGGTATTCGGGGTTCAGGCGGATCGCCGGCAGCTTGTCCTCGCGCATGATGGTGGGCGGGATGGTCCAGGTGGGGTTCAGGGTCAGCCGGGTGATGCGCGACTTCAGCAGCGGCGTCTGGCGGTCGGCGCGGCCGACTTGCAGGCGGGTTTGCCACACGGGCACGCCGCCCTGGTAGAAGCTCAGTTGCGCCGCGGCCACGTTCACCAGCACGCCCTCGGGTTCCAGGTCCCGGGACAGCCAGCGAAACCGTTCAAGGTTGATGCGCAATTGTTCGCGGCGAATCGCCGGGCTGATGTTCAGCTCGGTGACCGTGCCGGGGCCGATCACGCCGTCGGCTTGCAGGGAATGGCTCTGCTGGAAGGTCTTGACTGCGTTGACCAACTCGCCACGGTATTGCGTCCCCGCGGAGGTGGCGCTCAGGTAGCCGCCATTGACCATTCGCCGCGCCAGTTGCGGCACCCGCGAATCGTCCATGCCCGGGCGCAGCAACGGGCCGCTGGCCACGGCTTCCCAATGCTGCAACGGTTGCTGGCGCAAGGCGGCGTAGGCACTGCGCAGGCCAAGGTATAGCGGCGCGCTCGGGCGGGCCTGGTCGAAGGCTTGGGCGACGCTCTGCATGCCGGCCTCGGCCATGGCCAGCAATTGGGTGTCGGGGTCCGGGGCCGGTTGCGAATGCCAGACGGGCTCGAAGCGCGACTGCTGCAAGCGGCCGAAATGCAGGTCCTGCAGGGCTTGCAGGTACTGCTGGCTGGTACCGATGTCGATGCACAGCACGTTCCCCGTGGCATCCGCCGGGGGCAGTCTATAGTGAGTCGGGTCCAGGCCATCGTCGGCCAGCAACTGCAGTTGGGCTAGCAATGCGGCGCGGCGATCCCCCTCGGACCACAGCACCACGTCGCCCTGCTGCTGATAAAACGCCTGCAAACGCGCCAGGGAAGGCGCATCGACCTGCCCGTCCGGGCCTGGGCAAACGGTCGACAATTGCGAGAGCGCCAATTGCACCGGGGCCGGCGACACCACCAACAGGTCTTCGGCTGTCGCGACCAGCGGTGCAACGAGCAGGCAAATGCTCAAGTAACATGCGTGTTTTTTGAACAATCGCTTAGCTCCCATCCACGGCGGAGATGCTTTATACATGCTGACCTTTTGCTGCCGACTCGGCCTGATCATCTCGACCTTTGCCTCGCTGAGCACCGTTGCGCTCGCAGACACGGGTAAACCTCTTACTCTGTATAGCAGCCTCGCCCACGCCGCTCCAGAACTCAACCCCGATGTACTGAAAAGAGCCTTGAGCGCCATGCAATGCGCGGTGGGCAATGGCATCGAACAGTCCGACCGGCTGGCGGTGATCGACTATTCCCAACCTTCGACCGCTCGTCGCCTATGGATCTTCGACCTGCGCAAGAAGACATTAGTGCTGCGGGATTTGGTGGCCCACGGACAAAAATCCGGGGAAAACTTCGCCACCCAGTTCTCCAACCGTGAAGGCAGTTACCAGTCCAGCATTGGCTTGTTCCGCACCCAAGAGAGCTACGAAGGCGCCCACGGCTACTCGCTGCGCATGGACGGCCTGGAGCCGGGTTTCAATGACCGTGCACGGGACCGCGCCATCGTGATCCATGCCGCCGACTATGTAAGCCCGTTGTGGAGCAAGCGCGAAGGCCGTATCGGCCGCAGCCAGGGTTGCCCCGCCGTACGCCCGCAGGTAGCGCGCCAGGTGGTGGACAAGCTCAAGGACGGCCAGTTCATGTTTTCCTGGTACCCCGACCAGCGCTGGCTGAAGTCCTCGGCTTACCTCAACTGCAAGCCGCGCCAGATGGCGAGTGCCGGTACGGTCAAAGGCGGTTGATGCTCTCGCTGTTGCCGTGCACCATGCGGCTCACGCCACCAGGAACTCCACCGTGTTCCTGGGCTTGATGAGAGAGAGAACCTGAGATGCTTTTACATCAATCCACCTGGATCGAGATTGGCCAGTTTCTGGAACGCAGCCGCAGCATCGTGATTCCCATCGGCTCCAACGAACAACACGGCCCCACCGGCCTGTTGGGCACCGACTGGATGTGCCCGGAAATCATTGCCCATGAAGCGCAGAAGAACGCCGACATCCTGATCGGCCCGACCTTCAACATCGGCATGGCCCAGCACCACCTGGGCTTCCCGGGCACCATTTCCCTGCGCCCTTCGACCTTTATCGCGGCGATTGGCGATTGGGTACGTTCGTTGGCAGGCCATGGTTTCGAGAAGATCCTGTTTCTCAATGGCCACGGCGGCAATATTGCCTCGATCGAAGCGGCGTTCTCCGAGCTGTATGCCGAGGCCAGCTTCAGCGGGCGCCCGTCGGGTTATGCGCTGAAACTGTGCAACTGGTGGGACCTGGAAGGCGTGAACGAACTGGCGCACCAGCAGTTCCCGGTGGGCCATGGCAGCCATGCCACGCCGTCGGAGATTGCCGTGACCCAATGGGCCTACCCGGACGCGATCAAGTCGGCTGACTACTCGCCGCAAATCGCCAACACCGGCCCGATCCGCGAAGCCCGCGACTTCCGCGCGCGATTCCCGGATGGGCGCATGGGTTCGGACCCGGCGCTGGCCACCCCGCAAAAAGGCGGTGAGTTGGTGGCGTTGGCGGCCAAGGGGTTGGTGAAAGCGGTCGAGACGTTCAGCAGCGAGCCAAAGCCGAGCTGAATCATTCGCTCAAGACAATGAAGATCAACTGTGGGAGCTGTCGAGCTTTAGCGAGGCTGCGATGGGATCACCTCGGTGTCACTGTCAGACCGCAGTGATGCTATCGCAGCCTCGCCGGGGCTCGACAGCTCCCACAGACCGGCCCCAGTCGATTACAGGCAATCCTGCGCCGCATGCTCGAACCGCGACGGCTTGAACGTCGATGCCAACGGCTTGCGCTCGTACAGGAACACCTTGCCGCCGTCCTGGGACTTGTAGACTTCGAGGATGTTGTCCGCGGCGATCTTGCTGCTCACCACGATCCGGGCATGCCGCGAATTCTGCGTGACCGTGGAGGTCATGCCGTTTTTCTCGAACTTGGGCACCACGCACTGCACGTAGGCTTCAGGATCCTTGGCGGTTTGCAGGGTAAGGGTTGGGGCATTGGGGGCGGATGCACAGCCCGTCATCAATAAAGAAGCAGAAGCCATCGCTGGCACTAACAACACGCGCATAAAAATTCCTGAAAAATAAACGAAGTGGGCTAACCGGCAGCGACCAACGCCTTGAGCGAGGCATCGAACTGCTTTAATGCGTTCAACTGAACGTCGCGCTGCTGCCCAATCTGTGCAGCGATCTGGGGCGCCGTTTTGTCATGTACCCACACATTAGGCAAGTGCATTTGCATCGAACTCTCGGCTTTGGCGATGTATTGCAGGTCAAGGTCATAGAACTTGGCAACAAATCGCGCTTCCACCAGGTCGTTACGCTGGGTCAGCAATTGGTTGTAGGTATCGAGCATCACCACCACATCCGGGTGCGCCTGCAACAGCGCATCAAGGTTGTCGTAACGGGTGACCGAGGCAAAGGTGTGCCGCAACGAAGCCATCAGCCAGTCAATCGCCAGGTCCGGGTCGGAACTGTCGACGAAGGCCTGGCGAATCTGCTCGTCCAGCTGGCCCTTGGCACCATTGACCGCCATGGCGTGGTAGCGCGCGAGGTACTCAAGGTTGTCAAGGGTGTTGTCGCTGTAGAGCACGCCGACCGATTGCGAATGCTGCAACCCGACCGGGCTGGCGACGATTGGCGCCAGGTGGCTGGCTTGAAGCCCCCCGGCCGACGCAGAGCCAACCATTGTGCTCATCAGCAGCGCCACCAGGGCCAAACCGGTAAAAGTCCTCATCGCAGGGTCCTTGCACATCATGTTCAATGATGGCAATTGTCCTCCTTTTTCAGAAAAACAGAACTCGCAATACTTGATGGTGACTATTATCTAGAGCAATAGTGTCGTGCAGGCCGCCTCACACAAAATGATAAGGAACGCCTATGAAGCCCCACCAGAAAACCTTCGATCGCATCCGTGAAGCTGTGCTTCCGGAGTTTCGCGAGCGGGTTGCCGATTACCTGGTCGACTATGAGGAAGTGCTGCTGGACAACGCCGCCGAACCGGAAGTGGTCTACGCGATTGCCCAGCAATTGCGTGGCTACTTGCGCGGTTTGAACACCACCCGGGTGCTGGGCATGGCCGACTGGGAAGACCTTGACCGCCGGGTGGTGCAAAGCTGGCTGGTGCTGCTCAAAGCCGAATAGCACCGCGCCTCAAGCTCAGCGTATATCCACGCGATAACGGAAATGTTCGGCGTGGCCACGGCCGCGTCGCAACTCCAGGGGTTGGCCGGCGTAATCCCGGGCCAGCCGCTCGATCACCATCACCGGGCTGCCCACCGGCACCTGCAACCAGCGGGCCCACACGTCATCGATGGACTCGGCAGTGAGGGCTTCCTCGGCAGAAGCGACTACTTGCCCGCAGACTTCTTCGTAAGTGGGGTACAACAGCAATCCCTGCCGGGTCAGATCCACGTCCAGCAGCGCCTGGAACCGCTCGCGCGGCAGCCAGATTTCCTCGGCCAGCACTGGCCCGGTGTCCAGCACGTGTACCCGCACGATGCAGATTACCGGCGCATCCGCTGCCAGCCCCAGCACCTCGCTCACCGACAACGGCGCCTTCACCGGCTTGACCGACAGGATCCGGCTCTGCGGCAGCTGACATTCACCGCCCGGGCCCTGGAAGCGGAAACACCGGAACAACGACGACTGAAACTTCGGGCGGCGCACAAACGTACCACGGCCCTGCTGGCGCTCCAGAATGCCCTCGCCCACCAATGCCTCGATCGCTTTACGCACAGTGCCGGTAGACAGCTGGTACTGGGTGGACAACACCGCTTCAGGGGGAATAGCCGCACCGGCGCGCCAGTGATTATTGGCAATCTGCTCAATCAGATGATCCCGAAAACGCTGGTACAGCGGCAGGCGGGAGTCACTCGACAGTATATTCATGGACCAGGATTCACTTTGTAATTGAGGAGTGTGACTACAGCGACGGTCGTGCCTGCTTGACCCATTCCTGGACCGAAGGCCGTTGCCATTGGTGCTGGGCATACGCCACCAGGTTGGCGGGCACGCTGTCACCGTTGAGGATCAGCCGGTTGAGCATCACGGCCAGGTCCATGTCGGCAATCGACCACGCGCCGAACAGGTAGTCGCGACCGTCGGCCAACAGCGCCTGCGCCGCGTTGATCAGCGTGTGGGCCGCTGCTTCAGCAACCGGCGACAGCGGTTCGCCCTTGAGCCCGTAAAACACCACCAGGGTCGAGCGTTCCTGCCGAATCGGCATCAAGTCACTGCGCAACCACGCCTGCACCTGCCGCGCCCTCGCCCGCTGGCGGGGTTCGGCCGGGTACACCGGCACCTGCGGGAACACATCCTCCAGGTACTCGGTTATCGCCGACGACTCGGACAGCGCAAACTCACCCTGCACCAGGGTCGGTACGCGCCCCGTCAGCGACAAGTGCGTGTACGCGTCAGTCTGGTTCTCGGCCGTGTCGAGGTTCAAGGTGAGCAGTTCAAATTCAAGGCCCTTTTCCCGCAGGGTCACAAACACCGACATCGCGTAGGGACTGGTGAAATGGGCGTCAACGTACAGGCTCAGCGGGCGATGGTTCACGGCGACATCTCCTTGGTGGGAGCACCACACTACGAGATCGCGTCGCGCAAATGAAATGCGCGGTTTTTATGGGGGCATTCCTGGCTGGAATACCATCGATAATGGCAATACTATGGCCCCTTGAACCCCACCCGTAACGCCCCGAAAAGCGGATCAAGGAACGATCACTAGATGAAACAAGCGGTTGTCGTCATCCACGGAATCGGCGAGCAGCGCCCGATGGATACCCTGCGTGGCTTCGTCGAAGCGGCGATCCCGGCGGACACCCCCGAGGCGACGCCTTTCTACTGGAGCAAACCCGACCGGTTTTCGCGCAACTTTGATTTGCGCGTGTTGAAGTCGGCGGGTCGCAACACCACCGATTTCTACGAGTACTACTGGGCCCACAAGATGCAGGGCACCAAGGTCGGGCACCTGCTCAGTTGGCTATGGGACATTTTCAAGCGTCCGCGCCGGGATATCCCGACGGCCATCGTGCCGATCTGGCGCGCCACGCGCTGGGCCTTGCTGGCCCTGCTCGTGCTGCTGGTCAGCGGAACCCTGGCGACGCTGTATGGCCGATTCCCCCACAGCGACAACCCCTTCGCCCTGATCCCGGTGCTGCTGGCGGTGATCGGCCTGGCCCTGAAGTACTCGGCACTGTCATACCTTGGCGATGCCGCCCGCTACCTGAGCCCCAACCCGCAGAACGTGGTGGTGCGCGAACAGATCCGCGCCGATGGCGTCGACCTGCTGCGCGCCCTGCATGACAAGGGTGATTACGACCGCATCATCGTCGTCGGCCACAGTTTGGGCAGCGTGATTGCCTACGAGATCGTCGGCTACCTGTGGCACGAGCATCACGATCAGTTACGCCCCGGCGGCCCGGAACTCGCCGCCCGCTACGCCAACCACGAGCGACTGCAACCGGTGGTCCAGGACACGCTGCCAAAGGCTGGAAACGCCCTCGACGGCCGCCTGCAAAGCCTCCTCAGGTTCCGCGAACAGCAAGCCGAAGCCTTTATCGAACAACGCAACCTCGGCAACCCGTGGCGTATCACCGACCTCGTCACCCTCGGCAGCCCGATGGCCCACGCCAGCCTGTTGCTGGGCCGCAGCGTGAGCGACTTCCAGCGCCGCATCGAACGCCGCGAAGCCCCCGCCTGCCCGCCGACGCTCGACGATAAGGGCTACGGCTACAGCGGCCGGCTGCCCGTCACCGTGGGCGGTCGCCCATTTTCACCCCTGTATTTGCACCATGCCGCGGCCTTCGCCGTGACCCGTTGGACCAACCTCTACTTCCCCGCGCCCCTGGGCCTGTTTGGCGACATCGTCGGCGGCCCGGTCAGCCCGGTGATGGGCCCCGGCGTACTGGACCTGCCGGTCAGCGTGGGCAAATGGAAAGGCTGGCTCGCCAGCTCCTGGCTCAGCCACACCCATTACTGGAGCGAACGCGGCGGCGCCAAGGGCTACCTGAATAAACTGACCACCGATGACGCGGCGATTACCCAAGGCGAACGTCCGTCGGCGACTGAAGCGTTGCGTTGGGCGATTGATCTCAAGGGTGTGCGGCGTTTTCGCCAGGCGGGCGTCAGAGACTTAGTGGCTGAACCCGAGGCCTAGCCCGAAAAGCCACCGTCCTCCAGGAACGCCCGCTCCTCCTCTGTCGTGACCCTGGCCAACACCTCATTACGATGAGGAAAGCGCCCGAACCGCTCGATGATGCGGGCGTGCTCCTTGGCCCAGCGGTAGGTATTGGCATCAAGGTCCTTGTTCAGGGCCACCGACAGCTGTTGATCCCCGGGATCTTCAGAATGCTCGAAGGGCAAATAACAAAACGCCCGCAACGGGGTTTCGATCGACTTGTCCATCCCCGCCTCGACCATCTGCCGCGCGTACAAACGCGCCAGCGGGTCGGTGGCGAACATATGCGCCGTGCCACGGAAGGTATTGCGCGGGAACTGGTCCAGCAGCAACAGCAACGCCAGCGCGCCCTCCGGCGTTTGCATCCAGCTCTCCAGTTCGCGCCGGGCCGCCTGCAAATGCGTGGTGTAGAAAGCCTCGCGAAAACGCCGGTCAAACCCTTCATCCTTGGCAAACCAGAGCTTGGGCCCCGCCTGTTTCCAGAACTCAATAACCGCCATTGCTGCATTTTCCATCGTCGTCACAATCCTCTCCTCACTCACTCCACAAATTTCATCATCACTCTAAACAAAATCTATAAAGTTTCGGAACGTGTCTGAATGTTTCCAACGCACACAGGTAGTGTTGATGATCCTACGCCTTGCCCAGATTTTCAGTGACTCCAGCACCCGGGTTCGCGCCAAGCTGTTTGGCATCTACGGGTTGTTGATCGGCATTAACGTGGTCGCCTGGATCTGGGCGCTGGTGGCGTTCCATGAGCACCCGGTGTTGCTCGGCACCGCGCTCCTGGCCTACGGTTTCGGGCTGCGGCATGCGGTGGATGCCGACCATATCGCCGCCATCGACAACGTGACCCGCAAGCTGATGCAGGAAAAGAAACGTCCGGTGGCGGTGGGCTTCTTTTTCTCCCTGGGACATTCTTCGGTGGTGGTCCTGGCATCCATTGGCGTCGCGTTTGCGGCCTCGGTGATGCAGGCGCGGTTTGAAGGGTTCAAGGCCATCGGCGGGGTGATCGGCACGTCGGTCTCGGCCTCGTTCCTGTTGGTCATCGCCTTGATGAACCTGGTGATCCTGCACGCGATCTACAAGGCCTGGCGCCATGTGCGCCAGGGCGGTGCGTATGTGGAGGACGACTTCGACCTGCTGCTGGCGGACCGGGGTTTCATGGCGCGGATTTTTCGCCCGGTGTTTCGCCTGATCAGCCGCAGCTGGCACATGTACCCGTTGGGTTTCCTGTTCGGCCTGGGCTTTGATACGGCCACCGAGATCGGCCTGTTGGGGATTTCTGCGACCCAGGCCTCTCAAGGGCTGTCGCCGTGGGCGATCATGGTGTTCCCGCTGCTGTTCAGCGCCGGCATGTCCCTGGTGGACACCCTCGACGGTCATCTGATGCTGGGGGCATACGGCTGGGCGTACATGAAACCGATCCGCAAGATCTACTACAACATGACCATCACCCTGGTATCGGTGGTGGTTGCGGTGGTGATCGGCAGTATCGAGGCGTTGGGGTTGATGGGTGACCAGTTGGACCTGAAGGGATCGTTCTGGAGTTTTATCGGCTCGCTGAACGACAGTTTCGGGATGCTGGGCTACATGATCATCGGGATCTTCGTGGCCAGTTGGGCGATCTCGGTGATGCTGTATCGCCTCAAGGGCTTTGACCGGATTGAAGTGAACGCGGGTTGACCGAGGGACATTCAGCCTTGTTGTGGCGAGGGAGCTTGCTCCCGCTGGGCTGCGAAGCGGCCCCAATAAGGCAATCGAGAGCCACCTGAAAGAACACCGTGTCCTTTTTTTGGGGCAGCTTCGCAGCCCAGCGGGAGCAAGCTCCCTCGCCACGGGTTGTTCATTCACCCGATAGGGTTTTCCAGGCTCAGAAATCCACCGTCGCCGACAATTTCACTGTCCGCGGCTCACCCTGGGTCAGGTAGTTATTGGCCGTCGACGCCGACGACCAGTACGCCTTGTTCGCTACGTTTTCGACGTTGGCGCGCAGGGTGATGTATTTGTCATCCGCTTTGAAACCATAACGCGCCCCCAGGTCGACGCGGGTCCAGGCCGGGATGCTCAGGCTGTTGGCGGCGTTGACGTATTCACCCCCGGTGCGCAGCATCCGTGCGCTGATCGCCGCACCCTGGATGCCCGGCACATCCCAATCCGCACCGACGTTGTACTGGAAGCGCGGCACACCCGCGGCGCGGTTGCCGTCGGTGGCACCGTTGGAAGTGCTCTTCTGTTCGGTGTCCATCCACGTGGCGCCGGCCAGCAGGCGCAGGCCGTCGATGGGCTCGCCGAACACGTTGAGTTCCACGCCTTTGTTGATCTGTTCACCGTCGACAGTGAAGGTGTCGAACTTCTGGCCCGGGAACCGGGTGGTCGCGTTGTTCGGCTGTTCGATGCGGTACACACCCAGCGTGGCGCCATAGTTTTCCCAGTCCAGCTTCACCCCGGCTTCCGTCTGCTTGCTGCGCTTGGGCGGGAAGACTTCGCCGGGGTTGGTCACGTTCGTGAGTGGCGCCGTCGGGCCCTGGGCCAGGCCTTCGATACGGTTGGCGTAGAACGACACGTGCTCCCATGGCTTGATCACCAGGCCATAGACCGGTGTGGTGATGGACTCGGAGTACGGTGTACCCCGTGCCCCCGTGGCCGTGTTCCAACTGTCCACCTCGATGGTCTGGCGCCGCACGCCCAGGGTCAACAACACGCGATCATCCAAAAAGCCCAGGGTGTCGGACACCGCCGCACTCTTGATGCGGTTCTTGCCGACAACCCGCGGGTCGTGAATATCACTGCCGAAATAGGTGTTGGTAGGTCGCGGCGTTTGCGTCGGGTCGTACAGGTTGCCGGGCTGGCGGTTGGCTTGCAGGATCGCCTCGTAGGACGAGCGCTGCTCGCCCCAGATCCCCGACAGCCCGAAGTTCATCTGATGGGTCACCGGCCCCGTCGCAAAGTGCCCGTCCAAGCCGGCCATGGCGCTTTTGTTGTCTTCGTCATGGGGTGAATAGAGGAAGCCCACCTTGGCGCTGCCATCGTTGGCGACATACAGCGACGAATACTGGCCGTTCTCCCGAGTGTGCTTGGCGCCACCTGCCGCGTAGGCCGTCCAGTTATCGTTCAAGTCATATTCGGCGTTGACCATGCCGTAGGTGTCTTCCAGCTGCGACCAGCTCCAGTCCTGGGCGTAGTTGTTCTTGGCCGACGGCGGGCTGGGCACTTTGGTGCCGGTCAGGTAGACCACCGAGCGGCCGTTATTGATGCGTTCTTTCTGGTAGCCAAAGTCGGTGGAGACCCGCAAGCGCTCGCCGCGATAATCCAGGGCAACGGCGATCAACTGCGAGCTTTTGTTTTCGTCATCCACAGCGGTTTCGCCGCCGTGCCGCGCCAGGTTGACCCGGGCGCCAAAGCGGTTGTCTTCGCCAAAGCGTTGGCCGAGGTCGATGTGGCCGCCGGCCTGGCTGTCGCTGGCGTAATCGAGGGTGACGCTGCGGGTGGGCGTGTCTTCAGCGCGCTTGGGCACCAGGTTGACGCTGCCGCCGATCCCGCTGCCCGAGGGCGACACGCCGTTGACGAAGGCATTCGGGCCCTTGAACAACTCCACCCGTTCCAGGGCTTCGGTAGTGATGATCTGCCGGGGCAGCACACCGTACAGGCCATTGAATGCGATGTCATCGGTGCTCAGCGGCAGCCCGCGAATGGTGAACACCTGGGAGAAGTTGCCAAACCCGGACGACTGGCGCACCGACGCGTCGTTGAGCAAAACGTCGCCGACGGTTCGCGCTTGTTGGTCGGCGATGGTTTTCGAGGTGTAGCTGACCACGCTGAATGGCACGTCGTTGATGGACCGATTGCCCAACACGCCCAGGCGTGCAGAACGTGCCACCTGGCCACCGGCATACGTGTCTGCCTGCGCCCCGCTCGCTTCACCGCTGATGGTGGTGGCGCCCAACTCCAACGCACCGCCTCTGGCCTGGGGCACCACGGTATAACCGTTGGTGCCGGTGCCTTGCAGGGTGTAGCCGCTGCCTTGCAGCAACTGGGCAAAACCCGATTGTGCGCTGTAGCTGCCTTGCAGCCCCGGGCTTTGTTGATCGTTGAGCAACGTGGAATCGAACGACAACGGCACCCCGGACAACGCCGCAAACTGCGCCAGCACATTCCCCAGCGGCCCCGCCGCGATGTTATAGCTGCGCGCCGCACTGCTTGGCGCAGCGTCTTCTGCCTGGGCGTTCTGCAACGGTGCGACGGCGGCAAGGGCGACCGCCAGGCTCAGTGCCTTCAACGGACGGGGGCAATACGGGAGCGGTCTGGCGGTCATGGGCATTCCTGTCGGCGCGGAGCAATGTTGAGGGTTCTCCCCTACACCGGGCGACAACGAAAAAGGTATCAGCGAAAGTTGAAAAAGATCAGCGCGGCTCGACCGTCACCCAATACCCCGTCAGGCTGCTGACCTTGACCGGCAAGGTTTCCTGCAACAGGTGCAGGCTGGCATCGGTGTCGCGCAGGGGAAACGCACCCGACACCGTGAGGTCGGCAACCGAGGCATGGCAGCGCAATACGCCGGCGCGATAACGCCCCAGCTCATCCAGCAGGTCCGCCAGGCGCATATGCTGGGCCAGCAGCATGCCGTTCTCCCAGGTCAGGGTGCTGACGTCCAGCGGCTCGACGGCGGCTACCCGGTCAACACTGAAGGCGCCCTGCTCGCCCGCCTTGACGATCACCCCCTGGCCGGCATGCGCCGCCAGCAACTCCACCGCGCCTTCGGTCACGGCCACTCGGCTTGCCTGCTCACCCACCCGCACGCTGAATCGGGTGCCCAAGGCCCTGGCGGTACCGTGGCGGGTCTGGACGATGAACGGGCGATGGGCCGAATCCTTGGCGGTGGTGATCAGCACTTCGCCCTTGAGCAGCTCGATACGCCGCACCTGCTCGGAGAACGCGATATTCAGCGAGCTGCCGGTGTTGATCAGCAAGCGAGTGCCGTCGGGCAAAGTGAGGTTCCTTTGTTCGCCGATGGCCGTGTGCTGGTCGGCGGTCCACTGCTGCCAAGGCACCTGCCGATACGCCAGCCAGGCCGCCGGGCCGGCCGCCAGCAACAACCCGAGCGCCTGGCGTCGGCCGAGGGATTTTTTGCGCCCGATGCGCTTCAAGGTATCGCCGGCAATCGCCGCCGGCACGCTGTTGAAGTCCCCCAGAATCGCCTGCGCCCGTTGCCAGGCCTGGGCATGCTGGGCGCTGCGGCCCTGCCACTGGGTGATGGCGCGGCGGTCCTCATCGGTGGCGCTGCCGGACTGCAACTGCACCATCCAGTCGGCGGCTTCACCGAGGATCAACGGATCAATCGACTGGCTCATGCCACGCTCAGGCAGGCCAGGAAGGCATCGCGCATGTAGCGTTTGACCGAAATCAGCGACACACCCAGGGCATCGGCAATCTGCTGATAGCTCAGGCCGTCGATCTGCGACATCAGGAAGGCCTGGCGGGTTTTTTCCGGCAGATCCCGCAGCATCGCCTCAATGCGGTACAGCGCTTCGAGGATCAGCCAGCGGGTTTCCGGCGAAGGTACATGCTGTTCGGGCAGGTGGGCGATGGTTTCCAGGTAGGCGCGTTCCACTTCCTGGCGGCGCCAGCTGTCGATCATCAGGCCCTTGGCGATATGGGTCAGCAATGCCCGTGGCTCGGCGCCCAGGTTGCCGGTGGTTTGCCGGGTCAGCAGGCGCATGAACGTGTCATGGGCCAGGTCGGCGGCATCGCTGGCGTTGCCCAGCTTGCGGTCCAGCCAACGGTGCAACCATCCATGGTGTTCGCAGTACAGGTCCTGGATATGCAGATTGAGGGGAGACGACATGCCGATCACCGGGGCGCGCCGGGCGGTGGGGCCCAAGCGTAATTAAGAATTGATCGCATTCTAGTCTGCGCGGGGTAATGCTGGCAATTTCATGATTTTGATAACGCCGGTGACCCAATGTGGGAGCGGGCTTGCTCGCGAATGCGGTGGGTCAGTCGACATCTCCAGCGGCTGATACTCCGTATTCGCGAGCAAGCCCGCTCCCACATTTTGATCTTCACCCGGCGTGTAATTCCGGGTGTTGGATCAGGCCAGTTCGGCCCGCAGTTGACGCGCCGCTGTCACCATGTGAATCAGCGCCGCTTCAGTCTCCGGCCAGCCACGGGTTTTCAGGCCGCAATCCGGGTTGACCCACAGGCGTTCGGCCGGGATGCGTTTGGCTGCCTTGCGCAGCAGGTTGGCCATTTCCGAGGCATCCGGCACCCGTGGCGAGTGGATGTCATACACACCTGGGCCAATGTCGTTCGGGTAAGCGAAGGCTTCGAATGCCTCCAGCAGTTCCATGTCCGAGCGCGAGGTTTCGATGGTGATCACGTCGGCATCCATCGCCGCGATGGACTCGATCACATCGTTGAACTCGCTGTAGCACATGTGGGTGTGAATCTGGGTTTCGTCACGCACGCCGGAGGCGCACAGGCGGAACACTTCAGTGGCCCAATCCAGGTATTCCTTCCACTGCGCCTGGCGCAACGGCAAGCCTTCGCGGAACGCGGCTTCATCGATCTGCACGATCTTGATCCCGGCGGCTTCCAGGTCCACCACTTCGTCACGAATCGCCAGGGCGAGTTGCCGCGCCTGTTCTTCGCGGCTCACGTCTTCACGGGGGAACGACCACATCAGCATGGTCACCGGGCCGGTCAGCATGCCCTTCATCACCTTGTTGGTAAGGCCCTGGGCGTAGCGGATCCACTCCACGGTCATGGCTTTCGGACGACTCAGGTCACCGAAAATCACCGCCGGTTTCACACAACGGGAACCGTAGCTCTGCACCCAGCCGAAGCGGGTAAATACATAACCGTCCAACTGTTCGGCGAAGTATTCGACCATGTCGTTACGCTCGGCTTCACCATGCACCAGCACGTCCAGGCCAAGGTTTTCCTGCACTTCGACAGCGTGGCGGATCTCGCTGTGCATGGCTTCGACGTATTCGGCTTCGCTCAACTTGCCGGCCTTGTAGGACTGGCGAGCCAGGCGGATCGAAGCGGTTTGCGGGAACGAACCGATGGTGGTGGTCGGGAACAGCGGCAGGTTCAGGCCGGCACGCTGTTTCTCGATACGTTGGGCAAACAGCGAGTCACGCTGGCTGTCCTTGGCGGTGATCGCCGCCACACGGGCTTGCACCGCCGGCTTGTGGATACGCGGCGAAGCGGCACGGGCCGCCTGCACGGCACGGCTTTCGGCCAGGGCAGCGATCACGTTCGGCGCTTCAGGCTGGTTCACGGCCTGGGCCAGCACCGCCACTTCTTCGCACTTCTGTACGGCAAACGCCAGCCAGCTTTTCAGCTCGGCATCCAGCTTGTCTTCCCGGCCCAAGTCCACCGGGCTGTGCAGCAACGAGCAGGATGGCGCCACCCACAGGCGATCCCCCAGGCGCTCATGAGCATGCTGCAAGGTGGCCAGGGCTTTTTCCAGGTCGCAGCGCCATACGTTACGGCCGTTGACCACGCCCAGGGACAGCACCTTATAAGCCGGCAGACGATCGAGGATGGTCGGGTACTGATCCGGTGCACGCACCAGGTCGATGTGCAGGCCGTCCACCGGCAGGTTGGCTGCCAGGCCGAGGTTCTCTTCCAGGCCGCCAAAATAGGTGGCCACCAGCTTCTTCAGCGGGTCGCGCTGGATCAGGTTATAGGCACGCTCGAAGGCGTTTTTCCAATCCTGCGGCAGGTCCAGCACCAGGATCGGCTCGTCGATCTGCACCCACTCCACGCCCAGGTCCGCCAGGCGCTGGAAGATCTGGCCGTAAAGCGGCAGCAGGCGGTCCAGCAGGTCGAGTTTGTCGAAATCACCACCCTTGGCCTTGCCCAGCCACAGGTAGGTCAGCGGGCCGATGACCACCGGCTTGACGGTGTGGCCGAGGTCGCGGGCTTCCTTGACCTCTTCGAACAGTTGCTCCCAACCCAGCTGGAATTGCTGGTCGGCGCTGAATTCAGGGACCAGGTAGTGATAGTTGGTGTCGAACCACTTGGTCATTTCCTGGGCGTGGGCACCGCCGCAGCAGTTGTCACTGACGCCACGGGCCATGCCGAACAGGGTGTGCAGGGTGGCTTTGCCGTCGGCCGGGCGGAAACGCTCGGGGATCACACCGAACATCAGCGAGTGAGTCAGTACCTGGTCGTACCAGGCGAAGTCACCGGCGGGCAACAGTTCGATGCCGGCTTTCTTTTGCAGGTCCCAGTGCGTCTTGCGCAGTTCACGACCTACGGCGTGCAGGCCGGCTTCGTCGAGCTCGCCCTTCCAAAACGCTTCCTGCGCTTTTTTCAGTTCACGATCGCGACCAATGCGCGGGAATCCAAGGGAATGGGCAACAGCCATGACGTAAAGCTCCAATGTGTTTGTATGGGAGCCATTGTCGGGATCGAGTGATAGTGAGACAAACTCATTTTATTTGAGATGATCACAAGTTCCACTCATGATGAAATGCACCGCCCAGGCCTGAGTGATCGCGCGGCGCTCACGCTCCATGCGCGCGGGAGTGGGTGGGCCTTGGTTTTGCTTATCACTGAAATAGCTGGCAGCGTCTGTTTCGGTGCCCGGCCGCTCAGCATACTTTTGCTTCCCAAGCCCCAAGGAAGCCCTCACATGGAACAGCAGCAGCCACTGACCACCCTCCTCGTTCACTTCGTAGCCCTTGGGCTCACACTCCTCGGCATCGGCAGCCTGGCGCTGCTGATGGCCTGGGCCGGGCGTCTGATTTTCTAGTTCAATCGGCGGGAATATCGGCGCTCAACGTGCGGATCAACGCTTGCGCCTGAGAGTCCCGCTGCGCCGTATACAGCACCACTTCACGACTGGGCAGCGGCGGCAGGTCGAAACGCTGCTCCACGTCGACGCAGCCACTGGGCGCCATTCGCCCAACCATCGCGCCGATGCCAATCCCCGCCACCACAGCAGCGCCGATCGCCAGGATCCCGCTGCCCACGAACGCCTCTTCCCAGGCACGGTTCTGCTCGGCCAGCGCCGCCATCACCATGCTGCGCATGCCGCAGGGTTCCGGCTGGATCGCCAGGGGCAACGCCCCGCCCTGGCGCAATTCGAAGTCGTGGGAAGCCATCCAGCCAAAGCGTTCGATGCCCACCACTTCGCCGTCCTGGCGACGGTTGTCGTGCCGCAGGATCATCGCCACATCCAGCTTGCCCTGCTCGTAGTTCATCAACATATCCCGCGAGGTGCCGAGGCTGAACGCCACGATCACGTCCGGGTCGGTGGTCGCCAAACGTCGCAGCCACAGGCTGAGATCGGCGCCGACAATGTGGTGGCTGACGCCCACGCGCAAGGTGCGTTTCTGCGGGCCAAAACAATTCATCGCATCCTGGTAGTTGTCCAGCAAGCGGCGGGCGCTGGCCAAAAACATCTGGCCATGGGCCGACAGCGTGACCCGTCGCGGCGTGCGCTCCAGCAGCTTGCGGCCAAGGCTTTCTTCGAGGCGTTTTATCTTCAGGCTGATAGCCGCCTGGGTGCCGCCGATAGCATCGGCAGCGCGGGTAAAGCTCTTGAGTTCGGCGACCAGGACGAACGCCTGGATGGCGTCGATATCGGGCATTTTCATGGATGGGCTGGCGATAGAGAGTCAAGACGTGACGTTAGCATGCCGCGCCTGCTGACCAAACCACTGCATGATCAGCACGCAGCCTGGGTGTGACGCCGCCGGCGATTGCACGGTTGGCCACTCGGTGGTGGACCAAGTTGAAGACCAATACGTGATACCAGGAGAGCGTTATAGTCGCTGCATCGAATAGGGAATTGAGTCAATACAGTGGATAGGTCAACGGACGGTTTGTCGATACGCACCCTCTCGGCGTTGCCCGAAGAGATCCTGGTATTGGAAGCAGAAGCCGTCGCCGAAGGATTCAGGTTTCTCACGCGACTCGTTGCAGAGTGGTCCAGCGGCGCCAACCGTTTTGACCAGCCAGGCGAATGTCTTTTGGGTGTATTCAGCAACGGGCAGTTGATCGCCGTTGGCGGTTTGTCCCATGACCCTTACGCCGGTCCGGAGGTTGGCAGGCTGCGCCGGGTGTACGTCGCACAGGCATCAAGGGGACGCCAGGTGGGCAAAGCGTTGGTAGGCCAGCTTTTGGCACGCGCTGCGCAATCCTTCCATGTCGTGCGCCTGTCTACCGACACCCACGAGGGCGCAAGCTTTTATCTGCGCTGCGGGTTTGAGCCGGTACAGGACGAACATGCAACTCACGCTAAATCATTAATTGATCAGGAGGCTTCATGCAGGTGATCAACGACAACCGGCCTGAATACGTTCGGGGGGAGATGACGGTTTGATGTCAGTGTGGGTGCGTTTTTGTCATGTGGGAGCTGTCGAGCTTTAGCGAGGCTGCGATAGCGGTGTGTCAGGCAGCTTATTTTATCGGCTGTGCCGCCGCCTTCGCAGCCTCGCTGAGGCTCGACAGCTCCCACAGGGGATAGGGGTTGTTTGGTGGGCTTGTGTTTCAAAGTCAGGCCACCAACCCCGCTTTGGCGGCATTGGCGAGTATGTCTTGGGCGGGTACATTGACCCATGTGGCGGCGTCCACCTCGCCCTGTTTTGCCAGCCAGGCCTCCACCATCTGGTAGCCCAGCGTGTATCCCAGCCATCTTGGCCGCGCGCCGGTACCAAAGAACCATTCACTGTGATCGTAATACGTGGCGTCTAGAAGCTGGCGGTCTACCGGGGCACTCAGCAGTTCCTGGGGGGCAAGCGCCCGCTCCCACAACTCCGGCTCACTGCCCAGCACCTGCCGCACAAACTGCCCGGCCAGGCCCTCACTGACCATCGCCTCCCCCAGCGTCCAGCCATAACCGGGGCCCGCCATGCGCAGGCAATGGTGCACCTCATGCACCACGTGTCGACGCAATGCACCGCTTTGCAGGCTGGTGAGGAAATTCGGGTTATCGGGATCAAGGGTCATGCTGAACATCGTGCTGCGATAAGCACGGCCCACCAGGCCGAGTTCCGGAAGGGTCTCCCCCGGCAACCGCTGGATCAGAATGTCCAGCCGCGGCGGCGGCAGCAGTTGCGCGATTGCCTCGTAGGCAACCTCAAACTCTCGGATCAACTCCGGGCGAAACTGCGCCAGGCTCCCCGAAGCTTCCAGCCAATGCAGCGTCCATGCGTCCATTCTCACCTCTCGTCGCCCAAGCCGTGGTCCGTTATCAAAGCGGCTCATCATACCTACGGGCTGTCATATTCACAGGCCAGCTTATAACCGGGCCAGCAAATTCCGCTGACTAACCTTTCGATCTGTCCCAAGTGCGGGCACAATGCGTGTCCTTTTTTGGCAGGCACCGCCGCAGGCTCTGAAAATGATCAAAACGCCGTACTACCTCATCGACAAACAGAAGCTTCTGGTCAACATGCAGAAGATCGCCTACGTGCGCGAACAGTCCGGCGCCAAGGCTCTTCTGGCCCTCAAATGCTTCGCCACTTGGTCTGTGTTCGACCTGATGCAGGAATACATGGACGGCACCACCTCGTCGTCGCTGTACGAGCTCAAGCTGGGTCGCCAGAAGTTCGAAGGTGAAGCCCACGCCTACAGCGTGGCCTGGGCCGACGATGAAATCGAAGAGATGCTCGACAACTGCGACAAGATCATCTTCAACTCCATCAGCCAACTGCAGCGCTTTGCCGAGCGCAGCGAAGGCAAGACCCGTGGCCTGCGCGTCAACCCGCAAGTGAGCAGCTCCGACTACCTGCTGGCCGACCCGGCGCGCCCGTTCAGCCGTCTGGGCGAGTGGGACCCGGTGAAGATCGAAGGTGTGATCGAGCAAATCTCCGGTTTCATGTTCCACAACAACTGCGAGAACGGTGATTTCAACCTGTTCGACCAGATGCTCAACACCATCGAAGAACGCTTCGGCGCGCTGCTGCACAAGGTCAACTGGGTCAGCCTCGGCGGCGGCATCCACTTCACCGGTGAAGGCTATGCCATCGACGCCTTCTGCCAGCGCCTCAAGGCGTTCTCGCAGAAGTACGACGTGCAGGTGTACCTGGAACCCGGCGAAGCGGCGATCACCAACAGCGCCTCCCTGGAAGTGACCGTGCTCGACACCCTCTACAACGGCAAGAACCTCGCCGTGGTAGACAGCTCCATCGAAGCCCACCTGCTGGACCTGCTGATCTATCGCCTGAACGCCAAGCTGGCGCCAAGCAATGGCGAACACACCTACATGGTGTGCGGCAAGTCGTGCCTGGCCGGGGACATCTTCGGTGAGTACCAATTTGATCAGCCGCTGGCCATCGGCGATCGACTGTCGTTCATCGACACGGCAGGCTACACCATGGTCAAGAAAAACTGGTTCAACGGCCTGAAAATGCCGTCCATCGTAGTGAAACAACTCGACGGTACAGTCGAAGTGGTTCGTGAATTTGGTTACGACGACTACCTGTCCAGCCTTTCGTAAAGCGGACAGATAAAGGAGAGATAAAGCAATTGAAAAAGAACGTTCTTATCATTGGTGCAGGAGGTGTCGCCAAGGTGGTGGCCCACAAGTGCGCGCAGCACAACGACGAACTCGGTCGTATTGCTATCGCGTCGCGCAACATCTCCAAATGCCAGGCCATCATCGACAGCGTCAAGGCCAAGGGTAGCCTCAAGGTACCCGCCGACATCCAGGCCTTCGCGCTGAACGCTTTGGACGTGGAAGCGACCAAGGCACTGATCCGCGAGACTGAATCGCAGATCGTCATCAACGTCGGTTCCGCGTTCCTCAACATGTCGGTACTGCGTGCCTGCATCGACACCGGCGTGGCGTACCTCGACACCGCCATCCACGAAGAGCCGGGCAAGGTCTGCGAGACCCCGCCGTGGTACGGCAACTACGAATGGAACCACCTGGAAGAGTGCAAACAGAAGAACATCACGGCCATCCTTGGCGTGGGCTTCGACCCGGGTGTGGTCAACGCTTATGCAGCGCTGGCGCAACAAAAGCATTTCGACCGCATTGATTCGATCGACATTCTCGACGTCAATGCCGGCTCCCATGGCAAATATTTCGCCACCAATTTCGACCCGGAAATCAACTTCCGCGAATTCACCGGACAGGTGTGGAGCTGGCAGAACAGCCAGTGGACCAGCAACACCATGTTCGAAGTCAAACGCACCGACGACCTGCCTGTGGTCGGTTCGCAGAACCTGTACCTGACCGGCCACGATGAAGTGCACTCGCTGTCGAAAAACCTCGACGTGCCCAATGTGCGTTTCTGGATGAGCTTCGGCGAACACTACATCAACGTGTTCACCGTGCTGAAAAACCTCGGCCTGCTCTCCGAAAAACCGGTCACCACCGCCGAAGGCCTGGAAGTCGTGCCGCTGAAACTGGTCAAGGCCGTGCTGCCCGACCCGTCGTCGCTGGCGCCTGGCTACACCGGCAAGACCTGCATCGGCGACCTGGTCAAGGGCACCAAGGATGGCCAGCCACGCGAGCTGTTCATCTACAACGTGGCCTGCCACGAAGAAGCCTTCGCCGAGACCGACAGCCAGGGCATTTCCTACACCGCCGGCGTACCGCCGGTAGCCGCAGCGTTGCTGGTTGCCCGTGGCGAGTGGGACGTGAAGCACATGGCCAACGTCGAGGAACTGCCGGCTGAGCCGTTCCTGAAGGCGCTGGACGTGATGGGCTTGCCGACTCGGATCAAAGACGAGAACGGTGACCGTGCCTGGGATGCGATTGCCTGACAGGCGATAGTTGACCGAACAAAAAAATGCGCCCTCAGGGGCGCATTTTTTGTTGGGGCTCACATAAATATCAAAGAACAATGAAGATCAAAATGTGGGAGCGGGCTTGCTCGCGAATGCGGTGTGCCAGTCACTGCATCTGGCGACTGATACACCGCATTCGCGAGCAAGCCCGCTCCCACATTTTGGATTTTCTGTGTTCTTGAGAGCGGGTTACTCCAGGTTACGCGCCGAATTGCTCAACGCCCTTGAGCACTGCAACAACGCCGGCGCCAACTGTTTCTCTGCATCCGCCCGGCTCCAGCGACTGGTCGGCGCCACCACATGCACCGCCGCCACCGGCCGACCGTTCGCCCCCAGCACCGGCGCGCCGATGGTCATGTCCCCCAGGAACAGTTCCTGGCCATTCACCGCATAGCCCTGCTCGCGCACCTGCTGCAACGACTCCATGATCCTGTCGACCTCAGTCAACGTCTGGCTGGTGTGCGCCACCCGCTGGCTGTGCTCGATCAATGCCAGCGCCTCATCCTGCGGCAACGCACTCAGATACGCGCGCCCCGACGCCGTGCAATACATCGGCACCCGCGAGCCAATCGGCATGTGTACCGGCACGAAGCCCGAGCTGACAAACCGCGCGATATACGTCATGTCGTAACCCGCAGGCTCGGTCAGGCACGAGGTTTCTCCCGTCAGGCGGGTCAATTCCGAGAGGAACGGGTTAGCCACTTCAATCAGCGAATGCGCATCCAGATAACTGAAGCCCAACTCCAGCACCCGTGGTGTGAGTTGGTAATGACGGGTGCGCGAGTGTTTCCGAAGGTAACCCAGGCTCTCGAGGGTAAACACCATGCGCTGGGCCGAGCTTTTGGTCATACCGGCGGCCTCGGCCACCTCTGCAAGGCTCATGCTGCGGCGCTGTGCGCTGAATGCCTTGAGCACCGACAGGCCTTTTTCCAGGGATTGGTTGTGCAAGCTGTTGCGTTCTTCGGACATGGCGAACTCGCGGTCAGGTCGATCAAGCGTGGCGATATTTCTACACGAAATCGCGAAATTCGACTACTAAAAATCGCATACCGATACGAATGGTTCATTTTGTTCAATTTCCATAGCGTAAAACGATTTTATTTAATCGAAATGGCACAGAGCTTGCGGTTTGCTCGGTAACCGCTCGCGGTACTGACGATCCGTTTTCCTTCTGGAGTAACCCGATGAACAGTCTTTCGCCCTTGTTTCGCCGCCTCGCCTTCGGTCTTTGCGCCACCTTTTGCGTGGCCACCGTGCACGCCGCCGGTGCAGCCTCGTACAAAGTCGGTGCAACGGCCAGCGGTTCGCCGTTCACCTTCCTCGATATCAAGAGCAACAGCATTCAGGGCGTGATGGTCGACGTCGCCAATGCCGTGGGCAAGGCCGGTGGTTTCACCAGCGAAATCGAGCAGACCAACTTTGCCGCGCTGATCCCGTCCCTCACCTCGGGCAAGCTCGACTTCATCGCCGCCGGCATGCTCAAGACCCCGGAGCGTGCCCAAGTGGTGGACTTCAGCGCGCCGGTGTACGCCTACGGTGAAGGGCTGATCGTGAGTGCCGACGACAACGCGACCTATACCGACCTCAGCTCCTTGAAGGACCAGGTAGTGGGCGTACAAGCCGGCACGATCTTCTACGACATGCTCAACAAGCTGGGAATCTTCAAGGAAATCCGCACCTACGACTCCATCGGCGAAATGGTCCGCGACCTGAGCCTGGGCCGCATCAAGGCCGCCGTGGGTGACCAGCCGGTGGTGGCGTACCAGATCCGCCAGAAGCTGTTCAAGGGCGTGAAGCTCGCCGCCGACTACAAGCCGGTGAACGTCGGCGAGGTGTGCCTGGTGGTGCGCAAAGGCGACAGCGAAACCCTCGCACGCCTGAACCAGGCCATCGCCAGCATCAAGGCCGACGGCACCCTGGACGCGATCCTGAAGAAGTGGGGGCTTGATGCCCAGGTGCAGCCATGAACCCGGCTGAATTCCTGCAAAACGCCCAGGACTTCCTGCCGATCCTGCTGCAAGGCGCCTGGGTGACGATCCAGATCACCGTGCTGTCGTTCCTGCTCAGCAGCGCGATCGGCCTGGTGCTGGCGCTGCTCAAACTGTCGCCGATCAAGGCGCTGTCGTGGGCGGCGAGCACCGTGATCAATGTGATTCGCGGCCTGCCGATCATCGTGCAGCTGTTCTACATCTACTTCGTGTTGCCGGACATGGGCGTGCACCTCAGTGCATTCCAGGCGGGTGTGATCGGCATGGGCATCGCCTACTCGGCGTACCAGGCGGAGAACTTCCGTACCGGCATCATCGCCGTCGAACAGGGCCAGCGTGAAGCCGCCGAAGCCCTGGGCATGCGCTCGGTGCTGATGATGCGCCGGGTAATCCTGCCCCAGGCGTTTCGCATCGCCTTGCCGCCCTACGGCAACACCCTGGTGATGATGCTCAAGGACTCATCGCTGGTGTCGACCATCACCGTGGCCGAGATGACGCGCCAGGGCCAACTGATCGCCTCGTCCACCTTCCAGAACATGACCGTCTACACCCTGGTCGCCCTGCTCTACCTGCTGATGAGCCTGCCGCTGGTGTATGGCCTGCGCCGCATGGAACAGCACCTGGGCCGGAGGAAAAAAGCATGATCGAGATTCGCCAACTGCAAAAGCACTACGGCACCCATCGCGTGCTGCACGGCGTCGACCTGGACGTGGCCAAGGGCGAAGTGGTGTGCCTGATCGGCCCGTCCGGCTCGGGCAAATCCACCTTGCTGCGCTGCATCAACGCCCTGGAAGCCTACGATGGCGGCACCATCAACGTGTTCGGCGAAACCGTGCAACGTGGCAGCAAGACCGTACACGCCCTGCGCAGCCGCATGGGCATGGTGTTCCAGCGCTTCAACCTGTTCCCCCATCGCACCGTGCTGGAAAACGTGATGGAAGGCCCGGTGTACGTCAAGGGCGAACCGCTGCAACAGGCCCGGGAAGAAGCCTTGGCGCTGCTGGATAAAGTCGGCCTGTCGGCCAAGGCCGATGCCTACCCGGAACAACTCTCCGGCGGCCAGCAACAGCGGGTGGCCATCGCCCGCGCACTGGCGATGAAACCCGACGCCATGCTGTTCGACGAACCCACTTCGGCCCTCGACCCGGAACTGGTGGGCGATGTGCTGGAGGTCATGCGCACCCTCGCGGACGAAGGCATGACCATGATCGTGGTGACCCACGAAATGGGCTTTGCCCGGGAAGTGGCCGACCGCGTGTGCTTCCTGCACGGCGGCTACATCGTGGAAAGCGGGCCGGCCGAGCAGGTGCTGGGCAACCCGCAACAACCGCGCACCCAGGACTTCCTGCGCCGCGTGCTGCACCCGACGGCCAATACCCGGAGCCTGTCATGAAGTCACTCTGGGCCGCGACGGCGCCCGCTGCACCGCCGACACCCGCGCTGGCTGAGTCATTGAAGGTGGACGTGGCCATCGTCGGCGCCGGGTATACCGGTTTGTCCACGGCGCTGCACCTGGCGGAGCGCGGCGTCAGCGTGTGCGTGCTGGAGGCCAACGAACCTGGCTGGGGCGCGTCGGGGCGCAATGGCGGGCAGGTCAACCCGACACTCAAATACGACCCGGATCAACTGGTGCAGATGTACGGTGCCGAGCGCGCCGAGCCACTGATCAACACCGTGTCCAACTCGGCAGACCTGGTGTTCAACCTGATCGAGCGCCATGGCATTGACTGTGCGCCCACACGCAAGGGCTGGATGCAGGTTTCCTATTCCGAAAAAGGCGTGGCGGGCCTGCACGCCCGGGCCGAACAGTGGGCGCGTCGCGGGGTGCCGGTGCAGCGCCTGGATGCCGGCGCGGTGTCCGCCCGCATGGGCAGCCAGGCGTTTGCCGGTGGCTGGCTGGACGGTCGCGCGGGCGCCATCCAACCCTTGGCCTATGCTCGGGGCCTGGTGCGTGCAGCCCAGGCGGCGGGCGTGCGCATTCATGGGCAGAGCGCAGTGACCGCGATGCAACAGGCGGGCGCGGGCTGGAAGTTGCAGACCGCGAGCGGCGCGCAGGTGTCGGCCGGCCAGGTGGTACTGGCCACCAACGGCTACAGCGGCGACTTGTGGCCAGGCATGGCCCAGAGTGTGCTGGCGGCCAACAGTTTTATCGTCGCCACCCGGCCCTTGAGCGGGCCTGGGGCCGAGAGCATTTTGCCGGGGCAGGAAACCGTCTCAACCGCACAGCGCCTGTTGCTTTACTTTCGCAAGGATGCCCATGGCCGCCTGCTGATGGGCGGGCGCGGGTTGTTCGAAGATCCCACCGGGCCCACGGATTTTGCGCACCTGGAACGTTCGCTGGCACTGTTGTTTCCCCAGCTGGGCAAGCTGGACTTCGAGTACCGCTGGGCGGGCCGGATCGCGATCACCCGGGACTTTATGCCCCACGTCCACGAGCCCGCACCCGGCCTGACCCTGGCATTGGGCTGTAACGGACGCGGGATTGCCTTGTGCACCAGCCTCGGCCAGCAATTGGCCGGGCGCCTGTGTGACAGCCGCTCCGACTTCGCTTACCCGGTAACGCCTTTGCAGCGGTTGCCACTGCATGGCTTGCAACGCTTCTACATCGGCGCGGGCGTGGCGTGGTACAGCCTGCTGGATCGCCTCTCCCTGTAGGAGCGAGCTTGCTCGCGAAAAAACCGAAGGCGCCGCGTGTCCTCAGGAGACCGGCGCCTTCGTCAAAGCTCGCAGACCTTTCCCTCATCACTGAAGAAATAGATATTTTCATGCTTGTAGCCCCAGCGACCGCCTCGCTCGCGAGCATGCGGCTCGAAGGTAAAGCACGTCACCTCCTCCAGGCGCCGATGATTGCCCGCCTCGATGTAGAGCCTTTGGTCACGCTGCTCGCAGATGCTGTGGCCGACGTTGCCGGCGAAATCGAGGTTCTCGAAACCCTCGGATGCGATCAGGTCATTGGCGAACGCGTGGAGATCGTTGAACGTGGTTTCAGGCCGGGCGAATGTGCGCATCATCGCGTGTAGCAGGTGCTCGACTTCATAACCCCTGCTGAACTCGGCCCCCACCGGCACCGCCCGGCACACGCCCTCCTCCACATAGAAAGAGCGGGCACAGTCGCCCCACACATTGCCTGCTCTCGGGCTCAAATCCACCGTGATCAGATTGTGTAAACCAACGGCTTCATCACTGGGCCGATAGTCGCGTCCCGACACCGAAAGCGCACTGCGCGAACCCAGCAATACAAAGGCCGGGCAGTCGTAATACCAGGTCTGCGGATAGCCGGAATACGCGAGCATCTGCGTCGCCATTTCGGCGATGGAGGCTTCGGTGGACTGTGGCGTGATCCGCGTAACGAGCTGCTGCAGCACCGACTTGGCGGCGGCCTGGACCACGCGATTAGGCAACATGGATTGTCTCTGACTGATGAGGGATTGCGTCGATGGTAGCAGCACTCTCCTCGACAGGGAGACGCACTCGGATTTTAAGCTCGTTCCCACGCTCCGCGTGGGAATGCCTACGGTGACGCTCCGCGTCACAAAGGCAGACGCAGAGCGTCCAGGGCTGCGCTCCCACGCAGAGCGTGGGAGCGATCAATAGCCGGAGCACCGACTTGGCGGTGGCCTGGACCACACGATTGTGCAACATGGACCGTCTCTGACTGAGGGAGACATGCTCGGATTTTTCCGACAACTGTTTCAGGTTGTCGGTCGGACCCGGGCTGACTAACCTCCCGCAGTCGCTGCCAATTCAGCGACCGGATTTGACCGTCCGACCAATCGACGACTGCAACGCCCACACCTATTCCAGGCGTTTTTTTTATGCCTGAGGTATCGTGTCGCGGCGGCTGTGCGCGGGATACCTTCGGGTATGCCGGGTTCGTTGATAACCGGTCGGTCAACCCGCGTACAGCTGCCACCCTCCTCGTTTGACCGCGAACGGTGGTGGCTCCACTTATCGACGGAGCTTCACCATGATTAAAGACAGCCCCAATCCCCCACCGCACACCGACCGGCTTCAAGAAGCCGCTTACCGCGCCATTCACCACTATCTGAAACCTGACGCCCAACCCCAACCGCCTGAACCCACCGAGCTACCGTTCGATGGATTATTTACCGTGCGTACGGACCTGGACACGGAAACCTTGCTGGCCAATGCCTCGCAAGACCTGGCGTCGATCAATGTCATCGCCGCTCACCTGGCCTTCGAAGTCGATGGTACCCAGCGCAACGTGGCGCTGGGCATTTGCCGGATGCTGGAAGGTGTGCAGATGCTGGTCGACAAAGCGCTGGATCGATGCGCGCAAACCAGCCCGCGCTGAGCTCGTTCCCACGCTCCGCGTGGGAATGCAGACCGTGACGCTCCGCGTCACAAAGGCAGACGCAGAGCGTCCAGGGCTGCGCTCCCACGCAGAGCGTGGGAGCGATCAAGTCTCTTCAAAAAACCGACCATCCGATCCGCTCGCTCAACAACTCCAACGCCTTCATCCCCGCCAGCGAATTGCCTGCCGCATTCAACTCCGGCGACCACACGCACACCGTAAACTGCCCCGGCACCACCGCGAGAATCCCGCCGCCTACCCCGCTCTTGCCCGGCAAGCCAACGCGATACGCAAAATTCCCCGCCTCGTCATACAGCCCGCTGGTGGCCATGATCGAGTTCACTTGCTTGGTCTGGCGCGCCGTCAGAATCTGCTCGCCGCTGTGGGTGCACACCCCCTCATTCGCCAGGAAGCAAAATGCCTTGGCCAGGTCCAGGCAGCTCATCTGCAACGCGCAGTAGTTGAAGTAGCTGTGCAGCACTGCATCCACGTCATTGTGGAAGTTGCCGAAGGACTTCATCAGGTACGCCATGGCCGCATTGCGCGCACCGTGCTGGGCTTCGGATTCGGCCACCACGCTGTTGACCAGGATCTGCGGGTTGCCCGACAGCCGCCGCACAAAATCACGCATGGACAAAATCGGCACGGCAAAGCGCGATTGGTTGATGTCGCAGATCACCAGCGCACCGGCGTTGATAAACGGGTTGCGTGGCCGCCCACGCTCGAACTCCAGTTGCACCATGGAGTTGAACGGCTGCCCCGACGGTTCGTGGCCCAGGCGTTCCCAGATGCTTTCGCCGCCATGGTCGATGGCCTGCACCAGGCTGAATACCTTGGAGATGCTCTGTACGGAGAACAAGGTGTGAGCATCACCCGCGCAGTAGGACGAGCCGTCATTGCCATACACGGCAATGCCCAGTTGCTGGGCCGGCACGTCGGCGAGCGCGGGGATGTAGTCGGCGACCTTGCCGAGGCCGATCAGTGGACGGACTTCGTCGAGGATCGACTCCAACAGGGCCTGCATGTTGTGTTCTGGCATGGTTTGGAAAATAGTGATTGGCGGGCGCGGAGGATACCTGAAACCCAGGGGGTAGAAACGCGCAGGCGCGCACAACGAGGTCTTCGTTTACTCAGACTTTAACTGTTGGTCGATCCATGAAGAGTCGGGCATTCGGTCGCAGCGTTTCTTATGGTCTCTACTGGCAGTGGCGTCAACGTGTCCACACCACATATTCGTGTGCACGATGCGCCGTAATGCCTCGGCATTGCTCAAGCGACAGCGGATGGTTACTCGCGATCAGCGTCACCTTTGGCCGGTTAGCCGGGTCAGTCAGGTTCAGCATGGCGGGGAGCCCACATGTTGCAGGCAGACCCGGGATGTCATTGGCAATCGTCACCGAAAACGGTGGTTCGCTTGATTGCTGCGGGTCATCCCAGAGTTCGTAAACCCGCTCAAAATCCAACTGCTCGATCCTGACCCAAATACCGATGTGAAAAACCTCCTCGCGACCCAGCACCGGCAATGGCAGCAACGCACGAATGAAAAATTGCTTACCGCAGATGATGGCCAGGTCATTGTTCTCCTGGACCCCACTCTCTCTGTCGTCTTGCGATAGCGCCATAACGGCATCAGGACGTCGAAACGCCAGCTCCATCTCGTCAATCCGGTGTTCTTCTTCGCACTGGTTGCACAGCAATTAGCGTCTCCTTCAAACATTCTGGCCGCACAGTCGACTCGCTGCGCCGGGCCATTCTAGCGCGATACCAACGCTGCGCAACGCCGCTTTGCGGGCGCCATGCATCAATCAGCCGGCTCTGCTGCCACCCGCTCCCGCCCCTTGAACGCCAGCGAAAAACAAAAAAAGATCACCAGCGCAAACCCCGCCGGAAACAACCAGATGCTGCGCCAGTCATGGCTGCCACCCGCCGCCACATAGTGGTCGGTCACCTGCCCTGCCACCCAGAACCCAATCAACATGCCCACACCGTACGTAGCCAGGGTAATCAGCCCCTGCGCCGAACTCCTGAAGCGCTCCGGCGCTTTCGCGTCGGTGTAGATCTGCCCCGAGACAAAGAAGAAGTCATAGCAGATGCCATGCAGCGCAATCCCGGTAAACAGCATGAAGGCCAGCTCGCCATTATTGCCGTAGGCGAACAGTGCATAGCGCAGCGCCCACGCCAGCATGCCCACCAACAGCGCGACCTTGATGCCAAAACGCTGGATGAACAGCGGCAATAGCAGCATGAACAGCACCTCGGACACTTGCCCAATGGCCATTTTTGCCGTGGGGTTGGTCACGCCGATTTCCGCGAGAAACGGGTTGGCGTTCTGGTAGTAGAACGCCAGGGGAATGCAGATCAGGATCGAGGCGATGAAGAACACCAGGTAGCTGCGATCCTTGAGCAACCCCAGCGCATCCAGCCCGAGCAGTTGCTTGATATCACCCTTGCCCGCCTCGGCTTTCAAGGGCGCGGTACGCGGCAAGGTGAAGCAGTAGAAACCCAGCACCACTGACGCGATGGCAGACATCAGGAAGGTGTTGCGCAACGCGCCCGTGGTGATCGACTGCTGCGAATCCCAGGCGAACACAAAGCTGATCACCAGCCCCGCAACAATCCAGCCCAGGGTGCCCCACACACGGATGCGCGAAAACTCCTGGGCCGGGTCGCTCATTTGCCGGAAGGCCACCGAGTTAACCAGTGCCAGGGTCGGCATGTAGATGACCATGTATGCCAGCACGTAGGGATAAAAGCCGACGAAGTCCGGCGCGCGGTACAGCTGGTACAGCAGCACCGCGCCGATCAGGTGCAGCACCGCCAGGATGCGCTCGGCGTTGAAGTAGCGGTCGGCGATCAGGCCGATGATAAACGGGGCGATGATCGCCCCCCACGACTGGGTGGAAAACGCCATGCCGATCTGCCCGCCGCTGGCCCCCAGGTTGCTGGCGAGGAAGGTGCCGAGGGTGACGAACCAGCCGCCCCAGATGAAGAATTGCAGGAACATCATGACGCTCAGTCGCGCTTTCATTGTGGTCACCGTTTTATTGTTATTTTGAGTCAGAAGCGCTGTTCAGGCGTCGGGCAGGCCCAGCAGCCGTCGGTTGGATTGCTCGTCGGATGTCACGCCGGCGAAGTCATCGAATGCCTTGCTGGTCTTGCGGATCATGTGCTGGCGGATGAACTCCGCCCCTTCTGCCGCGCCTTGTTGCGCGTCCTTCAGGCAGCACTCCCACTCCAGCACGGCCCAACCGTTGAAGTCGTATTGGGTGAGCTTGCTGAAGATCGATTTGAAGTCGATCTGACCATCGCCCAATGAGCGAAAACGGCCAGGGCGGTCGACCCATCCTTGGTAGCCGCCATACACGCCGGAGCGCGCGTCGGGGCGAAACTCGGCGTCCTTGACGTGGAACATGCGGATGCGCGCGTGGTAGCGGTCGATGAAGCCCAGGTAATCCATTTGCTGCAGCAGCAGGTGGCTGGGGTCGTAGAGAATGTTGGCCCGGGGATGGTGGTCGACGGCTTCGAGGAAGCGCTCGAAAGAGGCGCCGTCGTGAAGGTCTTCGCCGGGGTGGATTTCGTAGCACAGGTCGACGCCGGCCGCCTCGAAGCAATCGAGAATCGGCAGCCAGCGCTTGGCCAACTCGGCAAAGCCTTGCTCCACCAGGCCGCTGGGGCGTTGTGGCCAGGGGTAGATGTACGGCCAGAGCAGCGCGCCGGAGAAGGTCGCGTGGGCCGTCAAGCCAAGGCGCTGGCTGGCGCGGGCGGCGAGTTTCAATTGGTCGATGGCCCACTCGGTCCGTGCCTGGGGCTGGCCGCGCAGATGGGCCGGGGCGAAGTCGTCGAACAGCGTGTCGAATGCCGGGTGCACGGCCACAAGTTGGCCCTGCAGGTGGGTCGATAGCTCGCTGATTTCGACGCCGGCATGGGCGCAGGTCGCCTTGAGTTCATCGCAGTAGGCCTGGCTTTCTGCAGCGCGGGCCAGGTCAATGTAGCGGGTGCCGAGTGTGGGCAACTGGATCGCCTTGTAGCCCTGGGACGCCGCCCATTGGGCGATGTTGGCCAGGGTGTCGAAAGGCGCTTCGTCCGAGATGAACTGGGCGAGAAAAATGCCTGGGCCGCGCATGTCTGTAGTCTCCTTCATGGGTGGTTCGCCAGGGTGGTCCACTTCGCCTCGCCGCGATGGTTGGCGATCACCGCTTCGATAAAGGCCATGCCGCGCACGCCGACTTCGATGCCGGGTACACCTTCGGCCTCGGTGCCCTGGCGAATGGCCTTGGCGAAGTCGCGGTAGAGGTTGGCCATGGCTTCCAGGTAACCCTCGGGATGCCCGGCGGGCAGGCGCATGCGCTGCAATGCCCCGTCGCACAGCCAGGGCTGGCCGACGCCGGAACGCAGGATGCGCAGCGGTTGGTCGAGGGAACGATGGATCAGACTGGCGGGTTCTTCCTGGCGCCATTCCAGGCCGCCCTTGTCGCCATAGAGGCGGATCTTCAGCGGGTTCTCTTCACCGGCACACACTTGGCTGGCGATCAGCACGCCGCTCGCGCCGGAGGCCATCTTGAACAGCATGGCGGCATCGTCATCCAGTTGCCGACCGGGTACATGGATGCCCAGGCTCGCGCAAAGCTGTTCGATCGGTTGGTCGGCGATGAACTCGGCCAGGGAAAAGGCGTGGGTGCCGATGTCGCCGATGCAGCCGCCCAGTCCCGACAGCTCGGGCCGGCTGCGCCAGTCCGCCTGTTTGTTGCCCTGCCCGGCCACGTCCTGGCTGAGCCAGCCTTGTGGGTACTCGACGATCACTTTGCGCAACGCGCCGATCACGCCATTGCGCACCATGTCGCGGGCCTGCCACACCATCGGGTAGCCCAGGTAGGTGTGTGCCAGCCCATAAAGCCCGGAACTGTTTTTGACAACCTCTGCCAGCGCCTGCACTTCAACAAGATTGAGCGCGGCCGGCTTCTCGCTGAACACGTGGAAGCCCGCCTGCAGCGCCTGGGTCGCAATCGGTGCATGCAGATGATTGGGGGTGACGATCACCAGCAGCTGCATGCGCTGCTCGGCCGGGAGCGCCTGTTCGCCGGCGAGCATCTGCTGCCATTCGCTGTAACAGCGGGACGCGGGCAGGCCCAGCGCATTGCCGGTGCTCCGGTTGTTCTCGGGCTCACGGCTGAAGGCACCGCACACCAGTTCATAACACCCATCCAGCCCCGCCGCCTGGCGGTGAGCCTGGCCGATGAAGGCGCCTTCGCCGCCGCCAACAAAGCCCATTCTTATTTTTTGCACAGCAACCGTCATCGCAAGTCTTCTCTTTATGGGCAATTACCGATCATGATGTAACCGGTTACATCGTGCCGGAAATTTAGGCCTGGTTGCTCGCGGTGTCAAACCCCGACTGCGGTAAACTTGCAGGCTGCTGTTCTGATAACGAGGTGGTCTTGTCCAATATTCGTGAAGTCGCCCGGCTGGCCGGGGTCTCGGTGGCCACCGTGTCCAGGACCCTGGCCAGCCCTGAACGCGTGTTGCCCGAGACCCGCGACAAGGTCAACGCCGCCGTGGAACAGACCGGCTACCGGCCGAACCGCATGGCGGTGCAATTCCGTTCGCGGCGCACCGGCAACCTGGTGATCCTGGTGCCGGCGATTGCCAACACGTTTTTCGCCCGGGTCATCAGCGGTGCACAGCAAGCGGCGCAGGCATCGGGTTATCGGTTGCTGTTGTGCGACACCCGGGGCCAGGCAGAAATCGAAAAACAGTTCGCCGAACTGGTCCACGCTCATCAGGCCGACGGTGTGATTCAGTTGCGGGCCTCAGACCCATTCAGCGACTGCAGCGACTCACCGCCACTGGTGAACGCCTGCGAGGTGATCCAGGACGGTCGCCACCCCACCATCAGCCTCGACAACCGTGGCGCCGCCCGGGCCATGACCCAGCACTTGATCGACCTCGGCCACCGCCGCATCGGCTTGATCAAAGGCCCGAAAAGCAGCCCACTGACCCGTGACCGCGTGGCCGGTTATGAAGATGCCTTGCTCGCGGCGGGCATCCCCCGCGACCCGGCGCTTATCTGCCACGGCGACTTCACCCTGCACGCCGGTTTCGAGGGCGCAGGCAACATGCTCGCCCTGCCCAAGCGGCCCACTGCGCTGTTCTGCGAGAACGACGAAATGGCCATCGGCGCCTTGAAGCGCATCAAGCAACAGGGCCTGCGCGTGCCCCAGGATATTTCCCTGGTGGGCTTTGATGACATCCCCTTCGCCGCCTACTGCGACCCGCCGCTGACCACCATTGCCCAGCCTGCCGAAATCTTCGGCCGCAAGGCGGTCGAGATGCTCATCGCACTGATCGAGAAAACGCCGCTGTCGGAGCGTCAGGTTGTAGTGCCGTTCGAACTCACAGTACGCGGCAGCACGGCAGCGCCCCACACTCAATAGTGCGCCACATCCGACACCTGGGTATCCAGCACATCCCGCGCCAATGCCCAGGCCTGATCCGTGGATTCCACCACCAGCAACGGGTAGCCCCACGCCTTGCCGAACATCACGGCAAACGGCTTGAGCGCCAGGCGCTTGGCTGCGCTGGGCTCCACCTGGATCATGCCTTTGACGAAAGTACGCAGGGCCACCTTGTGCTTCTTCATCCAGATCGAGGCCTGTTTGCGTTCTTCGTGTGAATGCTCGTGAGTGCTTTCATCCACGGCTTTCTCGTACAGCAGGACGAAGGGTTCCTCGCGCTGCAACAAGGCTTCGAATGCGCCAAAGGTATCTTGCGGGGGAGTGTCGCTGGGGGCGTCAAACACGATTTTCACCACGGGGAATGTTGAACTGTCGAGTTGCATGGGAAGCTCCTTTAACGAGAATGTTTCTCATGATAGCCATGCCATCACTGGACGCCATTGCACAGAATGGCCAGAATGTTTCGCATTCCAGCCAAGACGCCGCGCCGCCATGTACAACCACCGCCTCGAAACCCGTGACCCCTTGCGCCCGGCCCTCGCCGATGCAATTCCCCGTGCGGTGGTTGCAGTGAGCGCTTCAAGCACCTCTGCGAGTTGGGAGCACGCACCGCACCAGCACCGCAAGGGCCAGTTGATGTACACATTGCGCGGGGTGATTCATTGCGTCATCGAAGAAGGTATCTGGATCGTGCCCCCCCAGTGCGCGTTGTGGATTCCGGGCGGCCTTTCCCATGCCGCGCGCGGGTCGGGGGCAGCGGATGTCTACTGTCTGTTGGTCGACCCCGACGCTGCCGGCGCCCTGCCCCGGCAATGCTGCACCCTGGCGGTATCGCCGTTGTTACACGAATTGATCAGCAAGGCCGTCAGCTTCCCGCCGCTGTACGACACCGAGGGCGCCCAGGGCCGGTTGGTGGCCACGCTGCTGGACGAACTGGCACTGGCACCGGTGGAGGCCCTGCACCTGCCCATGCCCCGGGACACTCGGCTGCGGCGCCTGGCCGACAGTTTGCTGGCCAACCCCAGCGACAAGGCCACCCTGGGCGAATGGGCCGTACGCATCGGCATGAGCGAACGCAGCATGACGCGCTTGTTGCTGGAGGAGATCGGCCTGAGTTTCGGCCGCTGGCGCAGGCAACTGCATGTGATCCTGTCACTGCAGCGCCTGGCGAAAGGCGAAAGTGTGCAGACGGTGGCGCTGGACCTCGGCTATGAAAACGCCAGCGGCTTTATCACCATGTTCCGCAAGGCCATCGGCCAACCGCCGGCGCGCTACCTGGCCGACCGCGCGAGCATCCCCCAGCACACGACGCCCGCTATCGCCTTGCTGGATTATTATAAATAGTCACGTATAAGCATTTTTAGAGCTAAGGGACTAGAAGGCTTAAATCATTCCAGCCAAAAAAAATCAACCCGCCTAAAATACTTATCGCACACTAAAAAATTTGCACTAGCATATGAGTACTCCGGTCCACAAACCCGCTCTCAACACCCGCCTGAAATCCGCCTTACCCCCCGCAAATAAAGTGCCGAATGTTAAAATTTGTCACGTTTTGGCGTATTCAATTCGATTAACATCTAAACGCCTGCAGCGATTGAATTGACGGCCTCGCATGCCGGAAAAGGGAGCAACGTGATGCATTTTTCCAACGTCCTCGCTATTGCACGGACCCCATCGAAATCCGAGGACTTCAGCGAGCTTATAGTTCGTACTGTACCGAAAAATCTAAAAGTCGATACACGCTCCTACGGCCAACTAATCGGTCCCTATGCAAGCCATGGACATTACCGTGCCATCATCATAGAGATCGACACCCCCTCTGCCAGCACCCAAACGCTGGACATCATTAAAAAAACCAGATCGGAAAATCCTGGCAGCACCATTTTCCTGGTTGTCACCTTCGCCACTACACTAAGCAAAACCAAATATTATCTCGCAGGCGCCGATTACTGCATAAAGGTCGTCGAGAGCTCGCCCGAGAAAAAACTTGCCCTGTTTGCCGCGTTCCTCAGCGAGACATACTGGCTAAGTAATACTGATTTGCTACTCGATCAGGACCGCATGTGCATCTACGGGGGTGGCAAAAAGCTCGAAGTGTCCTTTGTCGAAATGAAAGTACTGGAAGCGCTCATTCATAATCGATTGCTCAGCCATGATGAAATCGCCGTGGTAATGGGGCTGAATCCCCGATTTTATGATTCAAGGGCCCTCGAAAAATCGATTAGCCGGTTACGTGGCAAAATAAAATCACATTACGGAAGCAATATAATTCAGAGCATTCGCGGTTACGGCTACAAACTAAGCAGAGGGCTGGCTTCGGTTAATCATATCCACCCCGTCAGGGAGCGGTCGAACCGTGAATAGCGGAACCTTATTACGTGAGGCGTCAGCCTGCTTCACCTTTTCGCGGCAAGCGATACTTGAACGAAGTTGCACGCTGTGGGGCAGTGAGATCCGCGTCCACGCCGAGCCTGCGCTCGACAGCCCGCGTGATGACGCCTGCCCGTTTTATTCCGAACAACTTAAAGACGCCTACAGCGAAGCCCTGCAACATGCCAGGCCGAGTTCATTTGCCCGCACAAGTAAACGTTTGCGCGCGGACAAAAGCCCGGGCCTCCACAAGTTTTTCCGAGTTGAGCAATCGCTGTTGATGAATGAGGACCTGCTCAAGGAAATTATCGATACTTCACACACGCTGGAAAAAAACAGACAACAACTCATTGTCAGCGTTGAAAACACACTGGACACCCTTCCGGGCCCGCTGGAACGCCGGAGCATGATCCGTCAACTGTATAGCCTGAAAGACCAGAGCAACCTGAAGCTTGCCTATAACAATTACACATTAAATACAAAAAACACCGACCTGCTGATCGACTTGAGTCTTTATGACTATATAAAAATGCCTTTTCCAGACTCGGCCCTCAGGCTCAGTCTGAACACCCGCTCGGGCCTGTTCGACCGGCTTTACGACCAGATGCTGGGGCTGATGAGCACCACCCGGGTCTCCTTCATCGCCGACAACGTCGAGCACGCCGACAGCGCACTTCTCGCCAGACGCTTGCCTTTTGACTATTTTCAGGGCCCCTACTTCTCCCCTGCTGATAGTTTATGAACCCCCGTACTTTCCTGGAATCGGTGAATGCCATGAGTTCTCTCAAGAAACACACATTTACATCGACGTACCCGTCAATCGCACTGCACGATTTCACGCCAAATGTGGCATTTTTACATTACGACGTCGACAGCGGGCCGCTGATCGAAACCGTGGAAAAAACATCGGACGCTTCGACCAGTTCCTACGCCGTTACCAAAGAGCAGAATTTCAATCTGTGGCTCAGTAACTATGTCGCCGCCAAAAGACTTTACGAAGCCAGTAATCGACTGACCCGACAACTTTACGACGCGTCAAAAAAACCTAACATCACGGCTCTAAAATCAGACGTCACACACCCGGACCTGAATAACACCACCACGGAAACAGTTAACTCATCCTCTGCATTACGCGGCCCCGATGTCTGGCTACTTACCCAGCAAGATCGTGCGCTGGTGAAAGGTGGGCTACGCATTTCCTTGACCACTATTGAGTCGGCATTGATCAAGAAAATGTTGAACCATGAAGAACGTGTGGTCAGCAAGGAAGAACTTATCCGCAACATCGGACGTGAGCCCGACCTCTATCGCGGGCTTGAAATGTGTCTTAGCCGATTGCAGGACAAGTTCAAACGCGTGAATGATGGCGAACGCCTGTTCCGCGCGGTGCGTAACCGTGGCTACTGCCTGACACAAAAAATAAAAAGCCCGCTGAGCAGTCGCGCGAACGTCACAGAACAATAATTATTTCATAAAAATTACAATTCACCCTGCCTATTAGAACACCTTTCTATCTGCCATTTTATAACAACATGACCGCGTTATAAGTCGTCAGCCATTGCTCCCTGCCATTTATTACTATCAATACGCACGCCTACGCGTGCGCCTGCCATTTGATAGTCATTAAAACCACGCCTCGCTTTAACCTGCCAGCACGTGAGTGGATACCACAGGGAGCAGAAGTATGCTTAACAACAGAAGAATGCATCGTAACCTTACACCCAAAGGCCTGACCTTTTGGGGACAGTGGGCAATTGCCCTGAGTGTGGTCGTTGTACTTTTGTTTTCACTGGTACTTTTCAAGACCGGGCAATTGGAATCCCACTACCGGATATTGGCAGCCATTACAATACTGGCCTCTATACCGGCCTACATGTTATGTGACGTCTATAGCAAAAAAGATGACTTTTTTGTTGGGCTGGGACGATTATTCACCGGCTGGTTATTGACCCTGGGCATATTGTTCGCGGTCGGCATAGCCTGTAATGCCAGTTCGCTGTTTCCCTTCGAGATCCTGCTACTCTGGGCTGCTGTCAGCTATCCAATACTAGCCCTTTGCTACATTCCCATTCACAGTCTATCCAGGTACTACCACCGGCAACTACATGAGCGCCAGAAATCGCTGATTATTGGTACGGGAAAACTTGCAACCGACTTGGCCAATACTCTCGCCAGGCAAAAACGCTCCCCTCTGGTCGGTCTCGTAGGTCCCCGCACCACCGTCCCCCAGGCCGGCACCCAGCCTCAGATCCTCGGTGACTTGCCCGATCTTCCCGCGCTGATCCGCCAGCACGGTATCCGCCGCCTGTACATCACTCACTCTCTCCAGGAAGCGACCCACATCGAGGCGCTGTACCTCAACCTGCTGGAGATCAGCGTGGACGTGATCTGGGTGCCCGACCTCAACAACATGCTGCTGCTCAACCACAGCGTGGCCGAGGTGGATGGATTACCCGCGATCTTCCTCAATGAAAGCCCGCTGACCAGCCGGCCGACCGCAGCACTGAGCAAGTCGCTGCTGGACAAGAGCCTGGCCCTGTTGGCGATCCTCCTGCTCAGCCCGTTGCTGCTGCTGTTCGCCCTGCTGATCAAACTTACCTCTCCCGGCCCGGTAATTTTCAAGCAGGATCGTCACGGCTGGAACGGCGAGGTGATCAAGGTCTGGAAGTTCCGCTCGATGCGCGTGCATGACGACCACGAAGTGCGCCAGGCGAGCCGCAACGACTCACGCATTACCCCCGTAGGGCGCTTTATCCGCCGCACCTCCATCGACGAGCTGCCCCAGCTGTTCAACGTGCTGCAAGGGCATATGGCACTGGTCGGCCCACGCCCGCATGCCGTCGCCCACAATGACTACTACTCGGGCAAGATTCGCGCGTACATGGCGCGGCATCGCATCAAGCCCGGCATCACCGGCCTGGCGCAGGTCAATGGCTGCCGGGGTGAAACCGAGACCCTGGAGAAGATGCAGCAACGCGTCGATATCGACCTGCGCTATATCAACAACTGGTCGCTGTGGCTGGACATCAAGATCCTGTTCAAGACGCCGTTTACCCTGCTGTCCAAAGACATCTACTGACCCCGCCCTTCCCCGTGCCGCTGCATCGGCGGCGCGGGGCACCAGGCGCGCTTTGCGCCCTCCCCGCCACCACTCCCCGCAAGGCGCAACGATAGCGCCCACAGCAACGCCCGGCCCGGGCCGTTCGCATAGTCATCAAAGAGGAAAGTCAGGCAAGTGTTGCGCGCCGGCATTGCACCTGGCGCTGTAGCGTTCGGCTTGGCGACTGCCCGGCGCATTCAACGCCGGGCAGTCGACAACCTGGTCGGCAGATGCCGCCCCGTCACTCAGTGATCTTCTCGAAGTTGTTGTAGAACAACTCGCTGTCACGCCCGTCGGTCATGGTCTGCAGCGAATAGCCGCGGTTCAGGCGTGCGCCGCCGTCACGGGTCAGTGGCGCCCATACGACGTTGGCCCGACGCATCGTCGAGGTGCTCATCAATTCGTCGAAGGGGACGGAAATATAGATACCCTTGTCGAAGCTGCCTTCGCCATATTCTTCCTTCGAGGCGGTGGTCAGCGTCACCCAGCCACCAAACTTCACGCCGTTCTTGAACTGGCGCGAGATGTCGACGGTGGTGCCCCAGTCCCGCGCCAGGTAACGCCCCACACTGACGGCGGCCAGGGTGTCATAGGGCAGCTCGGTATAGCTGGTGACATGGCCGGTGATGGTCTGGTAATCCCGCAGGCCGAAGCCCTGGTTGAAATCACGCTGGCGCACGAAGTTCAGGTCTGCGCCCACTGACCAGTGCTTGCCCGCCGGCCGGAACAACACCTCGCCTCCCACCCCGGCGTACATGGACTCCAGGTAGCCGCCGTAGACCATGCCATACAGGTCGCGGTCCAGGCGCTGCGCATGGTTGACCTGGAAGTTCGGCATCGTCACATCGGACGTGGTCATGTATTGGCGCAGGTCGGTGCGTACTCGCGGCAACCCGCTGGGTGCGTCGTAGGTGAACTTGTCGTAGTTGTTCAGCAGGTTGGCGCTGAGCAAGCCGCTCCACCAGGTATTGCGGGTAAAACGGTACTCCGCGTCGGCGTCGGCAGTGAACTGATAAAGCAAGCCGTCGGGGCCACCGATGTTCTGCTTGTAACCCAGGCCGAGGCCATAGTTGAACGGCTCGGATTGTCTGCTGTAGAGCGTGGTTTCCCGATGGGCAACCGCCGGATTGACCTCGGTATTACGGTGCAGGTCCGTCAACGGTTGCTGGTTGTTCACCACGGCGCGGAAGGTGGCACGGGGCACGCTGGTTTCTTCGATGGGCATGTCATAGCGCTTGTTCACCAGGGTGAACCAGTCGATATCCTGATTGGCGCTGTTGTCGAGAATCCGGCTGGCGCGTCCCACGGCCTTGGCTGAATAGAAGTAGCGTTGCTGCTCGCCATACACCATCAATTCCGAGCCGCGCCGGGCAATGCGCTCCACCTTGTAGCCGGCATTCTGCTGCAGCCTGTCGGCGACGTTGGCCCAGTTGACCTGGTCGGCCGGGGTGGTGGGCATGCGCGCCGGCAACGGTTCGGCGGGCGGGTCATAGGTCTTGACCGGTGCCTTGCGGCTGACAAAGTTGGTGTGCAGGGTGATGCCGAACATCGCGGTATTCCCGCGTTCCCAGGCCGCACTCAGGTCGACGCTGTCAGCCAGCTTATAGACCACGCCAATGTTTACCGGCGAGTCCTGCTTGATCGGGTTGTCCAACGGCTCGTGCTTGTAGTCATTGCCCTCGTATTCGAGTTTCAGGCTCAGGGGTTCCCAGGGCGTTTGATAGGCGATCCCGCCGAACAACGAAGGGCGGCCCCTGAAATAGGCGTTGGAGTTCACGTCCCCTGCCCTGGCGACGACCGCAGTGCTCTTGGGCCGGTCGTTGAACTTGCTGCCGAACACCGACAGCGGGTTGCCGAAGTCGCCTCGGTTTCCCAGGTAGCCCCAGGCGATGCCGAGGCTGAAATCCAGGTTGCCGTGGCGCTTGTTGGCGACAAAGTATTCGCTGGAAAACAGCCCGGTACCGCCGATGTCCCGGGCACCGAAAGCCACCTGCGGTGCCCACCGGCTTTCCTCCCAGAGCCGCGCCTTGAAGTCGATGGCCTTGTCCTTGAAGCTCTGGCTTCCGCTCAACGCCTCGGCGCCGTACCTGCGGTTGCTGATGGCGGTATAACGAAACGAACCCTCCAGCCAATCAAACGGTTGCAGGGAAAAGCTGTAGCGCGAGTAGGGATCGGTGCGGTTGGCGTTGGCGCTCAACTCTCCCGCCGGGGCCATGCGTGCGGTGGGGGTCTGTAGCAGGCCCACGCCGCCGAAATCATTTTGGGTGTAACGGGGGTCACCGTGAGCCAACCCGCAAGGCAACAGCAGTACAGCCGCAAAACGTAAATTCAAGGGTTCACCTCAGCCAACGGTTGAGTGGCGAAAAACTCGGCCAGTTGTTGGTTGAGATCAGGGGTCGGCGTCTCAAGGTCGTCGCTGCGGATCGGCACCAGGATCCTGCTGCCGGGGGCCGCCACCACGCCGTCCTCGCGATTCCACGCCGCCACGCCCACGCGCCGTACCTGGCCGTCGGGCTGGATCAGCCACAGGTCATCGCGCTCGGCGTCATCGAGGACCGTGCAGTCGCCAACATAATCCCGCACCTCGCGCATGGCCCGGTACGGCACATCACAGGACTGCGCGACCGCGCCGAGCACGTGCACGGTGGACGGCCTCACGGGGTAGACCAGCCGGTCCCCGTCATCCAGCAATGCGTTGCGCGCGAACCCCGTCTCCACGGCGATCGGGTCCAGCACTTGCACCTGGCGGCCGGTGACCGGCAACTGTTCGACCTGTCGATACAAACGCGCACTCAAGTCCGCCCGGGAGCCACGGTCATCCAGCAAGGCCCCTCGTTGCAGCAGTTTCAGATCGAACAAAACCCCTGCCTTCAAGCGTTCCTGCGTGCTCACCAACGACTGGTGCAGCCATGCGGCGCCCAACCAGTAGCTTTCTGCATTGGGTTGGGCCACACGAATAACGTCCAGCAAACGCGCCCCCGGCTTGACCTCGAAGGCGCCGGGGCTGCGCACATCGCCACTGACTGTAACGGCCGCCTGGCCAGTGCCGGGGCCGATCAGCAACAGGCCCAGCCATAAAAGCTTCGAACACTTCATCGGGCTGCCTCCCGGTCGGGACGCAACTGCACGATTTTCAGGGCCAACCGGGGCGTCAAATGCTGCTCGCTGCGCCAGATGAAACCATCCTGCGGGTCGACCCAATAATGGTTGGTGGCGCGGAAATTCAAGGTGGGAGCGTCCACCTGCTCGTCGATGCGCAGCAAGGCGTAATCCTTGTCCAGAATGCGGAGGGTCTCGATACCGTGGCTGCTGAAACGGCTGTTGACCGCGATACCGATTCGGTTGCCGTCGTAGAGGTCGATCCAGCGTGTGCCGGTGTAGCCGTCGGGCAGATGCTGGAGGCCGCGCTTGAACGGCGATTCGCCACTGAAACGCGTGCCATCCAGGGAAACACCCAGCCCGACAGTGCGTACCACCAGGCCGTCACGCATCATCACCACTTGCTTGCCGGAAGCGACCCAGAACTGCAGGTCGCCCCGGCGCCGGGCCATGGCCATCACGCCCTCGCTGACGGCGGTGGTCACCAGGATCTGCGGGTATGGCACCGCGTCGACCTGGGCGCGGGTCACGTTGATCGGGGCCGGGCCCGTCACAGAGGTTTCGAGGGTGTACCACGACGCCCTCATCAACGGGTTACACCCGCACAACAAGAGCGCCATCGACAGGCAGGCGCTGGTAGGCAACATTTTCACCACGGGATAACGCCTTATCTGCTGTTGACTTCGCTGAGGTCATTGGCCGATCGGGCACCAATTCCAATGGCACTGGCGGTCGGCAGCAACTGGCTGATCAGGCGGTTCCAGCGCGTCACGCCGGCCGGCCCGACGTACACGATGTCCTGGGGTTGCAAGTCGAACCGGGTGGCCAGCACCAGCGCGGACGGTGACTGGGCATCGAGCTGGAACACCTTGGCCGGTTCGGCTTCCAGGTTGTCCACGCCGCGAATCACATAGACCGCATTGCCATTGGAAGTGGTCTGGTTCAAGCCGCCTACGGTACCCAGGGCATCGGTCAGGTTGATCGACTTGCCCTTGAAGCTCAGGGCCCGGGGCTGATTGACTTCGCCCATCAGGTAGACACGTTTCTGGTCGTTATAGGGCAGGTACAACCGGTCGCCGCCCTTGAGGTAGATGCCCTGCAGTTGCGAGCCCTGGCGATTGAGGCTGTCCAGGTCAAGCGTGTACTCACGGCCGTCGCGCGTCAGGGTCAGGCCCGAGAGGTCGGCATTCGTGGGGTCGACACCGGCGGCGCCAATGGCCTCGACGGCGCTCAATGGCGTGGTGGTGATCGGCTGTTGCCCGGCCTTGATCACCGCCCCGGTCACCACCACTGTCTGGCTGGCAAACCGCAGGACGCTGACGTCGACCTGTGGGCTTTCAATAAATTGCGACAAGCGCCCGGCGATAAAGGCCCGCAGCTCTTCGATGGTCTTGCCGGCCACCGGGACGTTGCCGATATACGGATAAAACAACGTGCCATCGGGGCGAACCAGGCGCCCGTTGGCGTCGATCTGCTGTTGCGGCCCGGACGGTGCCGTCAACTCGGGATGGTCCCAGACCGTGATAAACAACAGGTCATTGGCACCGACGCGATAGCCACCGGGCACATAAGACAACAGTTCTGCCGGCACCGATTCACGAACATGCGTGGCGGCATCCATGGCAATCAATTTGGGGGTGATGGGAATCAACTCTACCCGAGTACTTTCGGAAGAACCCTCACTGGACATTTGACTGGTGTCCATATGTTGACCAGGCGAAAACATGCAGCCGTGCAAGCTGAAACTTGCCAGCAAAAGAACAGGTAACCTACGAATCATAATGGCACTACGCTAGTCGAGGGCGAGTCTAAAAAAGATCACCCAGAAGTTCCGGGTGATCTTGAACAACACACATTGCGGGTTATTAGTTGGTACCGGTGGTACCGCCTGTACCGGTGGTGCCGCCGGTGCCGGAAGTACCGCCATTGGAACTGCCGCCCGAGTTGGAAGCCGCCGCCGCAGCGCCGACTACCGCGGTACCGACCCCGACGGTTTCACCGAGCGTCACGCCGCCCACGAGCGGGGTGCTCAACGACAGGGGCTCGCTCGCGCCGGCCGCATCGCTCAAGGCCTCGCTCGCGACTTCACCTGCCGCCAATGCCGCAGTACTGCTAAAGGCCAGCACGCCGGCCAACAGTATTTTCCTCATATCAGACTCCTTCTCGATATTTACCCCTTATCAAATAATGCAATAAGGGCGTAGTGATGGAACGGAGATAAACAGGCTATGCAAACTGCGCAAAGATCCTGTTGGATCACGCACTTAACCTCCTCGAAATCATCTCACTTGTGGATAGCTCAAACCACCAATGTTAATAATCGTCAGGATTAAACAACGGGGCGTACCGATAACCCGCGACCAATACCGTAATACTCGAAACCATTGGCTTTCATACGCTGCGGATCAAATATATTGCGGCCGTCAAAGATCACCGGCGTGCTCAGTTTTTCTTTTATCAAGTCCAGGTCCGGGGCCTTGAACTCCCGCCATTCGGTCACGATCACCAGCGCATCGGCACCTTGCAACGCCGCTTCCTTGGTGCCCATCAGCAACAGGTCTTCGTTCATCCCGTAAATGCGCTGGGTCTCGGCCATCGCTTCGGGGTCGAATGCCTGGACCCGGGCACCCACGCTGCGCAGTTGTTCGATCAACACGCGGCTCGAGGCTTCGCGCATGTCATCCGTATTGGGCTTGAAGGCCAGGCCCCAGATGGCGAAGGTCTTGCCCTCAAGCTGGCCGCCGAAGTGGTGGTGAATGTGCCCGAACAGGTGCTGCTTCTGGCGCTTGTTGACTTCCTCGACGGCAGACAACAGCGTTGCCTGATAGCCGATCGACGACGCGGTGCGCTCCAGCGCCTGCACATCTTTCGGGAAGCACGAGCCGCCATAACCGCAGCCTGGGTAGATAAAGTCGTAGCCGATCCGTGGATCGGAGCCAATGCCTTTACGAACCGCCTCAATGTCGGCGCCCAAGCGTTCGGCGAAATTGGCCATTTCATTCATGAAGGAAATCTTGGTGGCCAGCAGGCAGTTGGCCGCGTACTTGGTCAGCTCGGCACTCCTGATGTCCATCGTGATGATCTTTTCGTGGTTGCGGTTGAAGGGTTCATACAGCTCCCGCATGCGGTCCACGGCGTAACTGCTGTCGCTGCCGATGATGATCCGGTCGGGCCGGGTGCAGTCGGCGACCGCCGAACCTTCCTTGAGGAACTCGGGGTTCGAGATCACGTGGAACTCCACCTCGATCCCCCGCGACGTCAACACCTCGGACACCTTCGCCCGGACCTTGTCCGCCGTCCCCACCGGCACCGTGGACTTGTTAACGATAATCTTCGGCTCGGTCATGTTGAGCGCAATGGTCGCGGCAACGGAGAGCACGTACTTGATGTCGGCGCTGCCATCGTCATCAGGCGGGGTGCCCACGGCGATGAACTGCACCTCTCCATGCCGCACGCCTTGCGCGGCGTCGGTGGTGAAGTGCAAGCGTCCGGCATCATGGTTCTTCTGGACGAGCGCACTCAGCCCGGGCTCAAAGATCGGAATAATGCCGGCCTTGAGGTTCTCGACTTTAGTCGCGTCCACGTCGACACAACACACCTCATGCCCCGCGTCGGCCAGCACCGCTGCCTGCACCAGACCCACATAGCCGATTCCAAATACAGTTACATTCATTTCAATCTTCCTTTAAACAAGCTCGAGGCGGCCATAGCGGTCTTCAAAGCGGATGATGTCGTCCTCGCCCAGGTACGAACCCGATTGGACTTCAATCAGCTCCAGCGGGATTCGCCCCGGGTTTTCGAGGGAGTGCACAACGCCAATGGGGATGTAGGTGGACTGGTTCTCGGTCAGCAGCACTTGCTTGTCGGCGATTTGCACATTCGCGGTGCCGGACACCACGATCCAGTGCTCGGCCCGGTGGTGGTGCAGTTGCACCGACAGCTTGTGCCCCGGCTTCACCGTGATCCGCTTCACCTGGTACCGATAGCCCTGGTCCACCGAGTCATATTTGCCCCACGGCCGATAGACTTCGCGGTGGCTGGTGCTCTCGATCCGGTGCTTTTCAGTCAGCTGCGCGACTATTTTCTTGACGTCTTGCGCGTGGTCCTTGGTGGTCACCAGAATCGCGTCGGCGGTCTCGACGACCACCACATCATTGATCCCTGCAACCGTGACCAGGCGGTGGCTGGCATGCACATAGCTGTTGGTGACGTCCTGCAGCAGCACGTCACCCTGGGTGCAGTTCTGGTTCTGATCCTTGAGGCCCGCTTCCCACACTGAGTCCCAGGCACCCAGGTCGCTCCACGGCGAATCGAGGATGACCACCGACGCGATGTCGGTCTTTTCCATCACCGCGTAATCGATCGACACGTTGGGTGCGTTCACAAAATCCACCTGACTGAGCCGGGTGAAATCCTGGTCATGGGCCGCGTTGGAGAGGGACAGTTCCGCGGCCACCATGATCTCCGGGCTCAGGCGCTCCAGCTCGGCCTTCATCACCGAGGCGCGGAACATGAACATGCCGCTGTTCCAGAAGTAGTTGCCTTGTTCCAGGTAGCCTTGCGCGGTCGCCAGGTCGGGCTTTTCCACGAAGGCATCGACATGCGCGGCGCCGTCCACCGCAGCCGCTTGAGTACGGATATAGCCGTAGCCGGTCTCCGGCTTGGTGGGCACAACCCCGAAGGTGACGATCTTGCCTTTGTTGACTTCCACCTTGGCCAGCGTCAAGGCCGCATTAAACGCTTGGGTATCGCCGATCACATGGTCCGCCGCCAGCACCAGCAGGATCGGATCGTCCCCATCCGCCAGCGCCGACAGGGTTGCCGCCGCAATCGCCGGGGCGGTGTTGCGGGCGGTCGGCTCAAGGAGGATTTTCTGCGGGATCACGTCCAGTGATCGACTTTGCTCGGCCACGATGAAACGGTGTTCTTCGTTGCACACAATGATCGGCGGGCTGACGGTCTCGCCCTCTATCGACAGGTTCTTGATGCGATCCAAGGTGGCTTGAAACAAACTCAAGTCACCGTGCAGCGCAATAAACTGCTTTGGTTTAAGCGCTCTTGAAAGCGGCCACAGGCGCGTGCCTGAACCGCCAGACAATATAACTGGGATCATAACGATTACTCGATGATTAAAGGCAATAAGAGCGGATTGACAAACAGCCGAAACTTAAGAAGTGAATGACTTCACATAACTGATCAAGCGGTCCCTTTCGGTAAAGTCCAGTGAACTTTCGGCACTGCTGTAGTTAAGCGCCGAATCAATCGCCGAAAAGAACGCATCTTTATCATGGGCGATAAACACAGAGGGAAGGTCTGAAAAGTTTTCGGCGGTGTCGTACTGGTGATTATTGATGTGTTCACCGCGCCGACTGTCGCGCGGGACAATAACAATCGGTTTGCCCAGTTCAAGGGAGCGAATGATATTGCCCATGCCCGCATGGGAAACAATCACCTTTGACGCATTGAAGTTTTTGGAAAACAGCGGCTCGGCGATGGTCTTGTAAGCCGTAATGCGCCCCAGGTCATTTTCGTTATTGCCCACCTGGGCAACAATCGGGACCTGCGGGTTTGCATGACTCCACTCATGCAAGTAGCCGAGCATTCTTTCAAAGGGTGCTTGAGTGCCAACGCTGCAAAATATCATTTATACAATCCTCCCTTTATATTGGGCCCGGCTGTTTTGCGACAGCGTGGGCCACTGGGTCAGCAACTCATCGACAAAATACACAGCGATCCTGCCGGACAACGAGAGCTTCTTGGGATTGGCAATGCTGTCGATCCACAGGGTCTTTTTGCCCATCAGTTTTCCCGCGACCAGCCCCAGCAACCCCGGTGCCGCCCCGGTGGAGATCACGTACCTGGCCTTGCTGCGGTAAACGATCGCAAAGATCTGGCAAAAGCCCTTGATGATCTTCAGCGGTTCACTGCGATTAAAGTCCGGGACTTGCGCGAAGGCATGGGTTGGATACTGCGAGCCAATGCTGATATCAACGGTGGCGATGGTAACTTTTTGACCGTCGAAGGCAGGCAGCAACTTGCTCATTTGTACCCAGTGCCCACCTCCAGAACAAATCAATAAAACATCACTTGATTGACTCATGACGGTTCCCTTCCTGTCAGGTGTAATAGACATCATTAAATAGTGGCGGCAGTTCTTAACAGTTGGGCCTGGCCTTTCCAGCGGGTTATTCGCTTGGCTTTGAGCAAGGCCGATTTCTCTTTATAGGTTTCTTGATTGGCGATGAGCTGCGCGACGCCGGCCTTGATGGACAGCGGGTCCAGGGTGTCGACAAACACCGCCGCCTCGGAAAACAACGAGCGCAGTACCGTGGTATTCGAAAGCGCCATCGGCCTGCCGGCGCTGACCGCTTCGTTGGCCACGCTCAGTTGGACGTTGTCGCGGGTGGTCAGGCCGAGCACCACATTCGCGTGGCACAGCAGCTGTTCAAAGGTCGCCTTGCTGAGGAAGCCGGTCAGCTTGATGTTCTCGGGGAGTGACGCCACGAGTTCCTCGGAGAGCTTGCCCTGATGCTTGCCGGTGATCAGGAAGTCGACACCGGGCATTTCCCGGGCGGCGTTGATCACGATCTCGATCGGTTCATCGATATCAAACGAGCACGGAAACAGTACATAGGGTGTCTCGCGCTCACTGGCGGGCGCCGCGTGAAAGTCACACGGCAAGTCTTCCAGGATAAAGATATTGGTGTCATTGACGCCCAGGCCGGCCAACTCTTCTTTGACTTTAAAATTATGAACGACGACGGCATCGATTCTATTCAACAGCGCTACCGTGCCCGGAAAGCCTATCCATTGTTTGCGCAACAGGCTGTTGTGGGCATCGGCGATAATCTTCAGCCGGCGGTTGAATATAAACTTGTAGGCCAGTGCTATATGCAATACCGGGCTCGGCGGCAACTGCACCCACAGCACGTCAGGCGAACCGGCCAACAGGGTCTTCAGGGTTTTAAACGACTTGATCAAGTAATCCAGCGGCCGCGCGGATTTCTTCTTGAACTGGTTGGGCAGATGCAGAATGTCATACGCCCAGTATTGCTTCATGGTATCGGCGCGTCGTTGATAGCCAATCCATGCAATCATTAATGATTTCACGTCAGAGTCCTGCATAAATAAAGGTGGGGCCAGTGAGATTGCTTACACTGCAAACCAGATCGGAAAGTCGGCGTTGTATCGAATGGTGTTGTTTCTGAAGCGGATATGTTTGGCCGGATTGCCACCCACGATCGAATACGCTGCAACGTTGCGCGTGACCACACTGCCCGGATAAACAACCGCGCCTGTTCCGATGGTGACGCCTGGCATCACCATCACATTGGGAAAGATCCAGGCATTGTCTTCAATCAACACCGGCTTCCCCACCAGGCCACTCATGGGGTCATCAATATCGTGGCCCAGCGTATAAATCCGGGTGTTATGGGAAATATTGACGTTGTCGCCGATGCGGATGCCCGCCCGGTTATCCAGGTAGCAGTCGTAATTGACCGTGCAGTTTTTCCCGACCGAGAAGTTGCCGAAGGAGAAAAACACCACGTTGCGGTGGATCGTGGTCCGGGCGCCCACCCGGCATCCGGTTGCCCGGAGCAACGCGCGTCGCAGATTGAAAAACAACGCCAGGCTGAGCAGCGTATTGAACAGCGCAACAGCGGCCTTCTTGATGTTCAGTTTCAGGTTCTTCATCTACTCGCCCTGCCCTGAAGTATCCGTTACGCGCTGTGAACTCATCACAAAATTCCTGAAGCGGATATTGGTACTCACCGGCGTGGCGAAAGACGGGTTATTGCCACCGAAGAACGTCGAAAACAGCAAGCCGTCGATGGTGATCTCCGGCGTGTCTCTAAACGTCAGCCCGGTTTCCGAGTGCACCAGCTGGTTGTCGTACCAAATGGAAATCACACCGTCGGCCTGCCCCGGCGTATTCAACTTCACCAGTTGCTCCAACTTGTGCCATTGCCCCACCGTAAAGATCCAGGAACCCAACCCGACTGCCGTGCCCCAGGTTTTACTGGTGGGCAAATACGCGTAAATGGCGCCGGCGCCCTTTTCTTTCCAGATGTAGCGCGTGGAAAAGCCGTCATGGCCGTTCGGTATCTTGCCGCCCGTATTGCCGGTGCCACCGTAGAGGCCCGGGAGCTTGCCGCCTTTTACAAAGTCGAAATTCCTGTCGAACTTCAACTCATAGGTCAGTACCAGGCATTCCCTGCCCGGTTGCGGCAGTGGGGATTTGAATTCAATGCCGCCGTAGGGCAACCCGAGGCGCACCATCGAACCCGGGTCATAGGAGCCGGCCGGAAAATGCACGGCAATGTCCTTGATCTTTTGGCTGTAGGCCTTGTTCGTCAGGTTGGCCCTGCCCTTGATGCTGCTTTGCGCCTGGGGCCCGTCGGCCATCTGCGAAATGTCCGGCAGTGACGGGTAGATGTTCTTGATGCCTGGCTCGCAACGGTCGTTCAACTCAGATGCGCCGCTGGCAGCCACCTGCAGGGCGCACGCCACAATGAGTAGCGTCGAGGCTGTCTTTTTCACGTCGGTTGCCCCTCCACTTTATTTTTCATCGACCCATTTCAAAAAGTCGTCGACCGCTTTTTGCGCAAGGGAAGAACGCTGGGCGATCTCCTGCTTGAGGTGCTCGGCCATTTGCGCCTTGGATTGCCGGAATTCGCTGATGGTGGCCTTGATCACCTCAGGGTCTGGGGTGCTGACCAGCCGGGTGCCCTGCGGCAGCATTTCATGGACTTTTTTCAGCTTGTTTTCGATTTCAACCGCGATGGTGGGAAAGCCCAGGGAAGCCGGCAGCAGTACACCGTGTGCACGGGCGCTGATGATCACGTCGGACTCGACGATCAGTTTCGCCATGAAGGTTTCGGGCGTATCGCCCGCCGCGTCCCAGCACAACCATTCGAACCTGTGGTACTTGTCGATCAGGTGCTGGTCACGTTCCTTGTACAGCGAGACCATGCGTACCTGCTCGCCACGCTTGGCGAGCTCATCCGCGGCCTGGACCATCGCCTTGATGAACTGTTGCCCGTTCGCGTCATGGGGCCAGTCGCGCAGGATGAAGGACAGGTACTTGCCCTTCTTGAGGCTGCCGACCTCCAGGTCTTTGCTGGAGATCCACAGGTCGGAAAGCAGGCTGGGGTCGGTGTACACCTCGACGTCGGACTTTCCGAAGGCTTTGCAATGCTGCTGGCTGGTACCGTCCCGCACGGAAATGTAGTCACAGCGATTGATCACGCTGACGGCGCGGGTCAGCAGCTTGCCGCCGCCATCGAAGGGGCCCAGGCCAATGCAGAACGCTGCCAGGCGCCGGTGGAAATAGATCCTGTCGACACCACCGCGCAACCCGACATACAAACGCAGAAGCGTGGACTTCAGGTCGGTCTGCGCCTTGATGCTCTTGCACAGCTTCGCCACGATGCCTTTGTTGGCAGCCGCCTCTTTGGCCGGTGGGATAAACGAGAAGAACTGGCCCCCACCGCCCAACACCACCAGGTCAGCCTTGACCGGCTCCTTGATGTGCAGCCACTTGATACGCGGGTTGAAGTTCCTGGCGATCTGCGGATGATCGACACCCACCGCTATATCCGATTCCTTAAAGCGTTTTTTCAGAATATTGATCACGCATAGCATTAATACGTCATCACCCAAATTACCAGGACCGTATGCCCCCCGGATATATACTTTGCTGACATTCATGCTGGGCTTCCATTTTCCACGGGGTCATTAAACACGGCATTCAAGGCAAACGTTGTTGCGAGAATGTAGATAAATATCAGCGCCATGATCATTAATCGATACAGCACACTTTCGACATAGGCGCCTGATATGAAACTGATGAAAGGCAATGTCCACAAGATCAGGATCCTGGGAGATACGAGCAACTCCAGAGGTAATATCTTCTTGTAGACGAAATACGGCAGTCCCAGCAGGAAGTGAATAAACTGCGAACCGATAAATGCCTTGGCAATCCCGATTGCACCTTCTTCCCGAAGCCACAGTGCTCCGGCAATGAATAACACTCCCCATAGAATGTTACTCATCACACTGAACCAGGCCAGGTTCATCACGATCATCTTTCTTGAAATACCGGACTTGAATGCACTGAGCAGCGAACCCAGGATTACCAGGACTAATGTCACTTCAAAATCCCGCCCCAGGAAACTGCTGCCATACAGTTTGGCCAGCAACTCGGGGAACATGATCACCGGCTGTATGATCACCAACACCACCAGCCAGCCCGACAGAAAGTTCAAGGCGTCCAACTTGCGGCTTTTACCGCCCAGCGCGGCGGCCAGCATCGGCACCAGCACAGAGCCCAACACCACGGAAACATGGGAAAAGATCGCGTTCCATTGCATCGCGGCGGCGTACATGCCCAATGCGGCAAGGCCGTTAGTTGTTTCCGCCAGCAACTTGTTGGCGAACCAGTTCATCGGGGCGACCATCAACCCCGTCAGCAATACCGGCAGGCCAACCGACAGCACTGCGTGCTTTTCAGTCATTGCACCTTTGAAACTCAGCGTGGTATTTCGGGCCTTCAAAGTCTTCCAGCAGGCCAGTGCGCTGAAGAACACGATCAGCAATTGAGAACCGGCCAAGCCCAGCAGCGCACCATTGAGTCGCAACTGCAGGGTCAGGAAGTACGTCGCCGGAATCGCGACAATCGCAATGATTCCGTTGATGGTCGCGATTGTCCGGTATTGGCCCCAACCGGTCAGGCAGCCCTGGGTCCATCCTGACAGGATAATCAACGTGATGGTGCTCAATACGATCAGCGATGCAGCGCTGAGGCTGTCTGCCCCCAGGATAACGCTGGAGAAAAAGTGCGGGAAAAACAGCGCTGTCCCGATGATCATCCCGCTGAACACAACCGAGAACAGCAGCGTCAGCGCAATGCCCCTGCCGGTCTTCTCGGGACAGGTCTCCTTGAACTGCCCGATATGCTTGGCCGTCGCCGTGGTGGTGGCTTGGGCGGCGACGTTGGCAAGCATCACAATCGCGCTCTGGATCAAGCCATACTCGCCAAACGATTGCGCACCCAATACCCGGGCAACCAGGATGCCGGTGATGACCACCGACACTTTGGTGGCCACGGCAGAAACGAAACTCCATGCCGTACTGGACACGAACTTTTTCAACAGTGTGCTGTTCATCCGGCATTCACCTGCAAGGGTGTGGTTATCAGCGGCTGGCCAGGCTTGAGGATCTTTTTGCGTTGCCTGGCGGTGTGTTCGGAACAGACCCGCAGCACAATCGCGCCATACGCGATACCGATGGCGTACGGCTGATAAGGCGTGGCCGAGACAACGAACATCACCCCCAGAAAGATGGCGATCGAAACCGCCACCCGGCTGTTCATGTGCTGGGTAATCGAGGTAATGAACACGTACAGCAAGTACACGCCGATCAGCCCGTACTTAACGAAGTAGGTTAGGTAGGCACTGTCGATATTCGAGTTCTTGTCATCGAGGCCACGGTACTCGAACCAGGGAATCTCGAACGGCGTGCCCGCGCCCAGTCCCACAAAGTAATGCAACGGGTTCATGCCGCGGATCAACTCCAGCGCCGGGCTGAAGCGTGTGGCCAATTGGGCGGCCATGCCTTCGGACGACAAACCATCATTGATTCGATCAGCCCCGATCATATTGCTGATGCCAATGAACGCCATCAGCACCACCGCCCCGGCCAGGGCAACGCCTATCATGCGGGCCGGCCGGGTGTATTGGTGAATGATGATCGCCGCAAACACCGAGACAAAGATGAAGCGAGAGTTGGCAATGAACAAACAGATGAATGAAGTGGCCAGGCAAATGCTTGCGAGCTTTTTCCTGTGTTCGAACAGCCGTGGGTCTATGAAGTAATAAATCAGATAGGCCACGGCGGCGTACGTACCGCCGTCCAGGTAGCGGTAGGCGTTTTCTTCATAGTAGACGTCTTGAAACTTGTACAAGCCCAAGCGTAACCAGGCAATGTCCAGCACATTGAAGGCGGTCATCGCGATCAATAGCAGGAGCACTGTCTGCAACTTCAGCGTTTTTGCGGCAAGGGTCGCGATGTTCGAGAGCACGATAAATGACAGGATCATTATAAACGGCCGAACATCCTTCAACAGGTACTTGTTCGAGGACTCCAGCAGGCCGCAGGCGAGTAACACCACATACAGCCCGCACCCAAAAAGCAGGCCGCCTGGCACCGTCAATTGTTTCTTCTGTGTAGCCACCTGCCGGATCAGCAGTGCGCCCAGCCCGCCGACGATATAAAAGTCAAAGAAGTAGATACCCTTGAGCGAGATTATTTCGCTGTAGGAGTTACCCGTGGGAATAACAGCCAGCATTATCCCGAACACTACGATTGAGTATTTTGGATTTTTCGCCGCGAGCAAACCCGCTGACAGCGCGATAAGGGATAACAGGTAAAACATGGCTGGGTATTCTTTATGCTGATTTGAATTTGGCACGCTACCGCCCCAGGATTTTTCGTTCATTTCCTGAAAACGTGACCTCTATCCTGCAATTACAGTGGTGAATCAGCTCCGATCAGCCTGGTATTCGTACTGGTAATACCCGTAGTTGCCGTAGCCATATTTGGCCGACGCTTTCTTTTCAACGCCGTTGAAGATCGCGCCTCTGAGCACGATGCCGTTCTGGGCAAATCGGCGCATGGTGTGCTCGATCTCTTTTGCCGGGTTCAAACCATAGCGGGTGACGATCAGGTTAGTCCCCGATTGCCGTCCCACGATGGCTGCGTCGGTCACGGCCAAGAGCGGTGGCGTATCCAGAATCACCAGGTCATACCGTTCGCTGACCTGCGCCAACAGCTCGGTCAGGTTGCGGTGCATCAGCAGCTCGGAAGGATTCGGCGGTATTTGCCCGCGGCTGATGATGTCGAGGTTTTCAATGCCGGTTTTGTGGATGGCGGATTCAAGGGTGCATTGATTGGAGAGGATGTCGGAAAGCCCATCCTTGGCCGGCACACCCAGCACTTTGTGCAGGTAGCCCCGTCGCATATCCACGTCAATCAACAACACGCGCTGCCCGGTTTGCGCGATGACCGCCGCCAGGTTCACCGAGACAAAGGTTTTACCCACCTCGGGGCTGGGGCCGGAAATCATGATCCGGTTATTCGGCGCCTCGAGCATCGCGAAGTGCAAACTGGTGCGCAAACTGCGCAAGGCCTCCACTGCCAGGTCCGTGGGGTGACTGATGGCCAGCAATGAAGAACCGGCATCGGCACGCCCACGCCCGCGGCTGATTTTGTCTTCTTCGACCTTTTGCAGCGTGCTGTACGGAATCGACGCGTACACCGGCAAGCCCAGTTGCTCGATGGCCTCGGGGCTTTCCAGGCCACGGTTCAGCGCCTTGCGCAGCAGCACCAGCGTCACCGCCAGGAAGCCGCCCAGCAGCGTCGCGATCAGCACGATGAGGATCTTTTTCGGCTTGATCGGCTTGAAGAAATTGACGTCTGCGGTGTCGATCAGGCGCACGTTGCCCACGGTGCCCGCGCGCATCACATCGAGTTCCTGGGACTTGTTGAGCAACTGGGTGTAAATGGCCGTGCCGACCTCGACATCCCGGGTGAGGCTCAGCAGTTCCTGCTGGGTGGAAGGCAGGCTCTCGACCCGGCTCGCCAGGCTCTGCTGCTTGCTGGTCAGCTCGCCGATCTGGGTCAGCAATGCGCGATACGCGGGATGCTGGCGGGTGAACTTGCGGTCCATCTCGGCCTGTTGCAGCTTCAGCTCGGAGATGCTGGTATCGAGGCCCACGATCTGGTCGAGAATCGCCTTGGTTTCCAGGGTGATGTCCACCGACTTGCTGCGGGTCTGGTATTCATTCAAGGCCTTCCCGGCTTTTTCCAGGTCCTTCTTGACCTCCGGCAGTTGCTCCTTGAGAAACGCCAGGCTTTGCGCCGCCTCAGCCGAGGTGCGCTCCACGTTCTGCCGCACGTAGATCGCCGCGATCTGATTGAGGATTTTGATCGCCTGGTCCGGCTCGGTGCTTTCCAGCGCCAGGCCGATCATGCCCGACTCCTTCCCTCGCTCGACCACATCCAGGTTCTCCTGATAGTCGAGGATGCTGGTCAGTCGCGCATTGCGGATCACCCGGAAACGCGTGCCGGGCTTGGCGCGCAGTTCTTCAATCTGGAATGCCACGCCATTTTGCTCGAACGGCTGCCCGGCCTCGCCGGCCGCCAGCACCTGGTCATCTTCATCCACCAGGGTGTAGTGCGCGTTTTCACCCACGGTCAGGGTCAGCTTCTTGCCCAATTGCCCGTCGGGCAGGTCCAGCTTGAAGATCTTCAGCGACTCGCCGCCCCAGGCGAAGCTGTCCAGGCCCAGCAGCGGCTCGGCGATTGCACCGGGGTTGGCCTTCTGGAAGCGGCGCGCCAGGAACTCACCCACTACCGGGAAGTACATCGGCTGTACGACGATATCGAGTTTCAGGTTGTCGACGGTTTTGCCAATCACGTAGCGGGACTGGATCAGCTCGATCTCGGTGGCCGACGGCGACTCCTTGCCCAGCATCCCGCCGATGTCCGAGAAGCCCAGCAAGTCGTTCTTTTTCGCTTCGACCTGCAGCAGGGCATTCGCCTGGTAGACCGGGGTTGCCAGCACCGCATAGGCGGCGCCAGTGACCATAAAGGCACCGGTCACCGCAGCGATCAGCCATTTATGGTCGATCAGTGTTCCAAACAGACCGAGGAGATCAATCTCCCCGTTATCGTCTTCCTGTACGGTGACTGCTGGCGTTTGCTGCATAAGTCGGATTCTTAGCCTTTATTTCGATTCAAAAAGTAGTGGCGATCAGCGTGCAAGACGCTGCGCCCATGCGTTTACAGCTTCTTCGATCAACGCATAAGCGTGCACAAACGCGGCCTTGCCTTGACGGTACGGGTCGCTGATCTCTCGCTCGTTTTGCCATTTGCCCAGCAGCAAGACCTTGCCTCGTGCCTCGGGCGCCATGCTGAGTACGGCATTGATGTGCTGTCGTTCCATGACCAGGATCAGGTCGGCTTCACTGATCGCCTGTGGCGCCAACTGGGTGGCCTGGTGCTTGTCGGCCGGATGACCGTGGGCTTCGAGTACCGCACGGGCGGTGGTTTCAATCGGCTTGCCGACCAACGCGGCAATACCTGCAGAACTGATCTTGATATCGGAGCACGGGAGTGCGCCACGCAAAAGACTTTCCGCGGTGGGACTACGGCAAATATTGCCAATACAGACAATCAACACTCTTTTAAACAAGGCACTATCCCCGGGCCATCCATTACCCCATGAAGCAACCTCTTCAACTTTATTACTTCACGGCAGTATTTATTAACACGTAACCCTTACTTCCCCCAAAATTATCTCCGGACGAAAAATAACAACCACCGCCTTCAACCCGACAATTTATAACATTCATTACTTCGTCACTCCCATCGGCTTTAAATTACAGCCTTGTCACGTATCGCCTTATATAGGAAGAGGAACTCCCATGAGCGCAAATGCCAACAAAGCCTGGTACCTGGTCCAGTGCAAATCCCGGCAGGACGAGCGCGCCGAGGAGCACCTCCAGCGCCAGGGCTATACCTGCTTCCGGTCTACCTATAAACGCGAACGGCTGTTGAAGGGCCAGCGCAGGACCACCCGTGAATCGTTGTTTCCCGGCTATCTGTTTATTCAAATGAGCCAGCAGGACAGCTGGAGCTCACTGCGCTCGACCCGCGGTGTGTCGCGGGTGGTGGCATTCGGCGCGCACCCGTTGCCCATCAGCGACACGCTGGTGGACGAACTCCAGGAGCGCGACCACCAGGCCGTGGTGAGCGCCCTGTTGCAGCCCGGCGAAAGCGTGCGCATCAATGAAGGGCCGTTTGCCGAACTTGAAGCGGTCTTCCTGGCCATGGACGGTGAGGAACGTGTGGTGTTGCTGATGAACTTCCTGCAACGGGAACAACGCATCAACTTGCCATTGGCAGAAATCAGCCGAGTGCAAAGAAGTGACTGATAGCGGCGCTGAACAGACAAGAAATAACATTCAACTTAATAACAGACTAAAAATAACATCCGCTTACTTTTTCACCTCTTGAGAATAAAGTAATACGTGAATTAACAGCGAGGGACGGCCATGAAAAGTTCAAAGCTATTGGTAGAGCGTATCGGCCTGTTTCCTTCTTCGGGAAACATTCACGTCAAGGTTAATAGTTCAACCACCGTTGTAGAACGCATGCAGGTGTTATACGCCGGCCATTCCCTGGACAGTGACGAATCCTGTACCGGGCTTTCAATGGTGTTCGCCGACTGGCGCTTCAAGTTGCAGGTGAGCAATCCCCTGTCCATCTGCCTGTGCGTGGAGAGCCGCGGCGACAGCCACCTGATGCAAATGAAGACGGCCGAACTATTGGCGAATATTTCCTGCACCGAGGAGCGGCCATGAGCATTTATGAGGATCTGAAACGGGCCTACGCCTTGAAAAGGCTGACGAACACGTTTGAAGGTTTCGTGGGCCTGGCACCGCACGAACAACTGCCGGCGGAGCAATATGCGCGCAACACCCGGATCATGTCCCACTGGCTGGATCAGTTGCGCGGCATCTCACCGCAGGACATAACCGACACGCTGTTCAAGCAGATGAAGCGTTCGCAGCGCCGTGGCGATGCCCGGCGCTTCAATTGCCAGACGGTGCTGCTGGAGCTGCTGGTGGAAAGTAACCTGGCCCTGGACCTGGCCACTTACTCGGCGTTCAACTGCATGGAAGAGGTCCGCCAGGAAGGCTCCTGATGGGCCTGGTCGGCACCTGATACGGCCACTGCCACATGGTTGAGCAGCTTCTCGGCGTTGTACTTGGGTGCCATCGCACTTAACAACAGGATCACCATTCCCCCCCCGATCAACGATGGGGAAACCCGCACTTCCACCACCTCAAGGCGCCATAGAAACGCCAGTGCCGCCATGCCGCCCAAAAAGCCACCGGCCAGTGCTTCGTTGAGTGGGTGAATATAGGGTGCCACGCAATAGGCACTGAACCAGCCGGCGATCAACATCCCGGCGATAGCTGCGGGCCAGCGCCACTCGGGGTTGACCCGGCGCGCCACCAGGCTCATCGCCACGGGCACCATCAACGACGTATTCATGGCGTGACCGCTGAGCACCGCAATATCCAGCTGCTGGAGCGCCACGCCCCAGCCCTTGAACAGCAACTTGCTGAACGCCACGATGGAATAGGTGCAGGCGATGGTCATCAGCCACCACTTGACCGCCTGGGGCCGGGAATACCAGAGCCAGACGGCGATCACCACTGCGGCCGGAATCATGACGGTGATACCGCCATATTGCGCCAGTTCTTCCCGTATCAAGTGCTGTTCCCTACCCGCAAGTTTTTCCCGGCCCCATGAGACCTCAGGTCCGGGCAAAACACAACGACTTCAGGGCGCGCCAGCCAGCGATTGCGGCGAAAACACCTCGGTATCCGTCAGTTTCCGTACCTCTACCCGGTGCGGGAAAATCTTCTTTTCCACAAACAAATCATCCACCTGCTGCAACGCCTGCACATCCCGCTCCTCTACCGGCAGCAGCGACTCATCACCCCATGTGCGCAGCAACTGTGAAACCTTGAGCGGGATATCGTTGACCGTGGCAAACACCCGTGCGTATTCCTCGGGGTTCTGCTGCGCCCATTCAAAAGCCTTGGCGAACCGCTGCAAAACGTCACGCAACGCCTGGCGCTTGAGCGGGTCGCTGAGCACTTCATCGGACGCGGTAATAAACGTCAGGCCGGTATTGATGCCCTCCCCGCTGATCAGCACCCGCGCGCCCTGCTGTTCGGCGAACGCCTGGTACACCCCGAAGGTCGCCCAGGCTTCGATCTTGCCGGCGTTGAACGCAGGTAATGCATCGGTGGGCAGCACGAAGCCGACGTTGACGTCCTTTTCATCCACGCCGGCATTCGCCAGGGCGCGGATCAGCAGGTACTGGGAAATGCTCCCACGGGCCGACGACACCACCACATTGCGTCCTTTCAGATCGGCCACGCTGTGGATCGGTGAATCGGGCGGCACCAGGATCGCAATGCTGCGCGCCTGACTGCGGCGCACCGCAACGATACGCAGCGGCGTGCCTCCGGTGGCAGCCGCCAGCACCGGCGTATCCCCGGCCGGGCCGAGGTCCACGGCGCCGGCGCGCAAGGCCTCGAACAGCGGCGCGGCGCCCTGGAAGTTGGCCCACTGGACCTTGTAGTCGATGCCATCCAGGGCGTGGGCGGCCTCCACCACCGTACGCAAGCCCTTGGCCTGGTCACCGAGGATCAGGGTCACACCCGACAAATCCGATGCAGACTTCGGCGCTTCAGCGGCTTTGTCGCAACCGCCCATCAGCAGTGCAGCCGCCAACAGGCAAAGGGTTCTGAATTCAACCATGGGCAAACCGCCTGACGCTGGCGTTCGCAGGCTGGGCGGCCGGGGCGTCCACTTCAACCCCCAACAGGCTCAGCAAGCGCGCGCGAATCGCCTGGAAACCGTCCTGGCCGGTATCCCGTGCACGGGGCAGGTCGATGCGCAGTTGCTCGGCAATCTTGCCCTCCGCCAGCACGATCACGCGGTCGGCCAGCAGGATCGCTTCGTCGACGTCGTGGGTCACCAGCAACACGGCCGGCGTGTGTTTGCGCCAGAGCTCGATGATCAGGCGATGCATCTTAATACGGGTCAGCGCATCCAGCGCGGCGAAGGGTTCGTCGAGCAACAGCAGCTTGGGCTCGCGCACCAGGCCGCGAGCCAATGCCACGCGCTGGGCCTCGCCGCCGGAGAGGGTCGCCGGGTACGCCTCCAGCCGATGGGCCAGCCCGACTTCCGTCAACGCCTGCACCGCACGGGCCTTGGCGTCGGGAACCCGCAGGCCGAGAATCACGTTTTTCCAGGCGCGCTTCCACGGCATCAGGCGCGGCTCCTGGAACACCGCCGCCCGGGCCTTGGGCACGCGCAACTGGCCGCTGTCGATGCTGTCCAGGCCCGCGAGGCTGCGCAGCAAGGTGGTCTTGCCGGAACCGCTGGCGCCCAGCAACGCAACGAACTCCCCCGGGGCGATATCCAGGTCCAGGCCGTCGATGACCCGCTGCTGGCCGAACTGGCGCACCACATTGCGCAACTGCACCGGTGCTGTTGAAGCTTCGAGAATCGACATGTCAGTTCCTCACAAACGATGGGCGCCAGGCCAGGGCAAAACGTTCCAGGGTGCGGATCAAGCCGTCGATCAGCAGGCCCAGCACGCTATAGATCAATAGGCAGATCACGATCACGTCGGTGCGCATGAAGTCCCGCGCATCACTGGCCAGGTAGCCGATACCGGCGGTGGTGTTGATTTGCTCGACAAACACCAGGGCCAGCCAGGAGATGCCCAGGGAATAGCGCAGGCCGACAAAAAACGAAGGCAACGAGCCCGGCAGGATCACGTGCCAGATCAGCTCGCGACGGTTGAGGCCGAGGGTGTTGGCGGCCTCGATCAGTTTGGGGTCGATGTTGCGGATGCCGGCGAACAGGTTGAGGTACACCGGAAAGGTGGTGCCGGTAACGATAAGTGCGATTTTGGTGAACTCGCCGATGCCAAACCAGAGGATGAACAACGGCACCAGTGCCAGGGAAGGAATGGTGCGCAGCATCTGCATCGGTGAGTCGAGGATTACCTCGCCGCGCTTCGACAGGCCGGTGATCAACGCGGCCACCACCCCGATACTCACGCCGATGCTCAAGCCCAGCAGCGCCCGTTGCAGGGACACCAGCAGGTGCTTGCCCAGCTCTCCGGAGACGATCATTGCCCACAGGGTGCCGCCAATCTGAGAAGGCGCGGCGATGATCCGTGCCGGGATCAAGCCCAGCTCGGAGGCCAGTTCCCACAGCAACAGCAACACAATCGGGCTGACCAGCCGCAGCAACACATCGGGGGTGCGCCAGTTGCGCAGCCAGCGCGGAATCAAGCGGGATGCAACGCCGGCTTGACCCTCGGCCTTGTCGACGGAAAACGAACTGGCGTTAAGGGACTTTTCAGTCATCGGGCTTCCTTCCTCATCAAGAACACGGCCAGGAGCGCCGCTGCGGTTTCATGCTATTCGCATAAAAAACCTCAGTGAAATTCTATTTGGGAATAACCTAATACGATTAAAATGCGCATTACTGATAACTATCTAAAACTATGATTCTGTATTTTTATAATTAGGATAGAACCAATCGGCATTTTACAGGCTCGGGTGCGGCCCCTATTTTCGATAGCAGCTTTATTCCTGCCCTCAACAAGGACTGACCATGAGCATCGAATTTATCGGCTATATCGGCGGCCACCACGCCTCCGAGATCCACCCTCGCAGCGGCCCGACCTTGCAGCCCGACTACGTGGAGACCGTGGCCCGCGCCCACGAAGAGGCCGGCTTCGACCGCGCGCTGGTGGCCTTCCATTCCAACAGCCCGGACAGTACGTTGATCGCTGCCCATGCGGCCAGCGTGACGAAAAAGCTGCAGTTCCTGATTGCCCACCGGCCCGGCTTCGTCCAACCCACCCTCGCTGCGCGGCAGTTCGCCACGCTGGATGTGTTCAACGGCGGGCGCACCGCGGTGCACATCATCACCGGCGGCGACGACCGTGAACTGCGGGCCGATGGCAGTCATATCGACAAGGATGAGCGTTATGCGCGCACCGACGAGTACTTGAGCGTGGTGCGGCAGGAATGGACCAGTGAAAAGCCCTTCGACCATCACGGCACCTACTACCGGTACGAGGGTGCGTTTTCGACGGTGAAGTCGCCGCAGCAGCCGCATATACCGTTGTATTTTGGCGGGTCTTCAGCGGCGGCCATTGCGGTGGCAGGCAAGCATGCGGATGTGTATGCGCTGTGGGGTGAGACCTACGAGCAGGTGAAGGAAGTAGTCACACAGGTGCGGGCTGAGGCGGCCAGGCATGGGCGTACGGTTCGCTTCAGTTTGTCGTTGCGGCCGATTCTGGCAGAGACTGAAGCGCTGGCTTGGGAGCGTGCGGATCGCATCCTGGAGCAGGCGACGGCGTTGGCTGAGAAGAATGGGTTTGTGAGGCGTGAACCGCCGAATGAGGGGTCGCGGCGGCTGTTGGCGGCGGCGGCCCAGGGGTCGCGGTTGGATAAGCGGTTGTGGACCGGGATTGCGGGGTTGCTGGGGGCCCAGGGTAACTCTACTTCTTTGGTGGGTACTGCGGATCAGGTGGCCGAGGCTCTGCTCGACTATTACGACCTGGGTATCACGACCTTTTTGATTCGTGGGTTTGATCCGCTGAATGATGCTATTGATTACGGGAAGAGGCTGATTCCGCTGACTCGGCAGTTGGTGGCTGAGCGGGAGCGCCAGGCGGCTGGAAAAGTGGCCTGAGGGAGGGGGACCGAGTACATATCCGTTTCTTCGGTAACGGCGGCTTATGGTTCCGCTCTTACAGCGGGTCACTTTTGGCAAACGCCCGGAATGCCGGCCC
>NZ_AKVH01000100.1:0-159797 GCF_000278565.1 Pseudomonas sp. Ag1
CGGTTGCAGGAGCTGAGTGCAACACAGTTACTGGATTGAGGCGGGAGCCTCGTGATGCTTGGCCATCAGCTCGGTCATGACCTCGATGGGGCACTTGAAACCGAAGCGCTTACGCGGTCGGATGTTCAACTCGTAGGCAATCGCATCCAACTGCTCTTGGCTGCACACCGACAGATCCGTGCCCTTGGGCAGGTACTGGCGGATCAGTCCGTTGATGTTCTCATTGCTGCCGCGCTGCCAGGGGCTGTGCGGGTCGCAGAAGTAAATTGCCACCCCGGTCTTCTGGGTGATTTCCGCGTGACGCGCCATCTCCCGCCCTTGGTCGTAGGTCATGCTCTTGCGGGCCGCCAGCGGCATATGGTTCAGCGCCGAACTGAAGCCTTCCACGGCCGAGGTCGCCGTCGCGTCTTGCATCTTCACCAGCATCAGGTAGCCGCTGGTGCGTTCGACTAGCGTACCCACGGCCGATGCGTTGGCTTTGCCCTTGATCAAGTCGCCCTCCCAATGTCCCGGCATCACGCGATCCTCGATCTCCGGCGGACGCACATGGATGCTGACCATGTCCGGGATCTGGCCACGGCGATCTACGCCGCCAGAACGCGGACGGCGGGAGGTTTTGCCTTGCCGCAGGCAGATGATCAGCTCCTTGCGCAGTTCGCCGACCGGCAGGGCATAGATCGCGTTGTAGATCGTCTCGCGGCAGACGTAGGCGTCTTCGAAGCTTGGGGATTTCATGGTTCGCAGCTTGCCGGCAATCTGCTCGGGAGAAAAGCGCTGTCGCAGCAGGTGGGCGACCAGCTCGAACAATTCGTTGCCGGGCACCAGCTTTTGCCGGGGCCGGCAGGGCAATCGACGATCGCGCATGGCTTGTTGGGCATGCTGGGTGGTGTACTCACCCCGGGCATCACGATTGCGACGGATCTCGCGACTGATCGTTGAGGGGCTGCGGTTGAGCATTCGGGCAATGGCGCGCTGGCTCATGCCACGCAGCAGACTGACCTGGATATCGGAGCGTTCTTCAACGCTGAGTTCGTGATAAGACATGGCAACACCCTACCGGAAAGGTCAGGTGTTGCACTCAGTTTTTGCCGCCGCCAACTTATACAAACTGACATTCAAAGATTAGCCCAAGACTGGCAACGAGCCAGCTATGGCATGACAAATATCATCACAACGACGCCGGCCGCGGCTGGGCAACGCTCGCGCCGGGGTAATGCCCCAGTTGCTGCAGGGTATCCAAACGGGCACGGGCACGGAATGCGTACTCGCTCGCCGGGTACTGGCTGATGATGAACTGATAGGTTTGCGCCGCATCGACAAACAGCTTCTCGCGCTCCAGGCACTGCCCGCGCAACATCGAGACTTCCGGTTGCACGTAGCGCCGGGAACGGCTTTCACGGTCGACCTGGGACAACTCAAGGGTGACCCGCTGGCAATCGCCCACACCGTAGGCGCGGTACGCATTGTTCAAATGATGGTCCATCGACCAACGGGTGCAGCCGACAACACTGACGGCCAGGGCAGCAATGATCACGATTCGCATGGGGGTTCTCCTGTCTTGTGCAGTGTATCGACCCTTCATCGAAAATCTTCAAGGTTGTTCATCTGTTCATGCAGAGTGAAAACAAGCGAATCATCGATAAGTAGTGCAAACGAACAATGACTACAACCAAAGAGCATAGTAGCCTTCCCCAGCGCTTGAACTCAGGAGTCCGTGCATGTCCGTCCGTCGTACCAAAATCGTCGCCACCCTTGGCCCGGCCAGTAACTCGCCGGAAGTCCTCGAACAGCTGATTCTGGCTGGCCTGGACGTTGCCCGTCTGAACTTCTCCCACGGCACCCCGGACGAGCACAAGGCTCGCGCCAAGCTGGTGCGTGACCTGGCCGCCAAGCATGGCCGCTTCGTGGCGTTGCTGGGTGACCTGCAAGGCCCGAAAATCCGTATCGCCAAATTTGCCAACAAGCGGATCGAGCTGAAGATCGGTGACCAGTTCACCTTCTCCACCAGCCATCCGCTGACCGAAGGCAACCAGCAAGTCGTGGGTATCGACTACCCGGACCTGGTGAAAGACTGCGGCGTGGGCGACGAACTGCTGCTGGACGACGGCCGTGTGGTAATGCGCGTCGACACCGCCACCCCGACCGAACTGAATTGCACCGTGATCATCGGCGGCCCGCTGTCGGACCACAAAGGCATCAACCGTCGCGGCGGTGGCCTGACTGCCCCGGCCCTGACTGAAAAAGACAAGGCCGACATCAAGCTCGCCGCCGAAATGGAAGTGGACTACCTCGCGGTATCCTTCCCGCGCGACGCCGCCGACATGGAATACGCCCGTAAACTGCGCGACGAAGCCGGCGGCACTGCTTGGCTGGTGGCGAAGATCGAACGCGCCGAAGCCGTGGCCGATGACGAAACCCTCGACGGCCTGATCAAGGCTTCCGACGCCGTGATGGTTGCCCGTGGCGACCTGGGTGTGGAAATTGGTGACGCCGAGCTGATCGGTATCCAGAAGAAAATCATCCTGCACGCACGTCGCCACAACAAGGCGGTGATCGTTGCGACCCAGATGATGGAGTCGATGATCCAGAACCCGATGCCAACCCGTGCCGAAGTGTCCGACGTGGCCAACGCCGTGCTTGACTACACCGACGCCGTGATGCTTTCAGCTGAAAGTGCGGCTGGCCCGTACCCGCTGGAAGCCGTGCAGGCCATGGCACGCATCTGCGTCGGCGCTGAAAAGCACCCGACCAGCAAGACCTCCAGCCACCGTATCGGCAAGGTCTTCGAAAGCTGCGACCAGAGCATCGCCCTGGCGGCCATGTACACCGCCAACCACTTCCCGGGTGTGAAAGCGATCATCGCCCTGACCGAAAGTGGCTACACGCCGTTGATCATGTCGCGCATCCGTTCCTCGATCCCGATCTACGCGTTCTCCCCGCACCGCGAAACCCAGGCCCGTGCGGCCATGTTCCGCGGCGTCTACACCGTACCGTTCGACCCGGCATCGCTGCCGCCTGAGCAAGTCAGCCAGGCCGCGATCGACGAGTTGCTCAAGCGCGGCGTCGTGGAGAAAGGCGACTGGGTCATCCTGACCAAGGGTGACAGCTACCACACCATCGGCGGCACCAACGGCATGAAGATCCTGCACGTTGGCGACCCAATGGTCTGAGTGACCGCTCGCTGAAAAACAAAAGCCCTGCCATGTGAATGGCGGGGCTTTTTGCATTGCAAATTGGCTTGTGTGTTGGCTTTACTGGCCTATTCGCGAGCAAGCCCGCTCCCACATTTGATCGCGTACATCCTGAAGAAACACGGTCGAATGTGGGAGCGGGCTTGCTCGCGAAGACGGCCGACCAGTCAACGCTCATTCATCTCCGAGTGATAAACCCCGACAACGCCGCAATCGCCTCCGGCGACTTCAACCTCTGGGTAAACAACGCCCCCTCCTCCTCGATCACCTTGCGCAACTGCTCGCGATCAACGCTTTTCATCAGATGCTTGCTGACTTGCACCGCGCCCGGCGCCAGGGTCTCAAACCGTCCAGCAATTTCCCGTGCCTTGGCCAGGGCCGATTCACCGCTGCCCAATGCCTCGGTGGCAATGCCCCAGGCGGCAGCCTGTTCGCCGGTAAACCCTTCACCCAGCAGCAGCAACTCCGCCGCCTTGGCGTGCCCCAGCAATCGCGGGAGGATCAAGCTGGACCCAAACTCCGGACACAGCCCCAGGTTGACGAACGGCATGCGCAACCGTGCATCCCGGCTGACATACACCAGGTCACAATGCAGCAGCAGCGTCGTGCCAATTCCCACCGCCACGCCCGCCACCGCCGCAATCACCGGCTTGCGGCAGTTGAGCAAGCTGCGCATGAAATTGAAGACCGGGCTGTCGAGATCCGCCGGCGGTTGTTCGAGGAAGTCGCCAATATCGTTACCGGCGGTGAAGCACTCGCTGCTGCCCTGGATCAGCACGGCATTCACGCTGGTATCGGCATCCGCCTGCTCCAGCGCCTCGGCCAATTGGCTGTACATGGCGCGGGTCAGGGCATTTTTCTTGTCCGGGCGATTGAGCTGCAAAATCAGCAACCCGCGTTCGCGTTGCTGCAGGATGGCATCGGTCATGACAAATCTCGCGGCTGGGAAATTCAGCGCTCAACCACGGGGCAGGAACACATCGGCCAGCAGTTGATTGCGCGGCAGTCCGGCCAGGAACAGGCGCTTGGAAAAGGCCTCGACACTGGCCGGGTGCCCGCAGAGTAAAGCCAGAGTTTGCCGGGAAACAAGCCGCAGTTGCGCCAACGCCTGCGTCACCTCAGCCGCTGTCCATAGCTCAACGGTCACGTTCGGATGCGCACCAGCCAGCTGGGCCAATGGCCCGGCGAGGTAATGACCGCCCGCGTCATGGGCCAGGTGAATGACCCGGATGGCGCCCTGGTGATCATGGCGCAAGGCCTCGCGCAACACGCCCCATAGCGGGCCGAGTCCGGTGCCCGAGGCCAGCAGCCAGAGCGGCCGCGATTGCCAGTCGGGGTCGTACTGCAAGGCGCCGCCCCGCAATTCGCCCAGGCGCAGGCTGTCACCGGCCTTGAATTGGCGGGCGGCGTCGCTGAATTCGCCGGGCAGGCGGCAATCAATGTGAAATTCGAGAAACGGATCTTCCTGGGGCAGGCTGGCCAATGAATAAGGCCGCGCAACGCTGCCGGCCCACAACACCAGATGCTGCCCCGCCCGGTAGCGCAAGCCGCGTTCGGGTTGCAGCCGCAAGCGCAGTACACTCGGGGTCAACCAATCGACGCTCAGCACCGTCGCCGGCAACCCGTCACGCAGCGGGTCGAAGGCTTCGACGTGCAAGTCACCTGCGACCTGGCACTGGCACGCCAGGCGCCAGCCATCCTGGCGCTGCGCCGGGCTCAGGGCATCCGGCTGGTTGTCCTGGATATCCCCCTGGCAACGCACCAGGCAGGCATGGCAGCTGCCGGCGCGGCAACTATAAGGCACGGCCACGCCCGCCTGGTTCAGGGCATCCAGCAGGTTGCTGCCGGCGGCTACCGACCAGTGGCGTTCACCGACGTGAAGTTCAGGCATCAAGGGTCTCGGATCAAAAAGGCGTCTACAGGGAATCACGCCCGGTAGAGTTTGACCATAGTCGGGTGTATCGGCCACCGTGGCGGGTTATACTGCCGCGCCTTTTTAGCGTCGCGCCTGCACCACTTTGGCGTGCCTTGGAAAGGTGGCTTCAGCCGACCGATGCAACACTGACGCCACCTTTATTGAATGTTCCCTTATAGAGGAGCGCGACTCATGACCGTGATCAAGCAAGACGACCTGATTCAGAGCGTTGCCGACGCCCTGCAATTCATTTCCTACTACCATCCCGTTGACTTCATCCAGGCGATGCACGAGGCCTACCTGCGCGAAGAATCGCCAGCGGCCCGTGACTCCATGGCTCAGATCCTGATCAACTCGCGCATGTGTGCCACCGGCCACCGCCCGATCTGCCAGGACACCGGGATTGTCACCGTATTTGTACGTGTAGGCATGGACGTGCGCTGGGATGGCGCCACCATGAGCCTGGACGACATGATCAACCAAGGCGTGCGCCAGGCCTACAACCTGCCGGAAAACGTCCTGCGGGCTTCGATCCTCGCCGACCCGGCCGGTGCGCGTAAAAACACCAAGGACAACACCCCTGCCGTGATCCACTACTCCATCGTCCCGGGTAACACCGTGGAAGTGGACGTGGCCGCCAAGGGCGGTGGTTCCGAGAACAAGTCGAAAATGGCCATGCTCAACCCGTCCGACTCGATCGTCGACTGGGTGCTCAAGACCGTTCCGACCATGGGCGCCGGCTGGTGCCCACCGGGCATGCTTGGCATCGGCATCGGCGGCACCGCCGAGAAAGCCGCGGTAATGGCCAAGGAAGTGTTGATGGAATCCATCGACATCCACGAGCTGAAGAAGCGCGGCCCGTCCAACCGTATCGAAGAGATGCGCCTGGAGCTGTTCGAGAAGGTCAACCAACTGGGCATCGGCGCCCAGGGCCTGGGTGGCCTGACCACCGTGCTCGACGTGAAAATCATGGACTACCCGACCCACGCGGCCTCGCTGCCGGTGTGCATGATCCCCAACTGCGCCGCCACCCGTCACGCGCACTTCGTGCTCGACGGCTCGGGCCCTGCATCGCTCGAAGCGCCACCGCTGGACGCCTACCCGGAAATCGTCTGGGAAGCCGGCCCGTCGGCCCGTCGCGTCAACCTCGACACCCTGACCCCGGAAGACGTGCAGAGCTGGAAGCCGGGCGAAACCGTGTTGCTCAACGGCAAGATGCTCACCGGTCGCGACGCCGCGCACAAGCGCATGGTCGAGATGCTGAACAAGGGCGAAACCCTGCCGGTGGACCTCAAGGGTCGCTTCATCTACTACGTCGGCCCGGTTGATCCGGTGCGCGAAGAAGTGGTGGGGCCTGCCGGTCCGACCACCGCCACGCGGATGGACAAGTTCACCCGCCAGATCCTCGAGCAAACCGGCCTGTTGGGCATGATCGGCAAATCCGAGCGCGGCCCGACCGCTATCGAAGCGATCAAGGACCACAAGGCGGTTTACCTGATGGCAGTGGGCGGCGCGGCTTACCTGGTGGCCCAGGCCATCAAGAAATCCCGCGTCGTGGCGTTCGCCGAGCTGGGCATGGAAGCGATCTACGAGTTCGACGTGAAAGACATGCCGGTCACCGTTGCCGTTGATAGCAAGGGCGAGTCGGTACACATCACCGGTCCTGCCATCTGGCAGAAAAAGATCAGTGAAAGCCTGGCGGTTGAAGTGCAGTAAGCATTTCCCCTGCAAGGATAAAAGGCGACCACTACGGTCGCCTTTTTTTGTTTCATGCACCTCTCACTGTGGCGAGGGAGCTTGCTCCCGCTCCAGTGCGCAGCGCTCCCATTTTTTTGGGGCCGCTACGCGCCCCAGCGGGAGCAAGCTCCCTCGCCACAACAGCCATGCGCCTCGTGCTATGGTGCTCGCCCCTAATTGCACTGTTCATCTTCGTATGATTGCGATTCCCCGTCCGCTGCGTTTGACCTTCTACTCCTTGCTGATCATCGCCGGCGCGGTACTGGCTGCCGCCCTGGCTACCCGCCACGCCGAACGCCTGGCCCTGGTGGATGACGCCGCCCGCGCCAATCAGCAGCTCATGCTTTATGGCAACTCCCTGCACACCCTGATCGAACGCTACCGCGCCCTGCCCGCCGTGCTGGCCCTGGACTCGGAAATGATCAGCGCCCTGAAGGGCCCGCTGGACACCGCCACCCAGGATTTGCTCAACCGCAAGCTGGAGCGCATCAACGGCGCCGCCCAGTCCTCGACCCTGGAACTGATGGACCGCAACGGCCTCGCCGTGGCCGCCAGCAACTGGAACCTGCCCAGCAGTTATGTGGGGCACAACTACGCGTTTCGCCCGTACTTCAGCCAGACCCTGAGCCAGGGCACCGGGCGTTTTTATGCAGTGGGGGTGACCACCGGGATTCCGGGGTATTTCCTCTCCAGCGCGGTGGTCGGCGAGAACGAACAGTTCCTCGGTGCCATGGTGGTCAAGCTGGAGTTCCCGGAACTGGAGCGCGAGTGGGCCCAGGGCAATGACCTGCTGCTGGTCAGCGATGCCCGGGGCATTGTGTTTATCGCCAATCAGCCGGGCTGGCGCTACCGCGCGCTGCGTCCGTTGTCGGACAGCGACCACGCCGAACTCAAGGCCACCCGCCAATACGACAAGAAACAATTGCTGCCGCTGGACACCGAAGCCTTGCAGCGCTTTGACGAAAACAGCCACCTGATGCGCGTCGACGGCCCCGACGGCAAGGCCAATTACATTTGGGAATCCCTGCCGCTGAAGGCCGAAGGCTGGACCTTGCACCTGCTGCGCAAGCCACAATTTGCCTTTGAAGACCAACGCAACGCCGGCCTCGCCGCCGCCGGCTCATGGCTGGCGCTGGTGTTCCTGGTGCTGTTCCTGACCCAGCGCTGGCGCCTCGCCCGCTTGCGCCAGCGCAGCCGCGAAGAACTTGAACAACTGGTGGAAGAACGCACCCGCGCCCTGCGTACTGCCCAGGATGGCCTGGTGCAATCCGCCAAACTGGCAGCGCTGGGGCAGATGTCTGCCGCCCTCGCTCACGAAATCAACCAGCCATTGACCGCCCAGCGCATGCAGTTGGCGACTCTGCGGCTGCTGCTGGACCATGGCCGGGTGGACGACGCCTACCAGGCCCTGACCCCGCTGGACGACATGCTCACACGCATGGCCGCGCTCACCGGCCACCTCAAGACCTTCGCCCGCAAGAGCCCCAGCGGCCTGCGCGAACGCCTCGACCTGGCGACGGTGGTGGACCAATCCCTGCACTTGCTCGATGCGCGCCTGCGGGACGAAGCCATCGGCACCGTACTGGACCTGACCCGCCCCGCCTGGGTACGCGGCGACGCGATCCGCCTCGAACAGGTGCTGATCAACCTGCTGCGCAACGCCCTCGACGCCATGGCCGACAAGCCACGCAAGCGCCTGGAGATCCGTCTGCACGCCGATCAGCAGCTATGGCACCTGACCGTCAGCGACAGCGGCGGCGGGATTGCCGAGGAAAACCTCAACAGCGTGTTCGACCCGTTCTTCACCACCAAGCCGGTAGGCGACGGGCTCGGCTTGGGACTCGCCGTGTCGTACGCTATCGTCCACGAACTTGGCGGGCGCCTGAGCGCCGGCAATCAAGGTGACGGGGCGATCTTTACCCTGACCTTGCCCATCGCGCTGGAGACGCCAGACCTATGTTGAATGCGGTGATTGTGGTCGACGACGAAGCCAGCATTCGCACGGCCGTCGAGCAATGGCTGAGCCTGTCGGGCTTTGAGGTGCAGTTGTTCGGCCGCGCCGAAGAATGCCTGGCGCAATTGCCGAGGGACTTTCCCGGGGTGATCCTGAGCGACGTGCGCATGCCCGGCCTCAGCGGCCTGGAGTTGCTGGCTGAAGTGCAGCGGCGTGACGCCGACCTGCCGGTGATTCTGCTCACCGGCCACGGCGATGTGCCGATGGCCGTCGAAGCCATGCGCGACGGCGCCTACGACTTCCTCGAAAAACCCTTCAGCCCCGAAGCCCTGCTCAGCAGCCTGCGCCGGGCGCTGGACAAGCGCGGGCTGGTGCTGGAAAACCGCCGCTTGCATCAGCAGGCCGATCACCGTGCCCAACTGGAATCGAGCCTGCTGGGGGTGTCCCGGGGTTTGCAGAACCTGCGCCGGCAAGTCCTGGACCTGGCCGGCTTGCCGGTCAATGTGTTGATTCGCGGCGAAACCGGCAGCGGCAAGGAGCTGGTCGCCCGTTGCCTGCATGATTTCGGCCCCCGGGCGAAGAAGCCGTTTGTGGCGCTGAACTGCGCGGCGATTCCCGAGCAGCTGTTTGAAGCCGAGCTGTTCGGCCATGAAAGTGGCGCGTTCACCGGCGCCCAGGGCAAGCGCATCGGCAAGCTGGAATACGCCAATGGCGGCACGCTGTTTCTCGATGAGATCGAAAGCATGCCGCTGGCCCAGCAGGTGAAATTGCTGCGGGTGTTGCAGGAGCAAAAACTCGAACGGCTCGGTTCCAATCAAAGCATCAAGGTGGACTTGCGGATCATCGCCGCCACCAAACCCGACCTGCTGGACGAAGCTCGCGCCGGGCGTTTTCGCGAGGATTTGGCCTATCGCCTGACCGTCGCACAACTGCGCCTGCCACCGCTGCGGGAACGCCGGGAAGACATTCCCCTGCTGTTCGAGCACTTTGCACAAAGCGCCGCCGAGCGCCTGGGCCGCAACTTCGCGCCGCTGAGCGGACCCGCGCTGGGGCGCCTGCTCAGCCATGACTGGCCGGGGAATGTGCGGGAGCTGGCCAATGCCGCGGAACGCCAGGTGCTGGGGCTGGGTGAACCGGAACCGGAAGGCATCGAAGCCGGGCAATCGTTGGCGGCTCAGCAGGAAGCATTTGAAGCCCATTGCCTGAAAGCCGCGCTGACCCGGCACAAAGGCGATATCAAGGCGGTGCTGGCCGAGCTGCAACTGCCACGGCGCACCTTCAATGAAAAAATGCAGCGCCATGGCTTGGCGCGGGATACGTTCCTCTAACCCGATCGTTCCCACGCTCCGCGTGGGGATGCAGCTCTGGACGCTCCGCGTCCGCCCTTAAAATCGTGACGCGGAGCGTCACAGGATGCGCTCCCACGCAGAGCGTGGGAGCGATCTTCGTCGGCGGTTTTCCGCTCATCCCCCTTGATTCATCAGCAATTTTCCGCTCAAAAATTTCCGCAAACCCTTCTAGACCGGGCCTTCATCGGCTTGGCACAGCTCCTGCTATAGCCCAGCCAGGCTGCGCTACCGCGCGCTCCACAAAAACAATTAGATGAAGGATCCTTAAATGGATAACTCCAACTCCCTGCCTCTGGGGTCGGCGACTGCGCCGGCAAAAGGACGCACCACCTCCAGCCGTATCAAGTCGATCTTCAGCGGATCGGTCGGCAACATGGTCGAGTGGTACGACTGGTACGTCTACGCGGCTTTCTCCCTGTATTTCGCCAAGACCTTTTTCCCGAAAGGCGACACCACCGCCCAACTCCTGAACACCGCCGCGATCTTCGCCGTGGGCTTCCTGATGCGCCCGATCGGTGGCTGGCTGATGGGCCTGTACGCCGACAAGGTCGGGCGTAAAAAGGCCTTGATGGCGTCGGTCTACCTGATGTGCTTCGGCTCGCTGCTGATTGCCCTGAGCCCGGGCTATGAAGCCATTGGTATCGGTGCGCCGATCCTGCTGGTATTCGCCCGTTTGCTGCAGGGCCTGTCGGTCGGCGGTGAATACGGCACCTCCGCCACTTACCTCAGCGAAATGGCGACCAAGGAACGTCGGGGCTTCTACTCCAGCTTCCAGTACGTGACCCTGATCTCCGGCCAGCTCATCGCCCTGGCGGTATTGATCGTGCTGCAACAATTGCTGACCACCGAACAACTGTACGACTGGGGCTGGCGTATCCCGTTCGCCATCGGCGCGCTGTGCGCGGTAGTGGCGCTGTACCTGCGTCGTGGCATGGAAGAAACCGAGTCGTTCACCAAGAAAGAAAAGGCCAAGGAAAGCGCAATGCGCACCTTGATGCGCCACCCCAAGGAACTGATGACCGTAGTCGGCCTGACCATGGGCGGCACCCTGGCGTTCTACACCTACACCACCTACATGCAGAAATACCTGGTGAACACCGTCGGCATGAGCATCTCCGACTCCACCACCATTTCGGCGGCCACGCTGTTCCTGTTCATGTGCCTGCAACCCATCATCGGCGGGCTGTCGGACAAGGTTGGCCGCCGGCCGATCCTGATCGCCTTCGGCGTCCTCGGCACGCTGTTCACCGTGCCGATCCTCACCACCCTGCACACCATCCAGACCTGGTGGGGCGCGTTCTTCCTGATCATGGCGGCGCTGATCATCGTCAGCGGCTACACCTCGATCAACGCCGTGGTGAAGGCCGAATTGTTCCCCACCGAAATCCGCGCCCTGGGCGTTGGCTTGCCCTATGCACTGACCGTGTCGATCTTCGGCGGCACCGCTGAATACATCGCGCTGTGGTTCAAGAGCATTGGTATGGAAACCGGTTACTACTGGTACGTCACCGCGTGTATTGCGGTGTCGCTGTTGGTGTATGTGACCATGAAGGACACCCGCAAGCATTCGCGGATTACTACGGACTAAGGGTTCGGCAGGCGTAAAAAAAGGGCCATATCAGTCAATGACACGGCCCTTTTTCATTGCCCTCAAGACAGCTCGGCAGCCGCCTGGCGTCCATACCGACGCTGGGCATACGCCGCCCCGGCAATCATCACCACCAGCACCGCCGCCAACACGGCCGACGAGCCGATGGTGCCAAAGTCCAGCCCGCCCTTTTCATGGGGTTTGGTCAGGAAGTCACCCAGGGTTGCGCCGAACGGCCGGGTCAACACAAACGCCACCCAGAACAGCAGCACCGACGAAATCCGCGTGAAGTATTTAAGCAACACCACCACCGCGATACTCGCCCCGATCAGCAACGCGCCACCAGCGAACCCCAGCCCGGAATCATCCGCGAGGAAATCACCCAGCGCCGTGCCCAGGGTGTTGGAGAACAGAATCGCCATCCAGTAGAACAGCTCACCGCGAAAGGTCTGCACCTTGTTCACGTTCAGCGAGTCGCCGCTGATACGCCACAGGGCAAAGATCGCCACCAGGATCGACACCAGAATCATCGAGCCCGTGGCATAACCCAGCCCCAGCGTGCGGTCCATAAAGTCCGACATGGTGGTGCCGGCGGTGCTGGTGGACAGGATCACGATCCAGTACAGCACCGGGTTGTAGGTTTTCGACCAGAGTTGCGTCACCAGAGTGACCAGGAACACGCTGATCAGGATCATCGAGCTGATGGCGTAACCGACATTCAAGGTCATCGACAGCAAGTCCCCGGCGGTTTCGCCCAGGGTCGTGGCGCAGATTTTCGTGACCCAGAACGCCAGGGTGATCTGAGGAAGTTTGTTCATTGTGCAGAAGGCTCCAAAGGCTCAGTCGTTCAATCGGTCGACTTATAGGGGGTGTCGACCTGGCGCGCAGACTGACCCGGGAGCTGTGAAAAATAGGTGGGGGCTGTATGAAAATTCCATATGGATGATAGAAATCCGCCGCGCCGGATTGCACTATGGTGCCCTCCCCAGAACCGCGCAGCAGGAACCCCGGCCATGTCCGACGATATTCATTTCTACGAACCCGCCAACGGCCACGGCCTGCCCCATGACCCGTTCAATGCGATTGTCGGCCCGCGCCCGATTGGCTGGATTTCGTCACACGACAGCCAGGGCCGCCTGAACCTGGCGCCCTACAGTTTCTTTAACGCGTTCAACTACATTCCGCCGATCATTGGGTTTTCCAGTGTCGGGCGCAAAGACAGCCTGAACAACATCGAACAGACTGGCGAATTCGTGTGGAACCTGGCTACCCGCCCGCTGGCCGAGCAGATGAACCAGAGTTGCGCGCCGGTATCACCCGAGGTCAACGAGTTTGAATTGGCCGGCTTGACGCCGGTGGCTTCAAAGGTGATCGCCGTGCCTCGCGTGGCCGAAAGCCCGGTGTCGTTCGAGTGCAAGGTGACGCAGATCATTCAGCTGCAGCGCGCCGACAAGGAGCTGGTGCCAAGCTGGTTGGTGCTCGGCGAGGTGGTCGCGGTGCATATCGCCAAATGGCTGCTGAAAGACGGGGTGTACGACACGGCTGCCGCCCAGCCGATCCTGCGTGGAGGTGGCCCGGCGGATTATTTTCAGTTGGGGCCGGAAGCGCTGTTCAAAATGTACCGCCCAGGCGCCGCGCAACGCTGATTGGAACGAGATAAAAATGTGGGAGCGGGCTTGCTCGCGAAGGGGGCGTATCAGTCAATGCATATGCCAACTGATCCACCGCATTCGCGAGCAAGCCCGCTCCCACACAAGCCCGCTCCCAGATTTGGATCAGCGGTGTTTTTAGTTGGCGGAAGTTGCCCAAGAAAGCTGACCGTCTTCATCTACATCGACCAAGCGCTCCAGTTGCAGAGCTGCGGCATCGTCGGCGTCGGAGGCAGTCTTGAACGTCTGTCCATCGAGGATCTTGTGAAAGCGCGGTGCGCCCATGCCATCCAGCGCCTTGACGGCGATGGCGGCGCTATAGCCACCCTCTTCTTCACGCACCAAGGCGGAAACGGCTTCGTGGTGGGCAAACTCTTTACGTGCCATGTTGCAGGTCCTGGCCAATGGGAAAGGCGGCCATTCTAAAGCACTAGCCCGCCAGTTGCAGGTACTCGCCATAGGCATTGGCCGCCGAGGCGTCGGTAAAGGTCTGGAAGTCCATGCTGCGAACCACCATGTCATTCAACAACTCGGTGAAGACCATCAGCGCCGGCGAGCTGAAGTAGGCACTCATCGCCTGCTCGCTGCTCCAGAAGCCCGACACCAACCACACATCCGGGTCGGCCAGGGAGTGCTGCAACGAGAATTGCAGGCAACCCTGAGCCTGGCGGCCCGGTTCGATCAAACTGCTCAAGCGTGCACCCAGTTCGGTGCTGTACCCGGTACGGGCACGGATAAAGGCCATATGGCTCGCGGGAATGGGGGTGGACATGTTCGACTCTCCCGTTGAGAAGTGATGCTCGGCAAGCACTATGAGGGCGTGTTGCCACAGGATCAAAGATACGGGCGCGGGTGTGGATGCGGTTAGTCAATTCCTGCTGGCTTATTGCACAATCCTGCGAGATACGTAGATATAGCAATCGGCCTGCGAAGTTTATTCCCGGCATGACTGCCGTATTTCAGGGGCATGACAGGCCCCGGCTTGCCTGATTCACGATTTTTCGCAGGATCAGGCAAGGATTGTGCAGAATCGAAATACCGCTTTTTGCAAAGCCGCCCTTAAGCTGTGCCCATCGTCAAAGCACCAGAGGATGTCCCATGTCGTCGCCCGAACTTCGCTCCAAACCCCTCGACGCCGATATGGAAAAGCAGCGCGCAGAACTCGCCGGCATCGTTCGCCGGCATACCTGGGAGGATGGTTCCTACGGCACGGCGATCACGTCGCTGTATCTCAACCGCCATAACTCCCCGCGTGAATTCACGCCGGTGCTGGTTGAACCCGCGCTGTGCATCCTCGCCCAGGGCAGCAAGGAAGTGCGCCTGGCGGATGAAGTCTTCGCCTACGACCCGCTCAATTACCTGGTGTTTTCGGTAGCGATGCCGGTGGCCGGGCGCATCCTTGATGCCACGCCGGAAGACCCCAACCTGTCGATTCGGGTGAATATCGACCCGGCACAGATCACCGCACTGATTGCCGAAGCCGGGCCGATGGGCGTGCCCCCGCGCCCGACCTCCCGAGGGATGTATGTCGACCGCCTGGACAGCCAGCTACTGGACGCCGTGCTGCGCCTGACCCGATTGCTCGACGCACCAAAAGACATCGCAATGCTCGCGCCGCTGATCAATCGGGAAATTCTCTATCGCCTGTTGCGCGGTCCGCAGGGTTATCGGCTGTATGAAATTGCCGTCGCCAACAGTCAGAGCCATCGGGTGAGCCAGGCGATCACCTGGTTGAACGGCAACTACGAACAGCCCCTGCGCATTGATGACCTGGCCAAGGAAGTGAACCTCAGCGTCTCGACCTTGCACCACCGCTTCAAGGCGATGACCGCCATGAGCCCGTTGCAGTACCAGAAGCAACTGCGTTTGCAGGAGGCTCGGCGGTTGATGATCGCCGAGGGCCTGGAAGCCTCGGCGGCGGGGTATCGGGTGGGCTATGAGAGCCCATCGCAGTTCAGCCGCGAATACAGCCGGCTGTTTGGTGCGCCGCCGTTGCGGGATCTGGCCAGGTTGCGCCAGAGCGTCTAACCACGGTTATAACGCCGGATACTAATAATGTGGCGAGGGAGCTTGCTCCCGTTGGAGCGCGAAGCGGCCCCAAAAGAGGGGACTGCTGCGCAGTCCAACGGGAGCAAGCTCCCTCGCCACAAGTACTCAATCAGCTGCGGTATTGGTGGCGTTCAATCCAGGCCACGAGGCAGTTGCAAGGTCACCCGCAAACCGCCCTCCCGCAGATTCTGCAAACTCACTTCACCGCCATGGCTGTGGGCAATGTTGCGGGCGATGCCCAGGCCCAGGCCGTAACCCTGTTGCTGCCCGGCCAGGCGGAAGTGCGGTTCGAAGACCTGCTCCAGGCGCTGTTCCGGCACGCCCGGGCCTTCGTCGTCGACGTGGAGGATGAACTCCGCGCCATCGTCTTCAATGTGCAAATGGGCGTTCTGCCCGTACTTCAGGGCGTTGTCGATCAGGTTGCCGATGCAGCGCTTGAGCGCCAGCGGCTTGCCCGGGTACGTCGTAAGTGCCCGACCATGTTGGGTCACGCGCCCATTGCCGTTGGGCGCCAGGTACGGCTCCACCAGGCAGTCGAGTACGTGGTTGAGGTCCACCGGTTCGATGTTTTCGTGGATGTCGGTGTCCTTCACGCACTGCAACGCGCCTTTGACCAGCAACTCCAGTTCATCCAGGTCGCGGCCGAACTTGGCTTGCAGGTTCTCGTCTTCCAGCAATTCCACCCGCAACCGCAGGCGTGTGATGGGTGTGCGCAGGTCGTGGGAAATGGCGCTGAACAGCTGGCTGCGTTCGGTCAGGTAACGGCTGATGCGTTCGCGCATGGCATTGAACGCGCGGCCTACTTCCACCACTTCGCTGCCGCCGCCTTCGGCCACCGGCTCCACGTCGGCGCCCAGGGACATGTCCCGCGCCGCCCTCGCCAGGCGCTTGAGTGGACGGCTTTGCCAGTGCACCAACAGGCCGATAAACAGCAGCAGGAAGCCGCTGGTGAGCACGATAAACCACACCTGCTGGTATGGCAGGCCTTGTTCTTCGAGGCTGGTATAGGGTTCGGGCAGCAAGGAGGCAATGTAGAGCCATTCGCCCTGGGCCAGCTGGATCTGGGTGACCAACACCGGCGGATTCACCGGTTCCAGGGTCAACGCGTAATGCGCCCAGGAGCGCGGCAATTCATCGAGTTTCAAGCCGGCGTTGAAGATGCGCAGGTCTTCGGCGCTGACGAACTCCACCGAAACATGCACGTCGCTGCCCAGGGTCTGGCGCAACACTTCTTCGACAGCACCGAGCACTGCATGCTTGCGCGGGGTTTCCGGCAATACCGCCATGTCCAGGGGCTTGTCGTTGAGCGTCACCACAAACCGGGTACCGCCCATGCTGCGCAACTGGTCCAGTACCAACGGCCGGAAGGCCACCGGCAACGAGCGGAAATAACTGACGCTGGCGGTCATCGAATGCGCCAGGCTGCGGGCGGCGGTTACCAGGCCTTCAAGCTGGGTAGCGCGCAATTGCGAGACCCAGATCACGCTGGACAACGCCTGGGCAAACAGCACCGCCAACAGGGTCAGCAGTAACATCCGCCCCAGCAGCGAACGCGGTACCGGGATGCGCCGGCGCAGTTCACGCAGGCGCTCAGTGGGCATTGCCGGCAACCACGCTGGCTGCCAATTGATAGCCACTGCCGCGCACGGTGCGGATCAGCCGGGGTGGTTTTTCGGTGTCGCGCAGGCGTTGGCGCAGACGGCTGACGGCCATGTCGACAATCCGGTCCAGCGGCATCAGGTCGCGGCCACGGGTGGCGTTGCCGATGGTGTCGCGGTCGAGGATTTGCTGGGGGTGGTCGAGGAACAGTTTGAGCAGGGCAAAATCGGCGCCGGAAAGAATCACTTCCTCGCCGTCGACGTGGAACAGCCGGTGGCTGACCATGTCCAGGCGCCACTCGCCAAACACCAGCACCTCGCCGCCGCTGCGCTCCTGGCCAAACTGGCAACGCCGCAACAGGGCCTTGATACGGGCCTGCAGCTCACGGGGGCTGAAGGGTTTGCCGATGTAATCGTCGGCACCCAGCTCCAGGCCGATGACGCGGTCGGCTTCGTCGGAACTGGCGGTGAGCATGATGATCGGCACCTGGGCCTGGCGTGGGTGCTGGCGGATCCAGCGGCAGAGGCTGAAACCGTCTTCGTCCGGCAGCATCACATCAAGGATCACCAGGTCGCACGGCGCTTCGTTCATCGCCTGGCGGAACCCCGCGCCATCCGGCACGCCACGCACCTGGAAACCGGCGCGGCTGAGGTAGGTTTGCAGCAACTCGCGGATTTCCTGGTCGTCGTCGACCAGGAGAATGGATTTACTGATTACGCTCACGGGGTCCTCCTTGTTGTTATGGCCAAGCTTAAGTCATTTGTTGCCCTTGAGGCCGCCTTCGCGAGCAAGCCCGCTCCCACATTCGACCTCATTCATCCAGTTGGAATGGGATTGAATGTGGGAGCGGGCTTGCTCGCGAAGAGGCCATCACTGCCTACGCAAATGCCTGCTCAAGCGCCACACCAGCACCTGTCAACCCTGAATACGGTGCCGTCACCAGCCACACCGGAATGCCTTTGAAGTAGTCGCTCATGCAGCCCTTGTCGCCAAAACTCCTGGCAAAACCACTCTTGATAAAGAAATCGGCAAAGCGCGGGATCACCCCACCCACGATGTACACCCCGCCACGACCACCGGTGGTCAGCACGTTGTTACCGGCAACGCGGCCCAGCCAGATACTGAACTGGTCCAGCACTTCCAGGGCAATAGGGTCGCCCGCCAGGCCAGCGGCAGTGATGGCCTCGGGGGTTTCCAGAACCGCCTCGTGACCGTCCACCGCGCAGATCGCCCGGTACAACCTGGGCAAACCGCCACCGCTCAAGGCGGTTTCAGCGCTGACATGGCCGATCTCATTGTAGATGTGCTGCCACAGCTGGGCTTCACGCGGGCTGCTCACGGGCAGGTCGACATGGCCGCCCTCCCCCGGCAATGCCGCCCAACGGCCATTGCCGAGGTCGAGCAAGGTGCCGACACCCAGGCCAGTGCCCGGGCCGATCACCACCGCAGGGCGCAACGGCTCCGGCGTGCCTTCGCACACCACGCGGAATTCGTCGGGCTTCAGGCGGGTCATGCCCAGGGCCATGGCCGAGAAATCATTCACCAGCAGCAGCTCGTCCACCTGCAAGGTCTTGCAGAACGCAGTCTTGCTCAGGCGCCAGTGATTGTTGGTGAATTTAAATTCATCTCCACTCACCGGCCCCGCGACCGACAGGCACACCGCGCCAATCGAGCCGATGGCCAGGCCTTCTTCCTTCAGATAGACCTGGATCGCCTCTTCCGGGCTGGCATGATCCGCCGTCGCATGGACGCGGATCGAATGCAGCTCCTGATCCCGCCACAACGCAAAACGGGCGTTGGTACCACCGATATCACCGACCAGCGCTAGCTTCACTTAAGTGTCTCCAAGGCAGAGGTAAAGGCGCTGGCGCCCTGCTCTGCGGAGCTTGCAGCCAAACGCATAAACGCAAACAACTCGCGACCGGCCCCCACGTTATTGCCCAGAAGGCCCGTGGCAGGCGCGCGCGCGGCAAATTCTTCGGCGTCCACCTTAAGCTCCAAGGTGCCTTTGACGCCATCCACGCGAATGATATCGCCATCGCGCACACGTGCCAGTGGCCCGCCGCTCTGGGCTTCGGGGTTGACGTGAATCGCGGCGGGAATCTTACCCGAGGCGCCGGACATGCGCCCGTCTGTTACCAACGCCACTTTGAAGCCACGATCCTGCAACACGCCGAGGAACGGGGTCATCTTGTGCAATTCCGGCATGCCGTTGGAGCGCGGGCCCTGGAAACGCATCACTGCAACAAAGTCTTTTTCCAACTCACCGGCCTTGAACGCGTCGGCCAGGTCTTGCTGGTCCTGGAACACCACGGCCGGGGCTTCGACGATTTGATGTTCGAGGGCCACGGCGGAGACCTTCATCACACCCCGGCCGAGGTTGCCTTCCATTACCCGCAGGCCGCCTTCCGGAGAAAACGCACGGGCCACGGGACGCAGGATGGTTTCGTCGAGGCTTTCGATCGGGCCTTCACGCCATACCAGCTCGCCGTCCACCAGGAACGGTTCCTGGGTGTAGCGGCTCAGGCCATGACCGGCCACGGTGTTGACGTCGTTGTGCAGCAGGCCGGCTTCCAGCAGTTCGCGGATCAGGAACGACATGCCTCCCGCCGCCTGGAAGTGGTTGATGTCGGCCTTGCCGTTTGGATACACGTGGGACAGGGTCGGCACCACTTCGGAGAGGTCGGCCATGTCATCCCAAGTCAGGATGATGCCCGCCGACATGGCGATGGCCGGCATGTGCAGGGTGTGGTTGGTGGACCCACCAGTGGCGTTGAGGGCGATGATGGAGTTGACGATGGATTTCTCGTCGACGATCTCGCCGATCGGCGTGAAGCTGCCGTTGGCCTTGGTCAGGCGCGTGACCTGGTGCGCGGCTTCGCGGGTCAGGGCGTCACGCAGCGGCGTGTACGGGTTGACGAACGAGGCGCCCGGCAGGTGCAGGCCCATGACTTCCATCAGCAACTGGTTGGTGTTGGCGGTGCCGTAGAAGGTGCAGGTGCCCGGGCTGTGGTAGGACTTCATCTCCGATTCCAGCAGCTCTTCGCGGGTGGCCTTGCCTTCGGCGTAGCGCTGGCGCACGTCAGCTTTCTGTTTGTTGGAGATCCCCGACGGCATCGGGCCGCCCGGTACGAAGATCATCGGCAGGTGGCCGTAGCGCAGGGCGCCCATCATCAGGCCGGGGACGATCTTGTCGCAGATACCCAGCATCAGCGCGGCGTCGAACATGTTGTGGGACAGCGCTACCGCCGTGGACATGGCAATCACTTCGCGGCTCAGCAGGCTGAGCTCCATGCCTGGCTCGCCCTGGGTCACGCCGTCGCACATGGCGGGGGTACCGCCGGCGAACTGGCCAACAGAACCGACTTCACGCAGGGCCTTTTTGATTTGCTCGGGGAAATGTTCGTATGGCTGGTGGGCCGACAGCATGTCGTTATATGACGAAACAATTGCCACGTTGGCGGCGTTCATCATGCGCAGGCTGTTTTTGTCTTCGGTGCCACACCCGGCCACGCCGTGGGCAAAGTTGGCGCATTGCAGCTTGCCGCGCATCGGGCCGTCGCTGGCAGCGCCGCGAATGAGCGCAAGGTATGCCTCACGGGTTGCACGGCTGCGGGCGATAAGCCGTTCGGTGACCTCAAGTACGCGGGGATGCATGTATAGAACTCCAGGCTAACGGATGTGGCGACCTGAGTGTCTATGCTGGTCAAAAGCCCGCCGCGAAGAGGTTGGCAGGGTGTTGCTTGACCAATCGGACCAGTTGATTCAGGTCACTCGTTGTAGATTGAACAAAATATTGCCACTAAAAAGGCTTGTTTTCTATTTTTATGCGAATAATCTTGTAATTCTTACAACAAATCGACGACAGGCACCTTCCAATGACTCTACGTATCGCTATCAATGGTTTTGGCCGTATTGGCCGTAATGTCCTGCGCGCACTTTATACCCAAGGCTACCGTCAGGATTTGCAGATCGTCGCCATCAACGATCTCGGCGACAGCTCGATCAATGCCCACCTGCTTAAATACGACACCGTCCACGGTACTTTCGACGCAGAGGTCGCTCATGATCAGGAAAGCCTGACCGTGAACGGTGACCGGATTGCCGTGAGTGCCATTCGCAACCCGGCCGACCTGCCGTGGGCTGCGCACAAGGTGGACGTGGTGTTCGAATGCACCGGTCTGTTCACCGACCGTGACAAGGCCGCCGCCCATATTACCGCCGGCGCGCGCAAGGTGATCATCTCGGCCCCGGCCAAGGGCGCTGATGCCACCGTGGTGTATGGGGTAAACCATGACATTTTGCGTCAATCCCACCAGATCATCTCCAACGCTTCCTGCACCACCAACTGCCTGGCGCCAGTGGCCCAGGTGCTGCACCGCGAGCTGGGCATCGAAAGCGGCCTGATGACCACCATCCACGCCTACACCAACGACCAGAACCTGACCGACGTCTACCACACCGACCCGTACCGCGCGCGCTCGGCCACCCAGAACATGATCCCGAGCAAGACCGGCGCTGCCGAAGCCGTGGGCCTGGTGCTGCCGGAACTGGCAGGCAAGCTGACCGGCATGGCCGTGCGTGTACCGGTGATCAACGTGTCGCTGGTGGACCTCACCGTGCAACTGAAAAAAGAAGCCAGTGCCGAGCAGGTCAACGCGCTGCTGAAAGAAGCCAGCCAGCACTCGAAAATCCTCGGCTACAACACCCTGCCGCTGGTTTCCAGTGACTTCAACCATAACCCGCTGTCGTCGATCTTCGACGCCAATCACACCAAAGTGAGCGGCAAACTGCTGAAAGTGCTGGCCTGGTACGATAATGAGTGGGGCTTCTCGAACCGGATGCTGGATAACTGCCTGGCGCTGTGCAACGCCGAGTAATGCTCGGCCTGTAGGAGCGAGCTTGCTCGCGAAAAACGCAAAACCACCGCGTTTATTCAGGATGCCAGCGATATCGTTGACGCCCTTCGCGAGCAAGCTCGCTCCTACAGTAATCCAAAGTGCCACTTGCCATTTGCGTTGATGATAAGCATTATCATTCGCTGCAAATCGGTCTGGTATCACTGTGAGCCAATCTCGTTTCAACCAAGTCTTCCTCACCCAACGGGTGATTTTGCTGCGCACCTTGCAGCGGATGGTGAATAACCACAGCACCGCCGAGGACCTGTTGCAGGAAACCTACCTGCGCGTTACCCGGGCCCTGAGCGAACGGCCGATCGACCACCTTGAACCCTTTGTCTACCAGACGGCGCGCAACCTGGCGCTGGACCACCTGCGCGCCCGCAGGATTCAGGCCCGCACCCTGCAGGAAGATGTCCCGCTGGACGTCCTGCAAAGCGTCGCCTCCCCCGTCAGCCCCCCCGAAGACGCGACACAGGCCGAGCAATTGCTCGAGCACCTGAGTGTCAGCCTCGGCCAGTTGAGCGCCCGCCAGCAGCAGATATTCATCCTCAGCCGCCTGCACGGTTGCAGCTATCAGGAGATCGCCGACAAGCTCGACGTGTCCCTGAGCACCGTGCAGAAGGAACTGAAACTGATCATTGCCATCTGCATAGGTGTGGCCGAAAGACTGGATCGCCCTTAAGCTTTGGCGGCACAGTCTGTAGGACTCTTGATTAAAACGTGGCGAAGACCCGAGGAACACCGTGACGGAACCGAATCAACGGCACCCCCATGAGCTGGCTCATGAGGTGTTGCAAGACGCGGCCATGGACCAAGCCCTCGACTGGCTGATCGCCTTGCAGTGCCCGCAACCTGGGCAGCAAGCGGAATTTGAAGCCTGGCTCGCCAACGACCCGTTAAACGCCGAAGCCTTCATCAAGGCCCAGACTGCCTGGAGCGGAGCGCCCGTTCACAGCGCTGCCGTCGCCCTGAATGCGCCACGCAAACCCAGCGCCTGGCGCCGTATCAAACCGCACTGGAAGCCCCTGGCCACTGCCGCCGTGTTGCTGCTGGGCCTGTTCAGCTTCAGCAACCTGCCTATGCGCCTGCAGGCCGACCATCTGACCGTGGTGGGCGAGCGCCAGCGCCTGCAGTTGGACGATGGCTCGAAAGTGTTGCTCAACACCAATTCAGCCTTCTCCAGCAGCATCAAGGACCACCAGCGCATCGCCCGCCTGTATCAGGGCGAGGCGTTTTTCGAAGTGCTGCCCAGCCGTGGCCTGCCCCTGGAAATCGACGCCGGCCCGGTACGCGCCAGCGTGAGGGACACCTCTTTCGCGGTGCGCTACTTGAACGGTGAAGCCCAGGTTCAGGTACAGCGCGGTGATGTCGACCTGAGCAACACGTTTGACGACGCGCGGGTGCGCCTGAGCGCCGGTGAAAGTATCCGCATCGGGCCCAAGGGCTTCGGCCAACCGGCCAAGCTCGACACCACCAAGGACCTGGCCTGGGTCGACGGCCGGCTGATCTTCGAAAACTGCCCGATGAGCGAAGTGCTGGCCGAATTGCGTCGCTACTACCCCGGCTGGATCGTCAACAACAACGACAGGCTGGCCAGCGTGGCCGTCACCGGCAATTACCGGCTCGACCAGCCGCTCGACGTGGTGCGCTCCCTGGCCCACATCACCTCGGCCAAGCTCTCGGAATACCCGGCGCTGGTGATCCTGAACTAAATGAGAATTATTTTTACTCGATAGCCAGCGACGATACGTCTCGTTATAGCCAATGCAACTGATTCCTATTTGATTCAGTGCGCAACTATAAGATTCGTACCTTCCGGAGCGCTCTCGATGTCGTCTCGTTTCAACCGCCGGTCCTCTTCGCCCGTTCGCCGCCAGGGCTTGTCGCTGCTGACGGCCGCAATCCTGTTGGCCGGTGCGCCCGTCATGGCCGCCACCGCCGCCGAGCCTGCCAGCCGCAGCCAGGGCAATTACAGCTTCAGCATCGAGCAGCAATCCCTGGTCTCGGCGCTGAACGCCTTCACCGCGGTGACCGGCTGGCAAGTCGGCCTGCCGGCAGAACTGGGCCAGGGTGTGTCGTCCCCTGGCGTACGCGGCTCATTGCCGGCGGATAAAGCCCTGGACCGGCTGTTGGTGGGGACCAACCTGGGCTATCGCAAACTGGGCAACAACAACATCGTGCTGGAAAAACGCGTCGCCGTCGGCGCCATCACCCTGCAACAGATGACCATCAGTGCCACCCGCCAGGAACAGGCCGTGGACAGCGTGCCCAGCACCGTGACCGTGCACGACCGCGAAGAACTGGACCGCCAGAACGTCAACACCATCCGCGAACTGGTGCGTTATGAGCCAGGTGTTTCGGTGGGCGGTGCCGGCACCCGCTCCGGCAATGCCGGCTACAACATTCGCGGGATCGACGGCGACCGCATCTTGACCCAGGTGGACGGCGTCGAAGTCCCCGACAACTTCTTCAACGGCCCCTACGCCAAGACCCGCCGCAACTACGTCGACCCGGAAATCGTCAAGCGCGTGGAAATCCTGCGCGGCCCGGCCTCGGCCTTGTACGGCAGCAGCGCCATCGGCGGCGCGGTGAGCTACTTTACCCTCGACCCCAACGACATCATCAAGCCCGGGCAGGACTACGGCGCACGCCTGAAGACCGGCTACAGCTCCGCCGATGAGAGCTGGCTGACCTCCGGCACCGTCGCCGGTCGCGTGCAGGACTTCGACGGCTTGCTGCACCTGAGCCAGCGCAACGGTCACGAGATGGAATCCTACGACGGGAATAACGCCACCGGCCTGGCCCGCACCGGCGCCAACCCGGAAGATGCGCGCACCACCAACGTGCTGGCCAAACTGGGTTGGAACTACGGCGAAGACAACCGCCTGGGCCTGACCTACGAGAAGTTCAAGGACGATCGCGACACCAACCTGAAAAACGCAGTGGGTGGCCCGTTTGTCGGTGGCCAGGGCTTCAATTTCTACCGCGGCCGCACGGGCAACGACACCATCACCCGCGAACGCTTCGGCATCGAAAACAAGTTCGCCTTCGACTCGCCGATTGCCGATCACATCAAGACCAGCCTCAACTACCAGATCGCCAAGACCGACCAGACCACCGCAGAAATCTACCAGCCATCGCGCAAGGTATTGCGCACCCGCGAGACCCTGTACGAAGAGAAGCAGTGGGTATTCGACGCGCAGTTGGACAAGGCTTTCAGCATCGGCGAAACCGACCATGTCGTGACCTACGGCACCACCCTCAAGCAGCAGAAAGTCACCGGTTCCCGTGAGGGCGCCGCGACCTGCCTGGCGGTCGGCGCAGGCTGCACCGCCATCGGTGCACCAAGCCCGTCGGCCGCCGACAGCGTGAAAAAAGCCAGCGACTTCCCCGACCCGACCATCAACTCCTACGCGCTGTTTGCCCAGGACCAGATTGCCTGGGACAAGTGGACCTTCCTGCCCAGCGTCCGCTACGACTACATCCAGCTCAAACCCAAGCTGACCCAGGAATTCCTCAATACCGTTGACCCGACACGCATCTACGACCACAGCGATTCGGAAAAGAACTGGCACCGTGTAACGCCCAAGTTCGGCGTGACTTACGCCCTGACCGAGCAATACACCTGGTTCGGCCAATACGCCGAAGGCTATCGCACCCCGTCGGCCAAGGCCTTGTATGGCCGCTTTGAAAACCTGCAGCAGCGCTACACCGTCGAACCCAACCCGGACCTCAAGCCGGAAAGCAGCCGGGGCGTCGAAACCGGGATTCGCGGCAACTTCGACTCGGGCTCGTTTGATGTGGCGGTGTACTACAACAAGTACCGTGATTTCATCGACGAAGATGCCTCGGTTGCCGGTGGCACCGTCCAGCAGTTCGAAGCCAACAACATCAAGCACGCCACCATCAAGGGCGTGGAGGCCAAGGGCCGCTTGAGCCTCGACGCATTCGGCGCACCGCAGGGCCTGTATACCCAAGGCTCGATTGCCTACACCTACGGGCGCAATGACGACAACGGAGAACCGTTGAACAGCGTCAACCCGCTCAAGGGCGTGTTCGGCCTGGGCTATGACCAGCAGAACTACGGTGCCCTGGTCAGCTGGACCCTGGTCAAGAAACAGGACCGCGTCGACAGCACCACCTTCTTCGCCCCTGACGGCAACAGCGCCAACGGCCCGTTCAAGACCCCGGGTTTTGGCATCGTCGACCTGACCGGCTTCTATAAGGTCACCAACGACGTGACCATCAACGGCGGCCTGTACAACCTGACGGACAAGAAATACTGGAACTGGGATGACGTGCGCAGCTACGACAGCGTCGGCGAAGCCGGTGTGACCGGCCCGGCCAACCTCGACCGCCTGACCCAGCCGGGCCGCAACTTTGCGATCAACCTGATCTGGGACATCTGATCCATGGAGCCTCATCCCGGCGCAATTTAATCTGCGCCGGGGTGAGGATTTTTTACTGTGACGCGTCTTCTGGTTCGTCTAGTTCATAACAGCCTGGCAACCAGACGCTTTCTCTTCTCAAGGATTCCCCGATGACCGCCTCCCCTACCGCAGAACGTGCAGCCCTGCGCTCCCAGCGCCTGAACCAGATCACCAATGAACCGCACACCAAACTCGATGCGTTGGTGAAGGCCCATGCACCGTTTGAAACCCAGGCCAACTTCGCCCGCTTCGTGGTCGCGCAGTACCTGTTCCAGTCGGAGTTGGTGGCGCTGTACAACGATGCCGAGTTGATCAAGATCGTCCCTGACCTCGCTGAACGCTGCCGTGCCGAAGCGGCCAAGCTGGACCTGGGCGACCTGGACACCGAAGTACCGGCCCCGGTCGCCGGCGCGGTGAAAAACCCGAGCAAGGCCGAAGCCTTGGGCTGGCTGTTCGTGTCCGAAGGCTCCAAGCTGGGCGCCGCGTTCCTGATCAAGCGCGCCGTGGGCCTGGGTTTGAGCGAAACCTTCGGTGCCCGTCACCTGGGCGAGCCGGCAGGTGGTCGCGCTGAAGGCTGGAAGCGCTTCACCCGCACCCTCGACGCACTGGAATTCACCGCTGAAGAAGAAGCCGAAGTAGAGAAAGGCGCGATTGATGCGTTCGTGCGCTTCACCGTGTTGCTGGAACAGGCGTACGCTAGCGCCCCTGAACTGGCCTGATTCCCTGATTGGAATGCAATCAAATGTGGGAGCGGGCTTGCTCGCGAATGCCGTGGTTCAGTCACCAGATATATTGACTGAACCACCGCATTCGCGAGCAAGCCCGCTCCCACATTTTGATCCGGTTTCACTTTGAATCCTTCGTAAATCCATCCATGCAAACCGCACCCATGACCGGCAAAACCCAATCCTCATCCAAAATCGCCCGCGTCCTGTTCGGCCTGCTGGCCTACGTCAGCCTGGGCATCGGCTTGATTGCGATTGTGGTACCGGGCTTGCCCACCACCGAATTCATCCTGCTGGCCGCCTGGGCCGCCACCAAAAGCTCGCCGCGCCTGAGTGCCTGGCTGGAAAACCACCGGCTATTCGGGCCGATCCTGTTCAATTGGCGCAATGGCAAGATCATCGCCCGCCGGGCCAAAGTCAGCGCCACCGTGAGCATGCTGCTGTGCGCCGGCCTGATGCTGGTGATGCTCGACCACGGCTGGCCGATCTACCTGGCCATCGCCGGAATGAGCATGGGCAACCTGTGGATCTGGTCGCGACCGGAACGTCTCCCGCAACCCACCTGAAACCCCCCACTACCGCTCATCGGCTCCCGCTCATGAACTGCCGGCCCAAGCCGATGTTCCGGGCATAGCGCCGAATGGACTCGCCTGAGCTTGCATACTAATAAGTCCATTCGCGGGTACTTCTATGTTCGACACCCTCTCCATTCGCTTGAAAATCGTGCTGTTGTCCGGTCTGTGCCTGCTGGGGGTGATTGCCCTTGTTGTGGGCATGAACCTTTACCAGACCAGCCAGAACGATCAACTGATCAGCGATTCAAGCTCGCGAATGCTCACCGACAGTGTGCAGAACCTGCTGCAGGCCAAGGCCGCCGAGCAAGCGGTACAACTGCAAAAAACCTTCGGTGAAAGCCTGTTGGTGGTGACGGCCCTTGCCGACCAGATCAAGGACCTGCGCACTCTGGCCGGCAAGCGCTCGCTGGATGCCGGGGCCCTGCGTGAAGAACTCAACCACAGCCTGAAAACCGCCTTCGACCGCAACACCAAGGTGCTCGGCATCTGGCTGTCGTTCGAGCCCAACGCCCTCGATGGCAAAGACAGTGAATTCGTCAATGATGCCGCCCGTGTGTCCAACGAAAAAGGCCGCTTTTCCAGCTACTGGAGCCGCGCCGGCGGTGAAGGCCTGAACACCGTGATGGTCGAGGATGACCTGACCAAGACCACCCTCAACCTCAGCGGCACGCCCTACAACATCTGGTACACCTGCCCGCGGGACACAAAAAACACCTGCCTGCTGGACCCGTATGAAGACACCGTGGCCGGCAAGCCGGTGTTGATGACCACCATTTCCCTGCCCCTGCTGGTCGACGGCAAAGTGATCGGCGTGGTCGGTGTGGACCTCGCCCTCAATGCCCTGCAAGCGGCGACCGATGCGGCGCAAAAAGAACTGTTCAACGGCGCCGGAATTCTCGAAATACTGTCCGGTAACGGCTTGATCGCCGGCTACAGCGGCGAGCCGGCCAAAGTCGGCAAAAACCTGGTGGACACCCTCGGTGCCGAAGGCAAAGAGATCGTGCAACTGCTGGCCAGCGATACCCGCAAGATCCGCGAGGAGGACGGCACGATTCGCGCCGTGTACCCGGTCAAACCGATTGCCGACGCCAAATCCTGGGGCGTGGTGATCAAACTGCCCAAACAAGTGCTGCTGGCAGACTCGCTCAAACTCCAGGCGGTGCTCGACAAGGCCCAGGCCAGTGGCACCGTCAAGGCGTTGCTGGTAGGCGCAGCCGCCGGGCTGCTGGGCCTGTTGCTGATCTGGCTGACCGCCACCGGCGTGACCCGGCCGATCAACAGCGTGGCCGCCATGCTCAAGGAAATCGCCAGCGGCGACGGCGACCTCACCCAGCGCCTGGCCTACGGTAAAAAAGATGAACTGGGGGAACTGGTGAACTGGTTCAACCGCTTCCTCGACAAGCTGCAGCCGACCATTGCGCAGATCAAGCAAAGCATCACCGAAGCCCGTGGCACCGCCGACCAGTCCTCGGCAATCGCGCGCCAGACCAGCGAAGGCATGCAGGTGCAGTTCCGTGAGATCGACCAGGTGGCCACCGCCTCGAATGAAATGAGCGCCACCGCCCACGACGTGGCCAACAGCGCCTCCAACGCCGCCAGCGCGGCCCGCGGCGCCGACCAGTCAGCCCGCGAAGGCATGCAGATCATTGAACGCAGCACCCGCGACATCACCACCCTGGCCGAAGAAGTCAGCAAGGCCGTGACCGAAGTCGAAGCCCTGGCGGTGAACAGCGAGCAGATCGGCTCGGTACTGGAAGTGATCCGCAGCATCGCCGAACAGACCAACCTGCTGGCCCTGAACGCTGCGATTGAAGCGGCGCGAGCCGGGGAAAGCGGGCGCGGTTTTGCGGTGGTGGCCGACGAGGTGCGCAACCTGGCCAAGCGTACCCAGGACTCGGTGGAGGAGATTCGCCTGGTGATCGAGCGCATCCAGACTGGCACCCGTGGAGTGGTGGCGACCATGCATTCGAGCCAGACCCAGGCGCAGAACAACGCCGGGCAGATTCATCAGGCGGTGCAGGCCCTGGGCAAGATCAGCGATGCGGTAACGGTGATCAGCGACATGAACCTGCAAATCGCCAGCGCCGCCGAGCAGCAAAGTGCGGTGGCCGAGGAGGTCAACCGCAACGTCTCGGCAATCCGCACAGTGACCGAAACCCTGACCGGCCAGGCCACCGAATCGGCGGCCATCAGCAGCCAGCTCAATGCCCTGGCCAGCCAGCAGATGAAGCTGATGGATCAGTTTCGGGTTTGACCCGGGCTTGAAGCCAGTAAGCACCCAATGTGGGAGCGGGCTTGCCCGCGAATACGGTGGATCAGTCGGTATATGTATTGACTGACACACCGCATTCGCGAGCAAGCCCGCTCCCACACAAGCCCGTCCACATTTAGAGTCGCGGTGCCTTATTGACCCGTCCAGGCCGCCACAAACGGCGCGAGGTCTTCTTTCGGGGCCGTACGCGGCGGGTTTTGTGGGGTGCCCAGGTAGAGGAAGCCAATCACTTCCTCATCCGCCTTCAGCCCGAGGCCTTTGGCGACATGGGCCGAGTACGACAACTCACCGGTGCGCCACACCGCGCCGATCCCCTGGGCGTACGCCGCCAGCAGAATCCCGTGAGCCGCACAGGCCGCCGCCAGCAGCTGCTCGGATTTTGGCACTTTGAAATGTTCTTGCAGGCGGGCAATCACCACCACCACCAACGGCGCCCGCAGCGGGCCGTTCTGCGCCTTGTCGATCGCGGCCTGGGGCGCGTCGGCGTCCTGCAGGCGGGCGGCTTCGGCCAGCAGGGTGCCCATGCGCTCACGTGCCGCACCCTCCACCGTCAGGAAGCGCCAAGGGCGCAGTTGGCCGTGGTCGGGCGCGCGCATGGCAGCGGCGAACAGCAGGTCGCGCTGCTCCTGGGTCGGTGCCGGGTCCAGCAGTCGCGGCACGGAAACACGGTTGAGCAAAGCGTCGAGAGCCTGCATTGGCCACCTCCAGAGAAAAATGTGCGGTCATTCTAGCGGGAATGAATCGGATACCACCAAACGATAATTGCTCTTATTCAATCCGCCCTGCCCTGTTAGACTTTGCGGCCTTATTTTCAGCCTACGTTCAGGAAGACTGATGTCCCGTTCGCCCCTTCGCCTGTCTGCACTGTTGATGGCCTTGAGCCTGAGTGCCTGCGATGACGCCCCGCGATTCACCAAGGCCGAGCCTGGTGAAGCGCGTGCCGGTGGCGCGACCACGGTGAGGAAGACCGACCAGAACGCCTTCTCCCTGCCCTCGGCCAACCTGTCGCCCACCCGGCGCCTGGACTTCAGCGTCGGCAACAGTTTCTTTCGCAGCCCCTGGGTGATTGCCCCGTCCACCACCACTGCCCGCGACGGGCTGGGGCCGCTGTTCAATACCAATGCCTGCCAGAACTGCCATATCAAGGATGGCCGTGGGCATCCGCCATTGCCCGATGCGCCCAACGCGGTGTCGATGCTGGTACGCCTGTCGATTCCCGATGCGCCGCCCTATGCGAAGGTCATCGAGCAACTGGGTGTAGTCCCCGAGCCGGTCTACGGTGGGCAATTGCAGGACATGGCCGTGCCCGGCGTCGCCCCGGAGGGCAAGGTGCGGGTCGACTACACGCCGGTCAACGTCCGCTTCAAGGACGGCACCGTGGTCGAATTGCGCAAGCCTGCCCTGCAAATCACCCAGCTCGGTTATGGGCCGATGCACCCCGACACGCGCTTCTCGGCGCGGGTTGCACCGCCGATGATCGGCCTGGGGCTGCTCGAAGCGATCCCCGACGCCGACATCCTGCGCAACACCGACCCGAAAACCGCCGACAAGGAAGCCATCGTCGGGCGGGCGAATTGGGTCTGGGACGACGCGCAACACAAGACCGTACTCGGTCGATTTGGCTGGAAAGCCGGGCAACCGAACCTCAATCAACAAAATGTTCACGCGTTCTCTGGTGATATGGGCCTGACCACCTCCCTGAGACCGTTCGATGACTGCACCGATGCACAAGTGGCCTGCAAACAGGCGCCCAACGGCAATGGCCCGGATGGCGAGCCTGAGGTCAGCGACAACATCCTGCGCCTGGTGCTGTTCTACACCCGCAACCTGGCCGTCCCCGCCCGCCGCGACGTCAACGCACCGCAAGTGCTGGCCGGGAAAAACCTGTTCTACCAGGCCGGTTGCCAGGGCTGCCACACCCCGCAATTCACCACGGCGCCCACCGCCGCCGAACCTGAATTGGCTAACCAGGTGATTCGCCCCTACAGCGACTTGCTGCTGCACGACATGGGCGACGGCCTCGCCGACAACCGCAGCGAATTCAAGGCCAGTGGCCGCGACTGGCGCACGCCGCCGTTGTGGGGCATTGGCCTGACGCAAGCCGTCAGTGGCCACACCCAGTTCTTGCATGACGGCCGCGCCCGCAACCTGATGGAGGCCGTGCTGTGGCACGGCGGTGAAGCCCAGGCGGCGCAGCAGCATGTGTTGTCTTTTAATGCCGAACAGCGCGCAGCGTTGCTGGCATTCCTGAATTCTTTATAAGCTTTGTCCTAATTACAGAAGGGAGCTCGACATGTTCCGTCCCAAGTTGTTGTTCACCAGCCTGGCCGCCCTCGCCCTCGGTGCGTGCTCGCCCCAGGACCCGCAAGCGGTGACCTCGGCGGCCATCGCCAAGCAAGTGATCCTGCCGACCTACAGCCGCTGGGTTGAAGCCGACCGCCAACTGGCCGTCAGCGCCCTGGCCTACTGCCAGGGCAAGGAAAGCCTGGAGACCGCCCGCGCCGACTTCCTGCACGCGCAAAAGGCCTGGGCCGAGTTGCAACCGCTGCTGATCGGCCCGCTGGCCGAGGGCAACCGCTCGTGGCAGGTGCAGTTCTGGCCGGACAAGAAAAACCTGGTGGGTCGTCAAGTCGAGCAACTGGTGACCGCCCAACCACAGATCGACGCCGCCGCCCTGGCCAAATCCAGCGTCGTGGTGCAGGGCCTGTCGGCCTACGAATACATCCTCTACGACGCCAAGACCGATCTGGCGGACGAGACGCAAAAAGCCCGCTACTGCCCGTTGCTGGTAGCCATCGGCGAGCGCCAGAAACTGCTGGCCGAAGAGATCCTGTCGAGCTGGAACAGCACCGACGGCATGCTGGCGCAGATGACCAAGTTTCCTAACCAACGCTACGCCGATTCCCACGAAGCCATTGCTGACCTGCTGCGGGTACAAGTGACTGCACTGGACACCCTGAAGAAAAAACTCGGCACCCCGATGGGCCGCCAGACCAAGGGCATCCCGCAACCGTTCCAGGCCGATGCGTGGCGCAGCCAGTCGTCCCTGCAAAGCCTGGAAGCCAGCCTGGCTGCCGCCCAGACCGTCTGGGTCGGCGTCGACAACAAAGGCCTGCGCGGCCTGTTGCCTGCCGATCAAAAGCCATTGGCTGACAAGATCGACGCCGCGTATGCCGCCTCCCTGAAACTCTTCGCCAGCAACCAGCGTACGCTGAATGAACTGCTGGCCGACGATGCCGGGCGCCAGCAACTCAACGATATCTACGACAGCCTCAACGTGGTCCACCGCCTGCACGAAGGCGAGCTGGCCAAGGCGCTGGGCATCCAACTGGGCTTTAACGCCAACGACGGTGACTGATGATGCTCAGGCGACAGGCTTTGGCCCTCGGCAGCGTGCTGCTCAGTGCGATCACTTTGGGCGGCTGGACGCTGTTCAAGCAGAAGGGCAAAAGCCCGCTGCTGCTCTCGGCGCGGGATGACAGTGATGGCAGGCACTACGCCGTCGGCTTTCGCCTGGACGGCAAGCAGGTATTTGCCACCGAGGTCGGCCAGCGCTGCCACGACATCATCAACCACCCGACGCTGCCGATTGCGCTGTTTGTCGCCCGCCGGCCGGGCACCGAGAGTTACCTGATCGACTTGCGGGACGGGGCGCTGCTGCAAACCATCACCTCCAAGGCCAATCGCCACTTTTACGGGCATGCGGTGGTGCACAAGGATGGCGAGTGGTTGTATGCCACAGAGAACGACACGTCTGACCCGGGTCGCGGTTTGCTGGGTGTGTACCGGTTCGAGGGTGAGCGGCTGGTGCACACCGGGGAGATTTCCACCCATGGCATCGGGCCGCACCAAGTGTCGTGGATGCCTGATGGCGAGACGCTGGTGGTGGCTAACGGCGGGATTCGCACTGAGGCTGAGAGCCGGGTGGAGATGAACCTGAATGCCATGGAGCCGAGCCTGGTCCTGATGAAGCGCGACGGGACGCTGTTGAGCAAGGAGACCCTGGGCCAGCAGATGAACAGTGTGCGGCATATGGGGATTGCCAGCGACGGGACGATCCTCGCGGGGCAGCAGTTCATGGGGGCGTCTCATGAGCGTTCGGAGTTGCTGGCGATCAAGCGGCCGGGGCAGGCGTTTGTGGCGTTTCCGGTGGCGGATGAGCAGTTGCAGGCCATGGGGCATTACACGGCCAGTGTGGCGGTGCACAGTGAGTTGCGGCTGGTGGCGTTGACGGCGCCTCGGGGGAATCGGTTCTTTATCTGGAACATGGACAGCGCGCAGTTGCTGCTGGACGGGCCATTGCCGGATTGTGCCGGGGTGGGTGCGGTGGCTGATGGGTTTGTGGTGACTTCCGGGCAGGGGCGTTGCCGGTTTTATGATTGCCGGCAGGTGCCGTTGGTGGGCAAGCCGCTGGAGTTGCCGGCGGGGCTTTGGGATAACCATCTGCATCTGGTTTGATTGGGGGGCTGATTGGGGGCATATCCGTTGCTGCGGTTATGGCCGCTATTGGTTCCGCTYTTACAGCGGCTCACTTTTGAAMAGCGCAAAAGTAAGCAAAACGCTCTTGCCCCACCACTCGGCTCCTCGCYTAGGCTCGGAGTGCCCTCACTCCGGCTTTGGACCGTGGGCCGCCGTCATGGGCCATCCCTGGCCCAGGACGGCTAACCTGGCGTCCTGCCAGGTTACCCACGCTCCAAAGCCTGCGTTCGGCCAGCGTGGTTTAACGGGGCGCCTAAGATCAAAATCAAGATCAAAAGCAAGAGCACAGCGGCCTGAGAGCCGGCTTGAGTGTGGTGAAGCAAAGGCACAAGCCAAATCAAGAGCGGGCACGGTCAAATGTGGGAGCTGGCTTGCCTGCGATGGCATCAACTGGGTCTGCCTGATMCACCGAGGTGTCTGCATCGCAGGCAAGCCAGCTCCTACAGAAAAGCAGCTTTTGCCTTTGCTTCTAACACTCAGGTCGGCTTTCAGGCCGCCGTGCTYTTGCTTTTGATYTTGATCTGCGGGCCCCGTCAACCACGATGGCCGCAAGTAGGCACGGTGGAGCGGGTAAATCGGCARGGATGCCGATTTAGCCGCGCCGGGCCATGGATGGCCCGTCGCGGCGGCCCGCGGARCCGKGCCGGAGTGCGGGCATGCCGAGCCTARGCGAGGCACCGAGTGGTGGGGCAAAGACCTTTTGGTTACTTTTGGCTGGGCCGGCATTCCGGGCGTTTGCCAAAAGTGACCCGCTGTAAGAGCGGAACCATAAGYCGCCGTTACCTAAATAACGGATATGCCCCCAAGCAACCGCTCAGCGCCCCCTAGCGAACAATCTTGTCCACCTGAATCCCCAGCTTCTTCAACCGATACCAAAAACTGCGCTCGGAAATCCCGATCTTCTGCGCCGCCGCAGCCTGCACCCCGTTGCTCTCCTGCAACGCAGCCATGATGTAAGCCTTCTCCACCTCAGCCAGCGCCGCATCCAGATCCTGCGGCACACCCGGCCCGTTGCTGAGTATCGCGCCCACCCCATCCTCAGCAGGCGTCGAAGCAAACAGATACGCCGGCAAATCAATATCCTCGATCACCGGCGTCGCCGCGACAATGGTCGCCCGCTCCACACAGTTCTGCAGCTCACGAATATTGCCCGGCCAGGAATACGCCGCCATGGCCTGCAACGCCTCGGGGCTGAAACCGGTGATGCGTTTGCCCGCCGTGGCACTCAAGGTCTGGGCAAAGTGCCGGGCCAGCGGCGCGATATCTTCCACCCGCTCACGCAAGGCCGGCAGCGGAATCGGAAATACGTTCAAGCGGTAGAAAAGGTCTTCACGAAACTCTTTGTTCGCCACCGCATCCAGCAAATTCTTGTTGGTGGCAGCGATCACTCGCACATCCACCTTGCGCTCGCGCGGGTCACCCACCGGCTCGATCACCCGCTCCTGCAAGGCCCGCAGGATTTTCGCCTGCAACGCCAACGGCATGTCACCCACTTCATCGAGAAACAACGTGCCCTTGTCGGCCTGCATGAAGCGCCCGACCCGATCCGCCACGGCGCCAGTGAAGGCGCCCTTGCGGTGGCCGAACATCTCGCTTTCCAGCAAACCTTCGGGGATTGCCGCGCAGTTGACCGCCACAAACGGCTTGTCGGCGCGGTTGCCGTGCTTGTGAATGGCGCGGGCGACCATCTCCTTGCCGGTGCCGCTTTCGCCCGTCAGCAGCACCGTAGCGTTGCTGTCGCGCACCGAGTCCACGGCGTGCAGCACGCGGCGGAACGCCGGGCTGTCACCCACCAGGCTGTCGAACTGCGCATGTTCATCCAACTCGGCACGCATGCGCGCGTTGTCGCGCATGATGTCGCGAAACTGCAGGGCCTTCGCCACCGTGATGTCCAGCTCGTCGATATCGAAGGGCTTGGCGATGTAGTCGTAGGCGCCGTTGCGCATCGACTGCACCGCGTTCTTCACGGTGCTGTAGGCGGTCATCACGATCACCGGCAGTTGCGGGTAGCGCACCTTGATTTCCGCCAGCAGCGCCGGCCCGTCCATGCCGGGCATGCGCCAGTCGCTGATCACCAGGTCGATATCTTCCTGCTCCAGCACCTTGAGCGCGTGCAGGCCGTTGCCGGCGGTAAACACCTGGATCCCGCTCTGGCTCAAGGCCGACGAAAGCAAGTCACAGAGCTTGGGTTCGTCGTCAACTACCAATACGTTATGCGTCATCACCATCCTCATCATCGCCGTCGTCTGCACCCTGGGCCGGAATGTACAGGCTGAAGGTGGCGCCGGCATCTGTCTCGCTGACACATTCGATGCTGCCGTCATGACTTTCCATGATCGAGAACACTTTGGCCAGACCCAAGCCCGTGCCCGAGGCCTTGGTGGTGACGAATGGTGTGAAGATCCGCTCGATCATGTCCGGCGCAATGCCCTCGCCGGTATCGCCGATGCTGATCACCGTGTTGCCGCCCACGCTGTGGATGCCCAGGGTCAGGCGCCCGCCTCCGGGCATGGCGTCGATGGCGTTGAGAATCAGGTTCAGGCACGCCTGCTTGAGCTGCTTGGCATCGGCATAAATCGTCGCGCCGGGAGCCGCATCATCAATTTGCGCGTCGATGTTATGGGTCGCAAGCTCAGGCCCGCAGAAGCCGAGGATCTCCTCCACCACCGGGCGTGCCGCCTGCACGGTGCGCAGCGGCGCACTGGGTTTGGCGAAGTCGAGGAATTCGGTGATCAGGTCGTTGATCCGGCTGACTTCGCTGATCACATATTCGAGGTGACGCTTGTCGGTTTCCGGCAAATCGGCGCGGCGATGCAGCAATTGGGTGGCCGTCTTGATAATGCCCAGCGGGTTGCGGATTTCGTGGGCCAGGCCCATCGCGACTTCGCCCAGTGCATGCAGGCGGTCGCGGCGGCGCAGTTGCGCTTCCAGGTGATGCAACTCACCGAGGCGCTCGGTCATGTGGTTGAAGGTGCTGCTCAGTTGCGCCAACTCGTCGCCGCCGCTGACCGCCACACGGTGCTGATAGTTACCCGAGATCACCGCGCTGACGCCTTCGGACAGATCCCGCAATGGCCGGGTCAGGCGCTGGGACACCAGCATGCCCGCACCAAGGGACAACGCCGAGCTGAGCAGGAAGATCAACACGAACAGATTGCTCTGGTTCACCAGGCCCACCAGGCTGGTATGGCGCAGCAAGCCACTGAAGATCACCCCTTGCAGCTCGCCGGCATCGTTGAAGATCGGCCAGTACAAACCGCTGTAGTTGTTGGTGAATTGTTCGCTGGGTTGCTTGGTGCTGCGCAGCGCGGATTCGATACTCGAAGGAATCCGCGTGGGGTGATCGACGAAGCGCTGGGTGGAGAAAATCTCCGAAAACCCGGTGGGGTTGGCCAGGTACAAACGCAGGTCGAGGGAATGCACATCGGCCACGCTGGTCAGGAAACTGCTGTCCAGATAAGTGGCCACCAGCAGTTGATAATCGACGCCGTCCTCGCTGGTCTCGAAGGTGGACACCACAACCCCGGTGGTCACGCCACCCACCTGGACCGTCTGCAACACCGCATTACTGGCCAGGTTGATTTGCTTGACGATGTCATCGGCGGCGGTGGTAAACACGATTTTGTGGTCACTGCTGCGGATCAGCGCCACCACGTCGATGTCGGTGGCGGCGGCAATATCGGCGGTCAGCTTGTCGTGTTTCTCGGCCTGGCGCGACGACGGCGGTTTGGTATAGCGCAGGAACAGTTGGGCAACCCGGGCGTTGTCGTGGAGGATGTCGCCGATCTCGTCCTTGACGATCTTGGTCGACTCCTGCAGCCAGATGCGCACGTTGCTGTCGAAGATCTGCGACAACGTCGTGGCGGCCAGCTCCGCCGCGATCATCGTCGGAATTACTGTCACCAGCCAGAACGCCAACACCAGCTTGCGCTGGACGCTCCAACGCGAAATGGCAAAGGGGCGGGCTTTTTGGCGGGTCTTGTTGATCATCAGGTTTCGCTTATCGCAGCAGCCATGGCAGGGTCGGATCGATCCGGTCGGAGAAACACTTTTGCAACGAACAGCGCACGGTTGACCAGCCAGTTACGGTGGCGGAAAAACATGCTGTTACCCTGGAACTCGCAGCCCAGCAGCAACTTGCTGGCATAGCCGGCCTGACCACATTCATATAATGCAATATCGTTGCGAATACAGTAGTCGATGTTGGTTAACCAACTGCGCACCGCCAGGCTGTATTCGCGACTGTAGTCACTGTCTTCGCCGAAAAACTTGTCAATCAGGCGATCCTGGTTCAACAGGATCAGGTTGAACGCCACCAGTTGCTCGTCCACCCAATAAAGCACACAGACCGCACGTTCCTGCAGCTGTTCAAGGATACCGGTGAAATAGCCTGCCGGCAGTCGCTCGAACTGCAGGTCGGAGCGTTCCAGGGTGGCCTCATACAGCGCCATGATGCGCGGCAGTACGTCGTCGATGTTGCGTCGCCACTCGACACGCGGCCCCGGCGCACGCAGTTTGCGACGCAGGTCCTTGCGGGTGGCTTTGTCCAGGGAACCGAGGTAGGCGTCCACTGAACCAAAAGGGATCGGCAACAAGGCCGTTGGCAGGCTGGGCATGCTCTGGAAACCCGCGCCAAGGCAGCTGTTTGACCAGCCTTCGTCCCTGGTCGGTGCATCCTTGACCGCCACCAGCCCGACGCCGAACGTATCGGCATCCTGGCGCGCGGCAGCGAGCAATTGCGCAAGCAGAGCCTCGCGCCCTGATTCGGCAACGTGGCTGGCGATGCCCGCATTGCACTGCTCCGCCACCGGCGAGCCGATGGCATACAGGCCCAACTTCAAAACACCCGGCCACAGTCGCTCCAGGCGCTCGGTAAAGCGCTTGCCTACGCCTGACACGGTGGTGTCCAGGCGATACCGCGTGATGAACGCCGGCGCGACCGCCACCAGCCTTGCATCGTCAAACACCGCGAGGTAGCGCCACTGAAAGTCATCAATAGCGGCGTTTTCCACGGCCACGTAATAGTCCCAATCCTCCAGGGCATCGGGAAAACAGTCGTTCCAGGCACTGCGTTCGATGGCCCGAATGGTCGAAAAGGCTTGGGCGGTGATCACGTCAAATCCTTAGGGTTCAAGCCAGCTGTCGATAATCTTCAGGTGCCTCTGTGGCGTGTGCGTGCTGCCCGACAAACTCGGCACTCAACTCGATCACCCGACGGTATTGCAGGTCGACGGTGATCATGTGGTAGCAGTTGTCCAGCAGGATCTTGGTCACGGGGCCGCCGAGATGGCGTTCCACGTAATCGGCGTTCCAACGGCTGGTGATGTCATCCTCGATGGAATGCAGCACCAGGGCCGGGGTCTTGATCGATGGCATGAGCTTCTTCACCACGGCATTCATCCAGTGCAACTCGCGCACCGTGACGCCCTCCATGGTCAAGAGACCCGCCTCGCTGCTCTCCCCTTCCTTCATCTGCCGCTCGACGATCGCCCGCAGGCGCTCGTTCTTGATGCCGTAGGGCGGCTTTTCAGTAAAGCGGAACAGGCGCACACCGAAGGGAATACGGATCAGCAAGGGCGTGATGAACGCCATCTTGTTGATGCTCCAGCCGTCGTACTTCAACGTCGTGGAGTACATCAGCAAGCCGGCAACCTGGCCGGGGAACTGCGACGCCACGTACATCGACATCACCGCGCCCATCGACAAGCCGCCGACGAATACCTGCTCGTGACGCTGTTTCACCGCGACGAAGGTCTTGCGCACGCCTTCGTACCAGTCCTGCCAGCCGGTGGCTTGCAGGTCGCTGTTGTCCCCGCAGTGGCCGGCCAGGGTCGGCACGTACACCGTGCAGTTACCGACCTTGGCCAACCCCTGGGCCACCCGACGGAGTTCCGTCGGGGTGCCCGTCAGGCCGTGGATCAACAAGATCCCAATCGGACCGCTACCGAGAACGAAGCCGGCATCACCTTCACCGAGGTCGATCTCGTGGCTGCTCACCGTTTGGTCGCTCGCACAAGCAGTTGCTCGAGCAGCTTCAGGCCCAGGTCGATTTCCGGGTAGCTGATTTCCAGCGACGGTGCCAGGGTGATCACGTTCTTGTAGTAGCCGCCCACGTCGAGGATCAGGCCGAGTTTCTGACCGTCAACCACCATGTCGCCCTTCATGCCTTCCTCGACCATGTAGTCCAGGGTCGCCTTGTCCGGAGTGAAGCCGTCCGGGCCGCAGATTTCGCAGCGCAGGGCCAGGCCCAGGCCATCGACGTCGCCGATGATCGGGAAGCGCTTTTGCAGCTCTTGCAGGCCGGCCAGGAAGTATTTGCCCTTGGCCATGACCATTGCGCCGTAATCGACTTCGCTGGTCATCTTGAACATTTCCAGGCCTACCGCGGTGCCCAACGGGTTGGACGCGAAGGTGGAGTGAGTGGAGCCTGGCGGGAAGATCTTAGGGTTGATCAACTCTTCCTTGGCCCAGATGCCGCCCAGCGGGTTCAGGCCGTTGGTCAATGCCTTGCCGAAGACGATCACGTCCGGCTTGACGTCGAAGTGTTCGATCGACCACAGCTTGCCGGTACGCCAGAAGCCCATCTGGATTTCGTCGACAACCATCAGGATGCCGTGCTGGTCGAGGACCTGCTTGAGCTCGCTGTAGAAGTTCATCGGCGGGATCACGTAGCCGCCGGTGCCCTGGATCGGCTCGACGTAGAAGGCGGCGTATTCGCTCTGGCCGACTTTCGGGTCCCACACACCGTTGTATTCGGTTTCGAACAGACGGGCGAACTGCTGCACGCAGTGGCTGCCGTATTCTTCCTTGGTCATGCCTTTAGGGCCGCGGAAGTGGTACGGGAACGGGATGAAGTTGGCGCGCTCGCCGAAGTGGCCATAGCGACGACGGTAGCGGTAGCTCGAAGTGATCGACGAAGCGCCAAGGGTACGGCCGTGGTAGCCGCCTTCGAAGGCGAACATCAGGCTCTTGCCGTTGGTGGCGTTACGCACCACCTTCAGGGAGTCTTCGATGGACTGCGAACCGCCCACGTTGAAGTGCACACGACCGTCGAGGCCGAATTTTTTCTTGGCGTCGACTGCGATCATTTCCGACAGCTCGATCTTGCCTTTGTGCAGGTACTGGCTGGCGATTTGCGGGAGGGTGTCGATCTGCTGCTTCAGCGCGTTGTTCAGGCGTGGGTTGGCGTAACCGAAGTTAACGGCCGAGTACCACATTTGCAGGTCGAGGTAAGCCTGGTCTTCGGTGTCCCACACGTAGGAGCCTTCGCAGCGGCTGAAAATGCGCGGCGGGTCGATGTAGTGAACGGTGTCGCCGTAGGAGCAGTACTTGGCTTCTTTATCCAGAAGAACCTGGTCTTCTGCGGTAGCGATGCGGATATCAGACATGGTGGAAGAGTTCCTGATTGTCGGAAGAGGTGCTGAAGGAGGTGGCGTTGGCGGCGATGCCCTGAGGCAGCTTGGCCAGCAATGCCGGCAGTTCGGCGAAGGTGTCGAACCGCGCGTAAGGGATGTTGTTGGTTTCGCAGTAGTCGGCCAGGCTGGCCTTGGCGAAGACGAAGTCGGCGGTGGAGGCCACGCACATGTCGGACTTGCCGTCGCCGATCACCAGCACGCGCTTGTTGCGCGGCGTGGACTTGCACTTGCAGTTGCCCGAGGCGGCACGGCAGGCGTCGCTGGCATACGGGAAGTCGATGCGCCAGCTGTTCTGGTCGACCTGGCGCAGGCGGTTGGCGAGGATCGGCAGCAAGGTCACGTAGTTGCGCGACAGAATCCGCGCGATGCCTTGTTCGATGCCATCGCTGACCACTTCAATGGAAGCGCCCAGGCCCATGACGTGGTCGACGAAGTCCGGGAAGTCCGGATCGATCTCGACGCTGTCGAAATACGCCAGCAACTCGGCCGGGGTCGCCTTGATCAGCGCCAGTTGACGGCTCAGGCATTCGCGCGAACCGATGTGCCCATCCAGCCATTCCTGCTCGATGGTTTCCCACTCGGGGCCGGCGAAGCGTTGGAGGACGTTGTCGATGACGTCGGTAGGAGTGATAGTCCCGTCGAAGTCACACACGATATGCCAGTGGATCATCTGCATTTACCTATGAAGTAGGAACGCGCTGTTGCGCTTGCAGGGGATAGAGCATGGAGTGTGCCAAGTGCCACCAACCCCTGTTTTCAAAGGGTTTGGCGGGTATCGGCGTGTGGTTGTGTCGGAACTTGCTACAATTTTTGTAGCTTGCTACAACCTAGATGAGTGCTTGCCTAAGGCAGGGCGTTTGCGCGTTCATGCGCGCATGTTCACAAAAGGAAATGGCTCCATGTTCAGGGTTACTTTTGCTGTATTCACCGGTTTGCTGGGGCTGTGGGGCGTTTGCGGCGCTGCGCTGGCGGACGGAATTACCGGTGAAGCCGGCGCAGGCGTCAGCTATCAGCCCCACGATCCCACGGGCAGCCGCTACGAAACGCGGCCGATCCCGTATTTCGACCTGGATTGGGGGAGTGTCAGCCTGGGTACCGACGATGGGCTGACCTGGAGTGCGCTCAATACCAACGGTTTTACCGCGGGGCCCTATATCAATTACCTGCCGGGGCGCACGGCCAATGGCTCGTTGCGTGGGTTACGCGATGTTTCGGACATGGCCGAGATCGGCGGTTTCATCCAATACGCTCCGGCTGAGTTCTGGCGGGTGTATGCACAGGTGGGTCAGGCCGTGGGCGGGGCGCGTGATCAAAGCGGCGTGGTGGGCAAGCTCGGCGGCGAGTTGGGTTATCCGTTGGGGAGCGGCATTATCGGCAGCACCGGCTTGATGGCGCACTTTGCCGATGCCCGCCAGGCGCAGACGTTTTTCGGGGTGGATGCCAATGAGGCTGCGGCCTCCGGGTTTCGGCCGTATAACGCCAGTGCCGGGTTTCAAAACCTGACGTTGACGCAGAGTTTTGAGTTTCCTTTGGATGCGAAGTGGTCGCTGTTGACCAGTGCCAGTTGGATACACCTGGTGGGGTCAGCGGCCAATAGCAGCATCGTCAAGGAGACCGGGGATGTGAATCAGGGGCAGGTGCAGACGGCCATCAGCTATAAGTTTGATTGAAGCAACAGCAAAATCAAAGGCGGGCACGCTCCAAATGTGGGAGCGGGCTTGCTCGCGAAGGTCGTTAACGATGACTCGGGCATCCTGATTCAACGCGGCGCCGTCTGGTTCTTCGCGAGCAAGCCCGCTCCCACATAAAGCGGCTCTGCTTTTGCTTCTAACACTCAGGTCGGCTGCTTTTTAATTTTTATCTGACAGCCCCCATTCAGCCCTTGGCCTCACTGATAATCTGCCGAATCGCCCCGACAAACGCCTCAGCCGGCTGCCCACCACTCACCGCGTACTGATCGTTGAACACGATGGTAGGCACAGAAGTCACCCCGCGAGATACCCACAACTGCTCCTGCTCCCGCACCTCGGCGGCATATTCGTCCGAAGCCAGAATTTCCTCTGCCCGCACACGGTCCAGCCCAACACCCTCGGCAATCCCCGCCAACGTCCCGTGATCAGACGGATCCTGCTGGTCAGTGAAATACGCCTTGAACAATGCTTCCTTGAGGTTGTACTGCAACCCCTCAAGCCCCGCCCAATGCAACAGACGATGCGCATCAAACGTGTTGTAGATACGACTCTGCCCGTCAGTACGAAACGCAAACCCCAACTCCGCACCCATATCACGAATCCGCGCCCGGTTAGCCTGGGACTGCTCAGCCGTGGAACCGTACTTTTCAGTGATGTGCTCGGTAATGTTCTGCCCTTCGGCAGCCATGTTGGGGTTCAGCTCAAACGGCTGGAAATGAATCTCGGCCTGCACCTCCGGACCCAGTTGGTCCAGGGCCTCGGTCAAGCCACGCAGGCCAATGATGCACCAGGGACACGACACGTCGCTGACGAAATCGATTTTCAGGGGAGTACTCATGACTAGGCAACCTCGCTGGCATTAAACGCCGGAAAGGTCCCACGATACACCCCGTCAAGCCCTTACAAAACCTTCGCAGGCACCACCGGGTCGATCTGCGCCCAATGCGCCGCATCCTGCCGATGCGCTTGCAAGTAGGGCAAGACCGCCGCCAGCAACGGCGCCTTGAACGCCTCCTGGAAACGATGGGCCAGCCCCGGAATCAGCCGCAACTGGCTGCCCTGGATATGCGCCGCCAGGTGCACCCCATGCATCACCGGCAACAACGGATCGGCCGTGCCATGCACCACCAGCGTCGGCACACGCAGTTGATTGAGCAACGGCACCCGGCTCGGTTCGGCAAGGATCGCCATGATCTGGCGCTTCACACCGTCAGGGTTGAACGCCCGGTCGTACGACTGCGCCGCCTGCTGCAACAGCACCTTGCGATCATCCTTCACATAAGGACTGCCCAGCGCCGCCAGCAGGTCGGCCTGTTGTTCCAGGGCCACTTCACGATTGGGCGCGCTGCGGCGCGACAACAGTTGCACCAGCGCCGCACTCGGTGCCGGCAGGCCTTCGGCGCCGGAGCTGGTCATGATCAGCGTGAGGCTTTCCACTCGTTGCGGCGCCATGGCCGCCAGGTGCTGGGCGATCATGCCGCCCATGCTCGCGCCCAGCACGTGGAATTGCTGGATGTGCAAGCCGTCCATCAAGCCCAGTGCGTCGTCCGCCATGTCGGTCAGGGTGTAGGGCGCCGCCACCGGCAGGCCGAGCTTGTAGCGCAGCACTTCAAAGGTCAGGTTGGCGCTGGCCGGTGCCTGGCGCCAGGTGGACAGCCCGACATCACGGTTGTCATAACGAATCACCCGAAAGCCCTGCTCACACAGGGCCACCACCACTTCGTCCGGCCAGTGGATCAACTGCCCGCCCAGGCCCATCACCAGCAGCAAGGCCGGGTCGGAGGCACGACCAATGCTCTGGTAGGCCAGGCTCACCTGTTCCAGATCAACCCGTTCAGTCGGGACATTCACATCACATCGAGAAGCCGCAAAGGACGGCAGGCCGAATAACAGAGCGGCCATGAAAAACAACACGCGCATGAAAAACACCGAAACGCAGAACCCCAGTAGAGCGCGAGTCTGATGAACTTTGTACAAGCGCGCTGCCACAGTTCAGTGACAGTTTGATGAAGGGCGCCCAACGGTCATCCGCGTATCTATCTATCACCTCACGCCCTGGCCCCGCCTTTTTAATGGTGCATTCACCGGCAAGCCCGGTCTCACCAGAGCATGAACACACCATCATGAGTGACCTCACCCTACTTCCCCCGTCTGCCACCCTGAGCGACTTCGCCTCACCGTCGCTTCCAGGCCAGGCCCGCCTCCAGGACCAGAGCCTGTCCCTGCAAGCCTCAGCGCGCTGGCGCGAAAGCCAACAGGAACTGCATCAACTGATTGCCCAGGCACCCGGCGTGCGCGACTCCATCGAACAACTGCTCACAGAGCATTGGCAACTGGGCGCCGCACCGGTCGGCCTGGGTTTTCTCAAGACCGAAGATCACGACGAGCACTTCGTCAGCCTGGTGGATGCCTGGGGATTTATCTGCCAGTTTCCAGACATCTCCCCCACCCTGGATGCCCGCAGCACCGTGGTCGGCCTGGCGTCCCACCGCCTGTCAGCCCTCACGCCCGTGCAATTGCTCAAGCGGCTCCAGGCACTGGGCCTGGGGAAACTGCTCAGCGCCCGCTGGGAAAACTATTGGAGTACCCGGGCGCCGGGTACGCCGTTGTCCCGTCGCGAGCGGGCGGCACAACTGTACTGCCAGCATTTCGAGGCCTGCGGGCAATCGGCCTATGCCCAGGGAAGGCTGGGTGCCCAACAACTGATCTCGTTGCAGACAGTGCTCAACCCGGTCACCACCCCCAATGGCGTACGCCCCGTCGAGACCTGCCAGCTGGCGTTGCTGCTGCCCGACCAGAGCAAGGTCAAATTGGCTGGCGCCTGGGTCATCTCCGTGGGCCAGGAGCCGCTGTTGACACAAACCCTGTACTTGCCCTGCCGGCAACCCGGCGTGATGGTCTTCAGCCAACGCCGCGACATGGAGCAGTGGCTGGTCGCAGCGCATCAGCAACTGATCCCGCCGGACGTCGCGGCTGACGCTGTCACCGTCGAATACAGCTCGCGCACCGAACCCCTGGAGCACGGCATTCTGGACCTGCTGTCGCACCTGCACGCGGCTCAGTTGGAAAGCCTGCGCAACCGTCATCGCAATGGCAGTGACCTGGCCCGTTACGCCAGCCATGCCCTGGATGATGCCGACCGCCTGGACAGCCAGCGCCGGGAAATCCCGATGCTTATCGCACCGCATCAACCGGCAGATACGCCCGGCCCGGACGCTGACGACCTGCCTCCTGCCCTGCCCTTCGGCCATCTCAGCGCCGACATTGCCCTGGGCCAACGCTGGGCCGCGATCAGGCTGCAACGCAGCGCACTGGAGCGCTTCCTGGGCGATGGCCCTGAGCAAACCGCCCGGCTGGCGCAGTTGAAGGGTTTGATGCAAGCGCTGAAAGACGCAGAGCAGGCCGGTAATGATGCCGCCAGCGGCCTGCTGGCAAAAAAAGCCGCCTTTGATCAACTTGAGCTGCGGCAAAAACCCAATCCGGACTATGACGCGCTTTACCAGGCGCGGCTCGCCGCCCTGCGCGCCGAGGGCGCCATCCAGCATGCGCTCCAGCAGATCAGCGATGAAGAACACGGCCTGCTCCTGGCCGTCACGGAACACCCCGCGGCCCCGGAACGCCGCCCGGCTGTCGCGGTGACCCGCCTGATCCTCTCCAGCCGTGACCCAAGGGAAGGTTCCGAGGAGCTGACAGGCCTGTTGCTCATCACCCAGACCAGCGCGCTGACCTCTTCGGCGCCCCACAGCCTGTTGCTGTACTGGCCCGGCAATGCAGGCGGCCTGCAGCGTTTCGAATCCCGCCAAGCCCTGGAACACTCGCTGTTCAAGCTGTCGAGCGAAGCGCAGGACGTCACCCTGCAATTGTCGCTGCTCACCGGCGACCCGATTGAATACTCGTTGCAACAGCAGCTGTACGCCAGCGAACAACAGGCGTATGCGCTGATCTCCCTCTTCCCGGTGCCTCCGTTCGGCCAGGAGCGAACCGAAGGCCTGGACAGACTCAAAGAGCAAACCCTGTTTACCCTGCAAACCCCGGTGTGCCCGGCGCGGGAACTGGCGTATGGACAACTGCTCGAGCAACAACGCAGCAGCACCCTGGCCGGGGCACTGCCTGGGGAGTTGAGCCAGTTGCCGGCAGATGAACGCCTGGCACTCAAGCACCTGATTCAAGCGCAGATCAGCGCCCTGCATCGCTCGCAGCAATTGCTCGAACGCGAGCTGGAACCTTTCGACGATTTCGGCCAGCGCCGCCTGGACCAACGCCTGCGCGAAGACTTCCAGCTTGAACACACCTGGTCGGTGCAACTGGACCTGCCCGATACGGTCAGCCAGGAGCGCGAATACCTGTCCGAATACGCGGGCCCGGGTACACCGTTCAAGTATGTGACGGTGCCCAGTACCCGCCGCAGCACCCTGTCATTGTTGCAACTGGCCCAGCAAAACATCGACCCGACGCTGGCCCAGCGCCTGACCTACATGAAGCTCGATGTCTCCGGCCCCAATGCCCCTGAAACCACCCGGCTGACCACCGGCCTGTCCCTGGAATACCTGAAGACCCTGGTCAAGGAGCTGGACCTCGCCGGGGCCTACGAAAGCTTGATCACCCGCACCTTCCTCGGTGATCCCGCGGCGGCGCCTTTCACCACGCAGCACCGTCGCGAATGCCTGACCGAGCCGCTGCGCCTGATGCTCAAGCTGCAAGGCAAACGCGCGCGGGCCCTGGGGCGATTCGACGACAACGATCTGCGGCTGCTGAGCATAGCCATCGACGCCGACAACGCGGATGCCTGGCAGGTGGAAGACAAGAAAATCGTGCTGCTGCCGGCCACCCTGAGTGCGGGCGGTGAAGATACCGACTTTGGTCCGACCACCCTGTCAGGGGTCACGTTTATTCAGGAACAAGTCTCCGGCCTGACCCTGCTGTACCTGCCGAACAGCCCGGACAACCAGGACCTGCGGCGCTACGCGAGCCTGGAACTGGCCCGCAAGGCGCTCTACGACCTCAGCCTGGTCAGCGGCATGAGCGCCTACCTGGCCGGCCTGGCCATCAAGGGCGACACCGCCGCCCACCTCGCCCGGATCGCCCAGGCCCAGCAACGGAATTTTGATCCGGTCTTTGCCGTCGGAACCCCGTGGCCGGCCACCACATCGCTGGCCACTCATTTGCTGAACGCCCATATGGGCCGCGTCATAGAAGCGCACCGCGCGACCTCGCGCTCCAACGCGGCCTTGTTGCTGGAGCAGAATGCGCTGCGCGCCGGGCTGATCTTCAACTACCTGAAAATCGCCCTGGGGCTGGTGCCTTTCGTCGGTTCGGTCGTCGCGTTGTATGACGCCTGGTCCAGTGCCAACCTGGCCACTGCTGCGTTCCTGCGCGGGAACGTCGGCCATGGCCTGGCCGAGGTCGAGGCGGTGCTGTTGTCGCTGATCGACTGCGCCATGGACATTCTGCCGGGCAGCCTAGCCCTGCCGGTCAACGCCCGCGCCGCCACGCGCCAGCGTCAATTGCGCCATCTGGCCAGCAGCGCCGCCAGCCTGCACCTGCCCTCGGTCACCCAGGCTCGGCGGGCGGCACAGCGTTTCGCCGGTTATGAATATGAAGGAGTGATCTCGCTGGCCGGGCTGCAACCGCAGACCCACGGTTTTTATCGCAATGTGTACCGGCATACCGAAGGCGACTTCATCATGCGGCGCGGGCGCATCTATCAGGTTGAGCTGGCCGGCGATCCCCTGGACTGGCGCCTGAGCCCGACCCGCAGCAAAACCTACAAGCAGCCGATTGCCCTGGATGAAAACGGCGAATGGGACACTCACTACGGCGTCTACGGCAGCGCATTCAAGGGCGGCCTGGCGGGTGGCGGCAGCGTGCTCGGGCATATGGCCGAAGTGCTTGATCCGATCTGGCCCCAGTCGATCCGTGATTACTTGCCACGCTGGTGGACCGACCGCGCCCTGCGCCGCCAACAGGCGCTGGCCAACAGTATCAACAGCCGCGAAGACCTGATTGCGCTCTCCATTAACCGAACCGAAGAACTGATGGCCCGCACCGACAGCGCAGGCCCGGCGATCCGCAGAGCCTTCGAGCAGGACATCGAGCTGTACAGCCGCCAGTATCAGGAACTGACGGAGTTCGTGCCCTTTACCAGCGGCAACCGCCAGCGCGCGATCAGAGAGGACATGAGCCGCAATGCGGCGCGCCTGACCCTGACCACCCTGAACCGGGCGCGCTATCACTTCAAGCAGATCGAGGCACGGATCCTGGAGCTTGGAACCCATAACATGACCGCTATCTCCCCCGAGGTTTTCGACACCTTGGCAATCGTTCCCGCCATGCTGGAGATCCTGCGGCAGCGTAAAAGGATCAGCAGCGAGATTCTGCGTGACCTGGACCGGATCGATGCCGACTTTTCCCAGTTCAACCGCTGGTTCGATCAGGTTACCGATGCCGCCCACCGTACCCGGCTAAGCCCGATGCTGGAGCAATTCCGACGTACGCTCAATGACAGCTACCGCACGCACCTGAAATTCTTACACCGCTTCGATACCCTTGAGACTTACCCCGAAGTTGCCGAGCTGTCTTGGTTCTACTTGCGGGCCCAGGCCCGGGACAGCTACGCCAAAGTCAACCGGGCATGGGCTTCGCATTTTGAACTGCCCAACGCCAGCGCCAACATCACACAGCGGCGCAAGGTGCTGGAAGACTGCATACAGGCCTATGAACAATTCCGGCTGACCATCCGCACCTGGAACCTCGGTTACCCGCAGCATTTCGACCAGGCGCAACTCAGTGCGTTTTTCGTCGACATTGACCAGATGATCGAACTCGCCCGCCGGGCCATCAAGGAGTCGCCGGCAAGCCGCCCACCGGCCGGGCAACCCGTGCGGCGGGTATTCGACACCGAGGACAATATTTCCCTGGTGGGCACCGAGAGCATCGACCCACAAACCCAAGCCACCACTTACCAGGTTGAGAGCGCCAGCGGGCGCGTCGAGACCTGGGTGAAGGGCCCCGGCGGCAAATCCCGACTCAAGGACAGTGCTGCCTCGGAACCCGCGCCGCCGGAGTCCAACGTCAAGCCCTTCGTGGTAAGCGAAGCCAGGGCTCGCCTCGACAACGTCGCGCAGTACGAAAGCCGCGCCATCGCCTACACCGAGCAAAAAATGCTGCCGGTGGACCTCGAACACCTGCTGGTCAGCGAAGCGGCCGAGTTGAACCTGCGGGCCAATCGCCTGGAACGCCTGGACCCCACCGAGGACCTCGTGCGCCAACTGCGGGCCAAGGCCGCGGAGCTGACCATCAAGGGCCGCAACCTGCGAATCCGCCAGACCCTCGCCAGCAAAACCCCTACCGAAGGTTATCTGGACTACCTTCGCGAACAACGGGTGGTGGAGATTCGCAAGGGCGAACCGGCCCGCAACCTCAATGAAGGCAAGAAAGGACGGGCGGATTATCTTCAGGAATACGTGGTTCAGGACCTGACACAAACGCCGCCCGCCACCCTGTGGTACGCGCACTTTCATTACGACAAGGCCGGGGCGCAGTTCGACGAGTTCATCAAGGCCCACTTGAAGATTCCCGAGCAGCGCAACCTGGGCCTGCAATGGCAAGTCGCCCAGGCGCAAGCCGGGGCCGCGGTGGACCCTATCTGGCGCGGCAATATCGGGCGAGCGCTGGCCACCCGGCACTTTGCCGGGGTGTGAGGCGGCGGGACTTGAGCACGACGGTCGACAGGCCTATCAACATGAGACAAACTCAACCGATCCGAATTTGTCACAAGTTATATTCATGGAGACCCCGTGCTCGAAATCCGCCATCTCAAGACCCTGCACGCCTTGCGCGAAGCCGACAGCCTGGTGGAGGCCGCTGAGCGCCTGCACCTGACGCAATCAGCGCTCTCCCACCAGTTCAAGGAACTGGAAGAGCGCATGGGCATGCAGTTATTCGTGCGCAAGACCAAGCCGCTGCGCTTCACCAGCGCCGGCCTGCGCCTGCTGCAACTGGCGGACGCCACCCTGCCCTTGCTGCGCGGTGCCGAACGCGACATCGCGCGCCTGGCCGGCGGCACGGCCGGGCGTTTGCACATGGCCATCGAGTGCCACAGTTGCTTCCAGTGGTTGATGCCGACCATCGACCAGTTCCGCGATGCCTGGCCGGAAGTCGAGCTGGACCTGGCCTCCGGCTTCGCCTTCGCGCCGCTGCCGGCCTTGGCCCGTGGCGACCTGGACCTGGTGGTGACCTCGGACCCGCTGGAGCTGCCGGGCATCACCTATGTACCGCTGTTCACCTACGAAGCCATGCTCGCCGTGGCCAACCAGCACCCGCTGGCGAACAAGCCGTACATCGTGCCCGAAGACCTGATCAGCGAAACCCTGATCACCTACCCGGTGGAGCGGGATCGCCTGGACATCTTCACCCGCTTCCTGGAACCGGCGGATGTAGAACCGGCCCAGGTGCGCACCTCGGAACTGACGGTGATGATGATGCAGTTGGTGGCCAGCGGTCGCGGCGTGTGCGGCATGCCCCATTGGGCGCTGCATGAATACAGCTCCCGGGGGTATGTGAAGGCCAAGCGGCTGGGGGAGAAAGGTTTGTTTGCCACGCTGTACGCCGGGATTCGCGCCGACATGCTGGACGCGCCGTACATGCGTGATTTTCTGCTGACGGCCAAGGACACCTCGTTTTCGACCCTGGACGGCGTCAGCGCCGTTCGCTGACCTGTAGCGGATACCTGTGGCGAGGGAGCTTGCTCCCGCTGGGCTGCGCAGCAGACCCAAAAATCCTGGGGCCGCTTCGCGCCCCAGCGGGAGCAAGCTCCCTCGCCACAAGATCAGGCAGGGATCAGAGAGGCGCGGTAGAACGGCAGAATCAAATCCCGGGTCAGCGGCGCAAGCTGCAAACCGCCGTCGCCCGCCGGGTCGATCCAGCACACCTCTTCAATCTCGGCAGCCGGTGTCACAGGCACGTCGATGTGCACCTGGAACAATTCGGCCTGCACCACGAACCCCGGCTCATTCGCCGCCGGCGCCGAGAACTGCCCAAGGTACACAGCCGCCTCCGGATCAACTCGCAGGCCCAGTTCTTCGTGCAGCTCACGGGCCAAAGCCTCTGCGGGTTGCTCGCCGGCATCGATCTTGCCGCCCGGCTGCATGAAGGCCTGGGTGCCGCGCTTGCGTACCAGCAGGGTCTGGCCGTCGCTGCCGATCAGCAGGGCGGCGGCGATGCGAATGGTGGAGGTCATGAAAAGGTCGCCTTGAATACAAAGGCGCAAGGATCCCATGAACCGGTCTCACCCCGAAAGCAGTGCCTCATCCGGCTCCTTGATGAACACGCTGTACTTCGCCCCTTCCATGGCCTCGAACGCAATCAGCTTGTCCACCAGCGGCAGGTTCAACACCTTGCCGGCGTTGAGCAGCAGCATGCCGTTGTCGGCGTTGAGGTTGCGCGCCAGCACCATGCCTTCGGCCAGTTCGCGGGTGGTCAGGACCTTCACCGACGGGTCGCCCAGGGTCACGTCGCTGAGGAACGCGGCGCAGGCCTGGATGAAGTCCTCGACCATGTCCGGGTCGTAAAGGCGCCCGGCGTATTTGCGGATGTAGAGCAGCGCTTCGTCGCTGTTCATCTGCCGCTCAAGGATCAAGCCGCGTTGCAATTCGATGAAGTCCACCGCCAGTTTCAACAGGCGCGAACCTACAGGTATTGCTTCGCCCTTGAGGTGGTCGGGAAAACCGCTGCCGTCCCAGCGTTCCTGGTGGTGGCGGATCAAGCGTGCCGCGTCTTTCATCGGTTCCAGGGTCATCAGCAACGATTCGCTCTGGGCCGGATACGCCCGGTACCGCTCACGGTAGGTGCTGTGCAGCAGGTCGCTGGGAGAGACCATCATGTTGTCGCTCCAACTCAACTTGCCGATGTTGTAGAGCGCGGCGGCCATGGTCAGGTCGCGATTGCTGGCCTCATCCAGGCCGTGGCCGTGGCACCAGGTGCGCACCAGCTCGATGATCTGCCGGTTGGTTTGCTTGGCTCGGGGCAAGCGCAGGTTGGCCAGCAGCGAGAACACTTCGGTGCCGGTGGCGTAGCTGTGTTTGAGTTCTTCGTAGGCCAGGTCGAGCATGTCAGCAGTTTGCTGCAGCTCACTGGTGCGTGAGGCCACGCGTTTTTCCAGGCTGGCGTTGAGTTGCTTGAGTTCGTCGTTCTGCTGGCGGGTCAATTGCTCCAGGCGCAGGCGCTCACGCTCGGAGTGTTGATGGGCCAGGGATTGCCGCAACGCCAGCAGCAGTTCTTCGTCTTTCCAGGGTTTGCTCAGGTAGCGGTAGATCTGCCCTTCGTTGATGGCCTTGATGATCAGCGTCAGGTCGGTTTCACCGGTCAGCAGGATGCGCACGGTGTGCGGGTAATCATGGTGGATCTGCGCAAGCAGGGTGGCGCCGTCCATGTCCGGCAGGCGCGCGGCACTCATCACCAGGTCGACGGGTTGCTGCGCCAGAATCGCCAGCGCGTGAGCGGCGTCGGTGGCGCTGCATAATTCAAAGGGTTCCAGGCGCAGCAACTGCGTCAGGCGGTCCAGCACGTCCGGGTGTGCGTCAATCAACAGCACCACCGGACGGTCGGGATTTGCGAAGGTCACTGACTCTCCCATGGGGCACCTCGTATAGCGTCGATGTGCGTGTCCTACGGTCAAGGTAACAGCCTCCTGGCCATTACCCAGCAGTTTAGTCGGTTTTTCTTTGCAGTGATGGCCTTGCGATATCACTTCGTCAGATGGGTATAAAAAAGGGCCACTTCATTGAATGAAGCGGCCCTGAGGTAACGCGCGGTGCATCACGCCTCGGCGGTTTTACCGGCCGAACCAAACGACGCAAATCGCTTGTTGAAGCCGGCGATGCGGCCTTCGGACTGGGTCTTGCGCTGTTGGCCGGTGTACACCGGGTGCGAGGCGCTGGACACGTCCAGGAGCACGTAGGGATAGGTATTGCCGTCGCTGTGTTGTTGCGTACGGTCGGTTTCCACGGTGGAACCGATCAGGAAGAAAACGTCGGCGGCGGTGTCATGGAACAACACGGTGCGGTAGTCGGGGTGGATACCAGGTTTCATAAGGCCTCCGGGGCGTCTGGGTGAACATCAAGTGTTATACAGTAACACAAATGATGCACCCAAACGAGAACCGATTGCAATAAGAATAGACCCCAAGCTTCTATGCAGCTTCCTGAAAGTCCATTTCCGGGGGCTGCCGGGAGAAGCCCCGCGTCAGGAAACCCAGGTACACCAGGCCAATCGCCAACCAGCTCAGGCCCAGGTAAATCGCCAGGTGATCAAGGCTGACCATCAACCACAAATCCGCCACCAGGCCGATGGTCGGGAACACCAGGAACAGCACCAACTCCCGCAAACCGCGCTGCTTGGCACCGATCCAGTAGTGGAAGATCACCGACAGGTTCACCAGGCTGAAAGCCAGGAACGCACCGAAGTTGATGAACGAGGTGGAGGTGGTGACGTCCAGTCTCAACGCCAGTAACGCAACCACCGCGCACAGCAGGATGCTGTTGACCGGCGTACCGAAGCGCGCGTGCAAGGTACCGAAGAACGACTTGGGCAACACCCCGTCGCGCCCCATCGCAAACAGCAACCGCGAACCACTGGCCTGCGCTGACAGCCCCGAGGCGAACTGGCCGACGATCAGGCCGATCAGGAAGATCGACACAAACAGGTCGCCGCCAATGTTGCGGGCAATCTCGTAGGCGGCAGAATCCACGTCGGTGAACTCGAACGATGGGTGGGCGATCTGCACGAAGTACGACACACCGACGAAGATCAGCCCGCCGATCAGGGTGATCAGCATGATCGCCCGGGGAATCGTGCGGCGCGGGTCGCGGGTTTCTTCGGTCAGGGTGCTGACCGCGTCAAAGCCCAGGAACGAATAGCAGGCGATCGCCGCACCGCTCATGATCAACGGCATTTGCATCTGGCCGTTGAAGAACGGGGTGATGGTCCACAGCGGCTTGCTCGCATCACCGCCGATGTAGTGGATGCACAGCGCGACGAAGGCGACCAGCACCAGGAACTGCACCAGCATCAGCAAGGCGTTGATGCCGTTGGCGAGTTTCAGGCCGATGATGTTGATCACACTGGTGACCCCGATAAACGCCAGTACCCAGACCCATTGCGGCACGGCCGGGAAAGCCGAATGCAGGTAGGCCGCGCCGATCAGCCAGATGGCCATGGGCAGGAACAGGTAGTCGAGCAACACCGCCCAACCGGCGATAAACCCGAGCTTGGGGCTGATGGCCTTGCGCACATAGCTGTAGGCAGACCCGGCCACCGGGAACGCCGAGGCCATGCGGCCGTAGCTCATGGCGGTGAAGAACATCGCCACCAGGGCGGCCAGGTAAGCGGCCGGGACCATGCCGGCGGTGGATTGCGCCAGGATACCGAAGGTGCCCAGGACAATGATCGGTGTCATATAGGCGATGCCAAACAGCACCACCGACCCTAACGACAGGGTGCGTTGCAAACGAGCCATGAGCGATTCTCCGCGCAATTATTAGATTTATGGCAGAACTGAAGTCGGTGCAGCGAACGCAATAATTTTTATGGTTGAAGCAGCTTTTTGGTGAAATGCAGCTTCTGTGGCGAGGGGGCTTGTCCCCCGTTGGGCTGCGAAGCGGCCCCAGAAAAAGCGGGAGCGCTTCGCACTCCAACGGGGGACAAGCCCCCTCGCCACAACAGCATCCTTGCCACGAGACCCGTGTCAGGGTTTGGGGATCAACAATTCCCGCGTCCCGTCCTCGCGCTCAATCACCTCCCCCGGCAATTTCAAGCGCTGGTCATCCAGGTAGCGATAGTCCTGTCGCGCCGCCGCCAGTTGCCCCAGGTCCAGTTCAACGCTGAACTGCCCTTCCCCGCGCCCGGCTTCAAACAGCAAGCTGCCAAACGGGTCCACCAGCGCACTGCCACCGGCGAACATCAGGCCGTCATCGCCCTCTTCCACCCGGTTGACCATCAGCGCGAACGCCTGGTTTTCCTGGGCGCGGGCCATGATCGCGGTGCGGTGGGTGGGGCCGTACGGGTCCATGTTGCCGTTGGTGACGATCAACACTTCAGCGCCCAACTGCGCCAGGGCCCGGGCGGTTTCCGGGAATTCGATGTCGTAGCAGATCAACAGGCCAACTCGCACGCCGTTCCACACGCAGGTGGCGTAGCGGTCACCCGGGGTGAAGACGCCGCGGTCCGAGGCCCACAGGTGGGTCTTGCGATAGCGCAGGGCGATGCCGTCCGGGGTGATCATCAAGGTGGTGTTATAGAATTGGCCCGCGTCGCTCTCGGCCATGCCGATGACCACGGCGATGTTGCGCGCGCGGGCGGCCTGGATAATCGCCTGCACGGTCGGGCCGTCCACTGGTTCGGCGACGTCCGCCACAGTGCCGGCGGTCGGGAAGCCCATCAGGTGGGTTTCCGGGAATACGACCAATTGGGTATCCGCCGCACACGCAGCAATTGCCGCCAACGCGCGCTCAAGGTTGTAAGCTGTGCCGTTATCGCGGCCTGCCAGCTGGGCAAATTCGACCTTCATGGTTATTCCTTGTTCTTTATCTGTGGCGCAGTATGCGCAGCCGCGAACACTCGGGAAATCACGCAGCCGGGTTAACCCTATGGGGGTAGATGCATGACATTGTCGCTGGAAGACATCGCCTGGCACCGTTCGGTGGGGCAGATGATAGACGCCCTGGACCAGCCGAATTTCTGGACGCAGCTTGTCCGGTTGCTGGACCAATATGTGCCGTTCGACAGTTGGGTGGTGTTGCTGTTCAGCAGCGAGCACAAACCCCTGGTGTTCGCCGAATGCCCGGGCCAGGACGGCGAACCCGACCATCTGTTCCAGGATTACCTCAACGGTTTATACCTGCTCGATCCCTTCTACATCGCCAGCCGCGAACACTCGCGCACCGGGCTGTTTCGCCTGGCCGAAGTGGCCCCGGAGCATTTCGAGCTGACCGAGTATTACCAGCGCTACTTCCGGCTGAACGTGGTGGCCGATGAAATCCAGTTCAACTGCCAGCAACCGGATGGGCGAACCCTGTGCCTGTCCCTGGGCTCCAAACAGCGCTTTGACCCACAGCAGATTGCCCTGCTGTCGCTGATTCAACCGTGGGTACTGGGCTTGCTGCGCCAGCGCCTGCCCCATGAACTCAACCAGGTGAGCGCTCCGGAGCAGCCTATCCACAACGATGGCTGGGGCGCGCAACTCACCGCGCGCGAGCTGGATGTGGGCCGTTTGATGCTCAGTGGTTGCTCCAGCAAGGAAATCGCTCGTAAGCTGGAAATCTCTGTTGAAACCGTGAAAGTCCATAAAAAACACATGTACAGCAAGCTAGGGATCAAATCCCAGTCGGAGCTGTTCTCGATTTTTCTGCAGGCGCAAAACGCCTGATCGAGCCCTGTAGGAGCGAGCTTGCTCGCGAAAAACGTCAATGCACCGCGGTCATCCAGACAACCGCGCTATCGTTAACGACCTTCGCGAGCAAGCTCGCTCCTACAGGATAAAAACTAAGGAACCCTGTATGAGCCTGTCCTTGTTAAGCCGTTACGCGTTCTTTGCCGTCTGCGTCATTTTCACCCTCGCCAGCATGCCGTTTATCGAACACGAATGGCTGTGGCCGATCGCCGTGGTCACCGGCATCCTTAGCCTGATCGGCATTTTCGACCTGCTGCAAAGCCCCCACGCGGTGCGCCGCAACTACCCGATCCTGGGCAATATCCGTTACCTGGTGGAAGGCATCCGTCCGGAAATCCGCCAGTACCTGCTGGAATCCGACAGCGACGCCCTGCCCTTCTCCCGGGCCCAGCGCTCGCTGGTCTATTCCCGCGCCAAGAATGAAAGTGCCGACAAACCCTTCGGCACGCTGATCGACGTGTACCAGTCGGGCTTTGAGTTTATCGGCCACTCCATGCGCCCCGCGCCGCTGAGCGACCCCAGCGCGTTTCGCGTGATCGTTGGCGGCCCGCAATGCAAGCAGCCCTACTCGGCCTCGGTGTTCAACATCTCGGCCATGAGCTTCGGTTCGCTGAGCGCCAATGCGATTCGCGCGCTCAACCAGGGGGCCAAGCTCGGCAACTTCGCCCATGACACCGGTGAAGGCAGCATCAGCCCCTATCACCGGGAAAACGGCGGCGACCTGACCTGGGAGCTCGGCAGCGGCTACTTCGGCTGCCGCACCAGCGCCGGCCTTTTCGACCCGGAACGCTTCGCCGTGCAGGCGCAGAACCCACAAGTGCGGATGATCGAAATCAAGATGAGCCAGGGCGCCAAACCGGGCCACGGCGGGATCCTGCCCAAGCACAAGGTGACCCAGGAAATCGCCGACACCCGCGGCATCATGATGGGCGAGGACTGCATCTCGCCGTCGCGCCACAGCGCGTTTTCCACTCCCATCGAAATGATGCACTTCATCGCCCAGCTGCGTGAACTGTCGGGCGGCAAACCGGTGGGCTTCAAGTTCTGCCTGGGCCACCCGTGGGAATTCATGGGCATCGCCAAGGCCATGCTCGAAACCGGCATCCTCCCGGACTTTATCGTGGTGGACGGCAAGGAAGGCGGCACCGGCGCCGCGCCGGTGGAGTTCACCGACCACATCGGCGTGCCGCTGCGTGAAGGCTTGCTGTTCGTGCACAACACCCTGGTGGGCTTGAACCTGCGGGACAAGATCAAGCTCGGCGCCAGCGGCAAGATCGTCAGCGCGTTCGACATCGCCAGCGTCCTGGCCATCGGTGCCGACTGGGCCAACTCGGCGCGGGGCTTCATGTTCGCCATCGGCTGTATCCAGTCGCAAAGCTGCCACACCAACAAATGCCCCACCGGAGTGGCCACCCAGGACCCGTTGCGCCAGCGCGCACTGGTGGTGCCGGACAAGGCCCAGCGCGTGTTCAACTTCCACCGCAACACGTTGAAGGCCCTGGCAGAAATGCTCGCTGCCGCCGGTCTCGACCACCCTTCGCAACTGTCGGCCAAGCACCTGGTGCGGCGCATGTCGGCCACCGAGATCAAGCTGTTCTCGCAGTTGCATGTATTCCTGAAACCTGGCGAATTGCTCACCGGCGAAGTGAACGGCGAGTTTTATTCGCGCATGTGGCAGATGGCACGGGCCGATAGTTTTGAGCCGAATGAAATCGCCGCGGCCTGAGCCCGCACTGAACAACCCCGCTGAACCGGACCACCGAACGGCATCGTTGAAACAAGGAGCTTCACCATGCCGTTACTCGACTTCACCGCCCTTGCCGCCCAACTGCCGGACACCTGGAAATCCACCCGCGTGGGCCAGGTCGGCCCGGCGCGGATCAAGGTGCTGCGCATGGATGCACAGGCTTATGAAGAAGAAACCCACGACTACAACGAAGGGCTGTTGGTGATCGACGGCCTTTTGCGCCTGTCTATTGGCGAGGAGGCCATCGACGTCGGCGCCGGTCAGATGTACCTGGTTGAAGCCGGCATCGCCCACGCGGTACTCGCCGGCAGCCAAGGCACGCTGGTGATCATCGACGTTTAAACAAAGCGATGAGACATTCAGCAAAAAACTCAGCTTTGCAATTGCTTACAAATACCGCCAACCTGCGCCCGCCCGACGTACGGCTCGACTGAAGCCGTCGTCCAATTGTCATTACTAAACCCCTTGTTCAAGAGCCCGCTGCCATGTTGAACGGACGCGACCCGCGCATCGATTTTTTTCGGGGCCTGGCGTTGATCTTTATTTTCTGGGATCACGTGCCCCACAACCCTCTGGGCCAGATCACCTTGCGCAACTTCGGTTTCAGCGACGCGGCGGAAGTCTTCGTGTTCCTGGCCGGTTATGCGGCCGTGCTGGCCTACGGCAAGATCCTGCAGCGCGACGGTTATCTGATCGCCTGCGTGAAGATCTGGCGGCGCACCTGGGTGCTGTACGTGGTGCACATCTTCCTGCTGGCGATGCTGATGGGCATCGTGTTCTTCGCCAACAGCCATGTGGAAACCCGCGACCTCGTTGAAGAGATGGGCCTGACGCACTTCGTCACCCATCCCCAGCAAGCCCTGGTGGATGAACTGCTGTTGCGCTTCAAACCCAACCTGATGGACCCGCTGCCGCTGTACATCGTGCTGCTGGGTTGCCTGCCGCTGGTGTTGCCGTTGCTGTTGCGCAAGACCTCGGCGGTGGTGGCTGTTTCGCTGGCGGTGTACTTGCTGGCCCCGCACCTGGGCTGGAACCTGGCGGCGATTGCCGACGGCGTGTGGTATTTCAATCCGGTGACCTGGCAGTTGCTGTTTGTGCTGGGCGGCGCGGCGGCGATTCATGCCGGGCAACCCCGCCCTGTCGAGACTCGGCGCCTGTTGCGTCAGCCATTGTTCGTCGCTGCGGCGGTGTATGCGCTGTTGGCGGGGGTTCTCACGCTCTCGTGGCGCTGGCCGGAAATCCACGACGCGCTGATGCCGTCGGCGCTCAGTGACCTGCTGTACCCCATCAGCAAGACCGACCTGTCGCCCGTGCGTTTGCTGCACTTCCTGGCCCTGGCCTATGTCACCGCCAAGCTGCTGCCTGGCCGCGAATGGACGCAGAACTGGTTGGCCCGACAAACCTGCCGTATGGGGCGCTACTCCCTGGAAGTGTTCTGCCTGGGGGTGCTGCTGGCGCCACTGGCAGACATGATCAATGCGATCACCGGCGATGCCTTCGCCATGCAGATTTTCACCGCACTGGTAGGCGCCGGGTTGATGGCGTTGCTGGGGGCCTGGCTGGACTTGAACAAGCGGCTCACGCAACCGGCGCGCGTCGCCACCGCCTGAAAAACAAAAAGCCCCGAAAGGGGCTTTTTGTTGAGCGCAGGAAACTCAGCTCGCGGTGCGTGCCGCCGCTTGAGTCGGCTGCAACTTGAACACGTAGAACAACACCGTCAGCAGCACCAGGAACACCGGCCCCACGTAGAGCGCCACACGGGTGTCCGGGAAGTACGCCATCAGGCCCACCACCAGCACCAGGAACGCCAAGGCCAGGTAGGAGCTGACCGGGTACAGCCACATGCGGTATTTAAGGCCGTCACGTTCGGCCTGGGTCAGGCTCTTGCGGAACTTGAGCTGGGCCAGGAGGATCATCAGCCAGGTCCAGATCGCGCCGAAGGTAGCGATGGAAGTGACCCAGACGAAGACTTTTTCCGGGACCATGTAGTTGAGCAGCACGCCCAGCAACAGCACGAAGATCGACAGCAGCAGCGCCTTGCGCGGCACGCCGTTGCTCGAGGTGGTACCGAACGTGGCCGGGGCCTGGCCGTTCTGCGCCAGGCTGTAGAGCATCCGCCCGGTGCTGAAGATACCGCCGTTGCACGACGACAACGCCGCGGTGATCACCACGAAGTTGATGATGCCGGCGGCGGTCTTGATACCCAGGCGCTCGAAGGTCATCACGAACGGGCTGCCCTGGGTGCCGATTTCGTTCCACGGGTAGATCGACAGGATCACGAACAACGCACCGACGTAGAACAGCAGGATGCGCCAGAACACCGAGCCGATGGCACTCGGGATGGTCTTCTGCGGGTTCTTCGCTTCACCGGCGGTGAGGCCGATCATCTCCACGCCCAGGTAGGCGAACATCACCATCTGCAGGGACATCAACACACCCTGCACGCCATTGGGCATAAAGCCGCCGTGGGTCCACAGGTTGGAAATGCCCAGGGCCACGCCATCGTTGCCAAAGCCGAACGCGATGATGCCGACGCCGCCGATCACCATGGCGATGATGGTGACGATCTTGATCAGTGCGAACCAGAACTCGAACTCACCGAAGGCCTTGACCGCGATCAGGTTGATGGTGCCCATGCTGATCAGTGCTGCCAGGGCCCAGATCCAGCGGGGTGTATCGGGGAACCACACGCCCATGTACACGGCGACGGCCGTGATTTCTGCCACGCAGGTCACCAGCCACAGGAACCAATAGTTCCAGCCGGTGAGAAAGCCCGCCAGCGGGCCGAGGTAATCCTGGGCGTAGCGGCTGAACGAACCGGCCACCGGGTTGTGCACGGCCATCTCGCCGAGGGCGCGCATGATCACCAGGATCGCCAGGCCGCCGATGATGTACGACAGCATGATCGCCGGGCCGGCCATTTCAATGGCCTTGGCCGAGCCTAGGAACAGGCCGACGCCGATGCATGCACCGAGGGCCATCAGGCGAATATGCCGTTCGCCGAGTTCGCGTTTCAGCGGACCGCCCTGAGCGGTCTCGCCGTGGGGCAGATGATTGCCAGCTGGCATAGGGATACAACCTCGTCTTGTTATTGGATATGAGCCACCGAGTCCGGGGCGTCATGGCGGGTCTGCCATGGCGTACCGTTGCCGGATCACCTTTTGGGTAAAACGGTCTGGCCGGGCCAGATCAGCGGGGGTGCAGTATAAAAAGCTAAACCCAGGGGTTTTCACTCTATAAACGGCAAGATTCAGCGGGAACTCTCGGTAAAGGCGCCTTTTGCGGAGGAGCATCACCTGGTTAGCGTAGGAATCATCGCCACCAAACGGCGGCGAGTATTGCACGGTAATGGTGCAGCGTCATGCCCCTACCTTTGGCGGGTTTACGGGTGGGGGAGGCTCTAGCTCGACGGTTTGGGGTTATGTGGCGGGGTTATCTGTGACGAGCGGGCTTGTCTGTGGCGAGGGGCTTGTCTGTGGCGAGGGGGCTTGTCCCCCGTTGGGCTGCGTAGCAGCCCCAAAACCTGCCATAAGTTCTATCCGGAAAAATGCGGTGTCTTTACTGGGGCTGCTGCGCAGCCCAACGGGGGACAAGCCCCCTCGCCACAGACAAGCCCGCTCGCCACAAATCCACCTTCGAGAAACACGCCGACACTGAACTGCAAGAGAGCACTCCACAGCAGCTGCTAACGTCAATTGACTACTTCCCCTCAAGGAGCAAAGGAATACTTCATCAACCCAACTCTCATCTGTTACGCCGTGGTCGACATTCAGAATCTGGCCGTCCTTATCTGATTACCGCCGTGGTTCACAACCGGCAACCCCTGTTCAAAGACTTCCATTTGGGAAGACTACTGGTAGCAGAATTCAGGAAGACCCATGAATTGGGAATGGTCGACTCTCTGGCATGGGTCGTCATGCCTGATCACTTTCATTGGCTATTTGAGCTGCAAGGCACAACGTTGTCGCAGGCTGTGGGACGTACCAAATCCCGCAGCACCCTCACCATTAATCGCGCACGCGGCAGCAAAGAACGATTCTGGCAACTTGGCTACCATGACCGAGCAGTGCGTAGCGATGAAGACCTTCGCAAAATTGCCCGCTACATCATCGCCAATCCTCTGCGAGCGGGCCTGGTCGAACATATTGGTGACTACCCACTATGGGACGCAGCCTGGCTCTGATTTTTCCTGTGTGGAGAGGGCTTGTCTGTGGCGAGGGGGCTTGCCCCCCGTTGGGCTGCGCAGCAGCCCCAGTAAACACATCGCATTTCTTCAGGAAGATCTTCATGGCAGGTTTTGGGGCTGCTGCGCAGCCCAACGGGGGACAAGCCCCCTCGCCACAAACAGCATCACACTCACAAATCCCCCTCACTCGCCCACCACCGTCTAAGCTTCAACCAAGTCCGATCAATCTACGTAAATGGATCAATCGACTATGGGCGCTTTATGGCAAAACGCTTCGACCAAGGCTGCGGTATCCACCGATAGCCCGGATGAACAGCCGTTGCCACAAAGCCCTCCTCCCCGCCGACGGTTGTGGTGGCGGCTGTTCTGGCTGGTGCTGCTGATTGCGCTGATCGCCCTGGGCTTTGCCGCCCTGCGGGAAATGCGCACTTCAAGGTTGCAGGCCAAGACCTTCTCCGACATTGCCTCAACCCTCACCTACCAAATGCATTCGGGCCCCAGCGATGCGCGGGTTTACCCTGGCGCCGGGCCCTTTGACAAGCGCCTGGGCTACAGCGCCCTCGGCGAGTTCCTGCCGCGCTTGATCAAGCGTGACTACCTGATCCAGGCTCAAGCGCGCTTCTCCCCCGACCTGATGGCCTACGCCCAGCGCGGCCTGTTCGTGCCCTACCCGGAAAAGATCCAGGCCGGCCTGACCATCACCGATTGCCGCGCCGCGCCGCTGTATCAGTTCACGTATCCACAACAGTTCTACCCAAGCTTTGCGGCGATCCCGCCGGTGGTGGTCAGCAGCCTGCTGTTTATCGAAGACCGCGACCTGCTGGACCCGAAAAACCCGCAACTCAACCCGGCCGTGGATTGGCCGCGCTTTGCCAAGGCCGCCTGGTCCCAGGTGGCGAAGCTCTTGCACCTGCCCGGCCAGACGGCAGGCGGCAGTACCCTGGCCACGCAGCTGGAAAAATACCGCCACTCGCCCGACGGCCTGACCCTGTCCGGCGGCGAGAAAATCCGCCAGATGATTTCTGCCAGCATGCGCGCGTATCAGGACGGCCCGCAAACCCTTGCCGCTCGCCAGGACATCGTGCGCGACTACCTCAACAGCGTGCCCCTGTCGGCGGTACCCGGCCATGGCGAAGTGCACGGCATGGCCGAAGGCTTGCGCGTGTGGTACGGCGCCGACTTCAACCAGACAAACGCGCTGCTCATCGGCACCGACCCCAAACAGCTGCCGCAAAAGGGTCTGGCGTTGCGCGAGGTGCTGTCGCTGATGATCGCCCAGCGTCGCCCGTCTCACTATCTGTCCAAGGGCCACAAGGAACTGGCGGACCTCACCGACAGCCACATCCGCCTGCTCGCACAAAACAACGTGATCGACCCGGCGCTGGCCAGCGCAGCCCTCGCCAGCAAAGTCACCTACCGTGACTGGCAGCAACAACCGACGATCCAGCCAATCGAAACCAACAAGGGCATCAGCGTCGCCCGCACTCGCCTGGCCGCCCTGCTCAACCAGCCGCTGTACGACCTCGATCGACTCGATCTCTCTGCCACGAGCACCTTGCAAGCCGACCTGCAAAGCCAGGCCAGCACGTACCTCAAGCAACTCGCCGACCCCACTTTCGCCGCGCAGATCGGCCTGCTCGGGCCCACGCTGCTGACGCCCGCCAGCACCGCTCAGGTTCGCTACAGTTTCAACCTCTACGAGATGACACCCGACGGTGCCCGCGTGCGCGTGCAAACCGACAGCACCGACCAGCCATTCGACATCAACGAAGGCAGCAAGCTGGAACTGGGTTCAACCGCCAAGCTGCGGGTGATGACCACCTACCTGCAAATCGTCAGCGAGTTGCACGACAAATACGGCGCGATACCCGCTGCCCAACTGCGCAAGATTCCGGTGGACGACCAGGACCGCATCACCCGCTGGGCCCTCGATTACCTGATCCAGAACAGCGACCGCAACCTGCCGGCCATGCTCGACGCCGCCCTCAATCGCCAATACTCGGCCAACACCGGCGAAGGTTTTTTCACCGGCGGCGGCATGCACCACTTCCACAACTTCCGCAGCCAGGACAACGGCCGCAATCCCACCTTGATCGAGGCCCTGCGCGAGTCCATCAACCTGCCGTTCATTCGCTTGATGCGCGACCTGGTGCGCTACACCACCTACCAGGGCCCGAACAACAGCGCCGAGTTGCTCAAGGACGACAACGACCCGCGCCGCCAGGAATACCTGGCCCAGTTTGCCGACCGCGAGGGCACTACGTTCCTGCTCAAGTTCTGGAAAAAGTACCGCAACAAGGACACCCAGGCGCGCCTCGATACTTTCCTCGATGGCATGCACCCCACCGCCATTCGCCTGGCCGCCGTACACCGCTACCTGCTGCCCAACGCCAGCCAGGCGAGTTTCAACAGCTTCGTCCGCTCGCACTTGAGCAGCGTCAAAAGCCCTGAAAAACTCACCGACGAGCGCCTCGAAAAGCTCTACCAGAATTACGGCCCCGGCGCCTACGACCTGCCTGACCAAGGCTATATCGCCAAGGTTCACCCGCTGGACCTGTGGCTGATGGGCTACCTGCTGAACAACCCCGACGCCACCTTCACCCAGGCCACCGCCGCCAGTGAACACGAGCGCCAGGAGGTTTACAGCTGGCTGTTCAAGAGCCGCCACAAGAGTGCCCGCGACAGCCGCATCCGCACCATGCTGGAGATCGAAGCCTTCCTCGATATTCACCAGCGCTGGCAAAAAGTCGGCTACCCCTTCGACCATCTGGTGCCGTCGCTTGCCACGGCCATCGGCAGCTCCGGCGACCGCCCGGCGGCCCTGGCGGAACTGGTGGGGATCATCCTCAACGATGGCGTGCGCCAGCCCACCCTGCGTATCGACAGCCTGCGCTTTGCCGCCGACACCCCATACGAAACCCGCTTGGTCAACGACCCCAATCGCGGCAAGCGCGTGATGCCTTCCGAGGTGGCCACGGCACTCAAGGGGGCGCTGTCCCAGGTGGTGGACGCCGGCACTGCACGGCGCGTGTCCGGCAGCTTCAAACTGGCGGACGGTACGCCGTTGGCCATGGGCGGCAAGACCGGTACCGGCGACAACCGGATCGAAGCCATCGGCGCCGGCGGGCGGATTCTCAGCTCCAAGGCGATCAACCGCACGGCGACCTTCGTGTTCTACATCGGCGAGCATCATTTCGGCACGCTGACCGCCTTCGTCCCCGGCGCTTCGGCCCAGGGTTTCAAGTTCACTTCGGCGTTGCCGGTACAGGTACTCAAGGGCATGGCGCCGATTCTTACGCCCTATCTGCAACCGGGCAACAACAGCTTATGCAGCGTGCGCTGATGGGCCTATCCCTGCGCTTTTCACTTGCGAATTACTGAGGGATCCGCCGCGGTTTCCACCCACTATTCAAACTTATCCGCAGCCGTGCCGGTGCATAGACTCAAGCCTTCTTTTTGAGCTCTACAGGTTGCCCCCATGGCCGACATACCCGACCAGTCCCTGCACCACGCGTTTATCGAAAACGCCCTGCCGCACTGGCTGAAAACCACCTCGCCACTCCGCCTGCGCGCACTCAACGACGTCGCCCGCCAAGGCATCCGCCACTATCCCCATGCCAGCGCCAACCAGCATCAAGCGCTCAAGCCCGCGATCGCCGCACACTGGCAGCAGCAGGCTGCGATGGACCAGCGATTCCAGGCATTGACCGACGTGTATGCCTTCGCCGAACCGCTGCTGAAAAATGCCTTGAAGGCCTATGGCGAGATCGACGTCAGAACCACCTGCCTGCGGCTGTATGCCAGCGCCAAAGTTGCCTGGTGGGTGCACGATTTCAATCGTGGGGAGCAAAGCAAAACCCTGTCGCTGCTGGACGTCGCGCTGGCCAACTTTGCCGCCTCGGACACCTTCGTCGACTACGCCTTCCTGTCCGCCGAAGACCCACGCGGGCAGCGGGATACACTGACCTTGCGCCACTCCATCACCGGCGCCGTATTGACCGCTGAACAGTTCAAGCACATCTGCCGCACCCTGGACCTGGGCGCCCGCTACCAGAAAAGCCTGCGCCAGGCCCTGGGGTTCTATGACCCGGCGGTGACCCGGGACGTGCGCCTGCAGATGATTGCCACTCAGAAGACTGCCCTGGGTACGGCGGCGCACCTGGCCTTGATCAACCGGGACATCGACGCCGATGCCCACGGCGCCGTGCTCGACCTGATCGCCGGCCGCGTCGCACTGCTGGACGGGCAGGCGCTTGAATGCCATACCCTGAGCCTGATGAACACGGCATTGACCGGCATCCTGTTGCTGTTTGTCCCGCAGCCCACCCGGCCCGTCGGCAAGGTGCTGGTGTACATCCCCGCAGACCCCGAACACCCTCTGAAGCAATACCCTTCGCCTGCGGCCTTCCTCAGCCACCTCACGGAAAAACTGCGGGACAGCCAGCGCTACCAGACCTTCTTCAGCCAGTTCATCGACCACGCCAGGCGCGGTGAATTCTTTGCCGGGCTCAATACACGCTTGAGCCGTGTGCGCTGGCATCAAACCGCCCACACCGACCCGCGCCCCAGCTGGCGCGACACTCCGATCACCCAGCCAAACCTGCAATTCAGCGTGCAGGCTATCGGTGACGATCACGTCAATCGCTCAACGCTCGCCGCCGAAAATGACCTGTGGAATTACCAGTACCGCCTCAAGTTGAACAAGATCGTCAACGATGCCCTGGACATCGCCGTGCCCACCGCCACCGCCGACCGCCACGCGCGCTGGGCCTGGTGGGACAACCTGGAAAAAATCCTCGGGGATATCTTCAATGCGGCGCTGCTGGTGCTGACGCCCTTCGTGCCGCTGCTGGGGGAAGCGATGCTCGCCTACAGCCTGTACCAGATCACCGACGAGGTGTTCGAGGGGATTGTCGATTGGGCCCAGGGGCGTGGTGCCGAGGCGGCGGAGCAAGTGGTCGCGGTGGCCGACAGCGTGATCCAGTTTGCCTTGTTCGGTGCTGCCAGCCAGTTGGGCCATGTCGCACGGCTCAAGCTCAGCCCCTTCGTCGAAGGCTTGCGCCCGGTGGTGCGGCCCGACGGCAGCACGCGCCTGTGGCACCCGGATATTGCGCCCTATGCTGTGAAAAACCTCGACCAGCCGCCCATTGTCGACGGCCTGCACACCCATCGGGGCAAGCAGATCCTCGCGCTGCAAGGTACTCACTTCGAAGTGCAGGCAGACCCTGAAACCGGCGACACGCGTATCGCTCACCCGGAGCGCGCCAACGCCTATCAACCCCTGGTGCGGTTCAACGGCGACGGCGCCTTCGTACATGAAGCCGAGCAACAGCGCACCTGGGACAGCGCCACGCTGATGCGCCGCCTGGGGTCGCGCACGGCGCCCTTCAGCAACCAGCAACTGCAGCAGATGCAACGCATCAGCGGTGCCGACGACGGTGTGCTGCGCAACCTTTACGTGCAAAACCGGCCGACCCCGCCGCTGCTGGAAGCGACCCTCAATCGCTATGAAGCCCAGCGCGCTGCCACACAGACCGTGCACACCATTCGCGCCGGCGCACCGCTGCCGCTGGATGCGACGTCCGCCTGGTTCGAGCAGACCATCACCGAGCTGCCGGGCTGGCCCCAAACCAAGGCATTGGAAGTGTTCGTGCGCTCGGACAAGAGCGGTGACTCCCACAAGTACGCCAACCCGCAGGCATCGCCGGCCGACACGCTGCAATTGAGCCTGGCCGAGGTGATGTCCAGCGAGTTGCCGGCGCGGGTGCTGGAGTTTCTCGATGAGCCGTCGATCAGGCACCTGCTGGGCGGCGACGTGCCGCAAGCACTGCGCGTGCAAACCTTGCGCGATCAACTGGCGGACTCGGTGGCGCGCCAGACCGGTGACATCGCCGACTACATCCATCAGGCCCGCCAGGTCAGCGCCGATCCCCATGGACGCCGTTTGCGCGAGCAGGTCAGCCCGCTGGACCGGCCGCTGGCCGACACCCTGCTGGCCGGCACAACCCCGGCCGAACGGCAAACCCTGGACCACCACGTACCGCTGCGCCTGCTCAATCAGGCCAGGGAACTGAGCTTCGCCCAGCACAGTGTCCAGGCCTACGCGGGGTTCTTCCCGCCCTGGGCGATCACCGAAGGTACCGAGCGCCTGGTGCTCAATACCCTCAAGCGCTACAGCGATGGCTTTGGCGACCTGCACCTGCAAATCCGCGATCGCCTGGTCAGCGGTACGCTGCGTTGTGAAGCCGGGCCGGCCGATGCCCGCCGGCGCCGGGTGCTGGTGCGCCAGAACGACATGGGCTACGAACTGTTCGATCAGCAGGGCCAGCGCCTGCATGGGCCGGATACCCTGTATGAATGCCTGTTGCGCGCGCTGTCCGAAGCGCAGCAACGTGAACTGGGCTACCGGCCCGGCCAGGGCGCCGGGCTCAAGCATTGGCTGATGGAAACCCTCGAACCCCTGGCCGAACGGCGCCGGGTGCTGGCCGAGCCACCGCTGCGCAGTACGGCAGATGTGCAGACCACCACCCTGCTCGGCGGCGCGGCCCTCGGCGGGTTGCGCCGCGCCCAGGAGCACTTGGGCCAGGCCCGCGCCCGGGAGGTGCTGGCCAGTCTGTTCCCGACCCTGGAGGAGGAACGCCTGCAGCGGTTCCTCAATGAGATCGGCCCGGGGCTGAACAACGATGTCCTCAATCGCCTGGTCCTGCAGCGGCACAACCTGTACCGGGAGCTGGAACAATGGAAGCGCCTGCCCGGCCCCCATCCCAAAAACAGCCGCATGGCCCGGGAGGAAAAACTGCGTAAAAATATCATTGCGCACAAACTCTATCGCTGCTGGGAAGACCGCCTCGCCGAGCACCGCGACGACTTGGGCCAGGTGCAGAGCGGCGCGAGCCTGGACCTCAGCGCCCTGGACCTGCCCGGCAGCCTGCCGCTGCTGGGCAATGGTTTCGAGCACGTCACCCAACTGAAGCTGGCCAACTGCATGTTCAACGACAGCCAGTGGCCCTTTCTGCAGGCATTCCCGTCCCTGCGGGAGCTGGACGTCAGTGCGAACGAACTGACGCGGCTGCCCGAGCCCATCGCCAACATGCGCTACCTGCGCGACCTCAACCTGGGGGAAAACCAGATCACGCTGCTCAACGGCGACGTTGCGCGCCTGAAAAACCTCAAGCACCTGCGCAACTTGAACCTGTACCGCAACCCGCTGACGCAGCCACCGAACATCTCGAAAATGCCGCACCTGCGCCGCCTGTTCCTGAGCCGCACCCCCATCACCCAATGGCCCACCGGGCTGTTTGCCCACCCACGGGAGGAGGGTTTCCTGCTGGACCTGAGCCAAACCCGGATTGATCATGTGCCAGCGCTCATGGCCGATAGCGCCGAGGCCCGGACCGTCGCCCATACCCGCCTGGACCGCAACACCCTGCTCAACGACCAGCGCCTGCTGTACGAGCAGTACCGCGAAGCCGCCGGACTGGACCCCAACCGCAGCTATGAACCCCGTGGAGAGAGCGGCCCGTGGCTGGAACGGGTCAGGCCGCCGTTATTGGGCAGGCGCCAGGAGCTGTGGCAAGCGGTGGAGCGCGAGCACGGCTCCCAGGGTTTGTTCGAGGTGATCAAGGCCCTTGAAGCGCCCGACTTCTTCCAGCGGCCCCAGGACATGGACACCTATTGGGACAATCTTGAAACGTTGCGCGAGCGCGTCTGGCGTTTGCTGGAGGCGGCCCACAACGATACGGCGCTGCGTGAAAAGCTGTTCAAGATGGCCAGTTTTCCCGGCCTGTGCGCCGACGGCAGTGCACAGATTTTCAATGACCTGGGCATCGAAGTGCTGGTCAGCGAAGCCCAGCGTTACTCCGCCTCGGCCAGCGAGCGCGAGGGCAAACTGGTGACGCTGGCAAAGGGCAATGCACGGCTCAAGCAATTGAACCGCATCGCCAGCGAGGACATTGCCCATCGGCTCAAACCCGAAGCCGAAGGCGGCCTCGGCCAATGGCTGCGTTCGCAACGACGGGAGGGCGTGATGGGTAACGTGGACGACGTGGAGGTCTACCTGAGCTACCAGACCTCCCTGGCCAAGCGCCTCGACCTGCCCTGGCTGTCGGAACACATGCTGTACCGCGACACCGGCGACGTAAAACCCACGCAGATCGAACAGGCCTACAGCACGGTGCTGGAGCTGGGCGAAGGCGATGGCCTGGTCAACCAGATGTTGCTGGAGCCCTATTGGGAACAGTACCTGCACGACCACCACCCGAACACCCTTGAGGCCAACGCCCGGCATTTCGACGAACAATGCGCACGCCTTGATGAACTGCAGGAAGCCCAGGCCAGGCTGGCCCAGGCCAACGGCTTACCCGCCGAGCAGAAGGAAGCGTTGAGGCTCACGCTGATCGGCCTCGCCGACGCCCTGGGTGTACCGCACCCGCAGGTGCTGACCGGGCAACCCATGACGGACGACAGCTACAACCTGCTGCTCAACGAACTGGGCTACCGCGAAAAACAATGGATGCGCGAGTTGACCCACCAGGCTTTGGAACGCCACAGCCAACAACGTAACCGCGTCACGCGCCAGGTCTGACCGTATGGGTGTGTCATGGCACCCCCATTACCAGTACGCCGCTGCCGTTCAACGGCCCCTCGACAGGCAGGGACCCCGCCTGCTTGACCAGGGCGAACGTTACAACGTCGCTCCCGGAACTGTTGGTGATACGGGTCAGGAACGAGCCATTGACTCGAACCGCAGTCCCCTGACGGACAAGGGCCGTGCCCACGTTCGGATTGCTCATCACCAGCGCATTGGCGTTGAACGAGGACGGCGTGCCTTTGTAGGTAATGGTGATCGGCGTGGTAATCCCCGGGTCCGGGCACCGGTAGGTGAGCGTGCGATCGGTACGAACGGTGGTTGATACGGGGTCGGTGCCTATCGCCCTCTGGTGCACGTTGCCGAAGTTGATTTCGATCGGTTGGTTATTGTTGATCGTGCACGACGACGGGGAGATGGTGAAGTCGTTGTTGGCGATGTACGTAAGCTGCAGGCTCGTGGAAAAGGAATCGTAGTTGTTGGTCTGGTCGAGACGTAACACGCCCAGAGTGTCACCTATTCGAATGTCGATCGGGTTGGTCGGGTTGTTGCGGATCAATATATAAGGGATGACATCGATCGGGATCGGAGACGTATTGTTAGGCATGGTCGCAATCCTGATACCCGCCTGGATAGGCGTGTTCCAATAACTGCCATTGATACGCAAGCCGGTCGTCTGGCTGACGAACTTCGGACCAGGCGACCAGGCCGGGCCGATCCTCGTCCCGGTGGCCCAGTAGTCCTGCCGTCCATCCGGGGTATAGCTGTCCGGTTCAAACCGGCATTCGATCCTCACCCCGGACAGGAGAATGCGCGGCTCATTCACCTCCAGCCGCACATTCACCGGAACCTGCAGGTTCAACGTCCCGCCAATGCTCACCCGTTGCCAATTGCCGCCATTGACCCGGCAATCAGCCGCTTTCACGGTCGTCGTGACGCCAGCCAGGGCAAGCAGCACAACGGCTCCAAATAGTCGTTTCATGTTGTTCTCTTTCATCCCATGCATAACGGTTTAGCGTTACGGATAATCCAGCGTAAACGTCGAAGTCACACGGTAGCTGCCGTGCCCGATGGTCTTGTCCCGCAGGGCATCCGGCTCACCCTGCACATAGGCCTTGAGCAGGATGACGTTGTTGCCGGGGCTCAATTTCTGTTCGTCGCCGACCTTGTTCACCGGCACCGGCTTGTCGCTCAGTGTCTCCAAACCCAGCCCGATACCAGAGGCACCGCTGCCACCGTCCAGCGCAAACAAACCGGGCAGCGCGCGGTTGTTCCGCACCGTTGAACAGGATGGTCACCGAGTCGCTGATGGTGGTATTGCAGTCATCCAGGTGCAGGGTGAAACGTTTGCCCACTGAGCGTGTGTTGATATAGAGGTGCTTGCTGGTCAGGTCCCACAGCTCCAGGGTGATGGCTTCATCGCCCGGGCGGATGGTGCAGGCCTGTTCCACCAGGTTGCCCTTGAACCTCAGGTTGTCCACCGCCTGCGCCGTGGCCGCCAGGCCGAAGGTCAGCAGCAGGACCAGCCCCTTATGAATCATTGCGTGTCGCATACACTCGACTCCTACTGGTATTCAGCCAACAGCGTGGCCACCGCCGTGAACCCTTGGGCCTTCAGGACCGAACCCGGCCGTTTGACCGGCACCACTTCCAAGGTCGGCGGTGCCGCCAGGCTGATGTCCAGCGGCGTGTTGAGGCGAAACGGCGCGTTGTTCTGGTACAGCCGAATGCCCAGGTCAGGCGCAGTGGTCTGCAGGGCCGCGTTATCAAAGCTTGTCTCTGCGCCCTTGACGCTCAACTTCAACAGCCACGGCAGCGTGGAGGCGCCGCAGCGGATGGTGTAGCCGACGGCCCTGCGATATTTCACGCCATCGACACGCTTGGTGCCGACATCCCCGAAATCGACTTCAATCGTGCTGCCCGAATCAATCGTGCAGGGCGGCGGCTCGTTCAGCGTTCCGTTGAACGTCAGGTTGGCCGACGCAGCACTGAAAAAGCCGAAGCAACACAAGCCGAGCAACGTTCGCTGTGGCCAACATTTCATTGATCGTTTCCTCATTATTGGTACTCGATCACGAGGGTGGCGGCGGTCGCAAATGCCCCGCCCGTCAGCGTGCTGCCTGCGCGCTTGACCGGCACCGCCTGCACGGCCGGAAAGGTCGGATGGGTAAACCTGAGCGGCGTGTTCAGCGGCCAGTCCGCCCCATTGGCGAAGAGCTTGACCCCCAGGTCGGTCTTGGGGGTCGAGAGCACTTTGTTATCAAACCCGGCTGCCGCGCCCTTGAGTTCCAGGGTCATCGCGTTGCTGTAAACGGGAGGACTGCAGGTGACGGTATACGGCACGTCCCGTCGATAATTCACGCCATCAATCCGTGACGTCAGCAGGTCATTGCCGAACGGCACATTCAGCGTGCCGCCGCTGTTAATCACGCACGGTGGAGGTGCAATGATGGTCGCGCGGATCGTCAGGTTGGTATCGGCCTGCACGCCCTGGCTGACCGCCCACAGCAGTCCCGCACCGATAAAAATGGCCCACGGGCCGGTTAACCTGGTCATTGTTCTGCCCTTACTCATAATTGAGCCTGAAATCCACCACGGCCCGGAATGCACCGCTGGTCAGGGGTGCCGGGGTGCGCGTGGGCTGGACGTTCCAGGTCTGCGTGTTGCGGCCCAAGGGCAAGAACAATGGCTCCCCCCTTGAACCCAGCTGTACATCGCGCCCCTGGGAATCGGTCAGGCGCAGGCCCATCCCGGTGATGCCTTGCACCTTGACCAGCCGTGAATCGTCGGCATCGGCTGGTGCGATGAACGCCACCGAGAGCACCGGTTGATAAGCACTCCATGTCAGGTTCCCCGTGCGCTCACTGGCGATGCGGCCGGCGGTGCGCCGGCAATCCTCGAACAGCAGTTGAAAGGCCACGGAGGTCGCCTGGTCACCCGGCCGTTGCAACTGGCTGGCCGACACCGGGCCCAGGTCGATCGTCTGGTGCAGGGATGCCATCTCCAGGCTGCAGGGGGTTTCATGCATGGACCCGAGAATGTTGAGCATCCCGACCATGCCCTCCACATCCTCGTCATCCGCGGCGTGCGCCGGCCCCATCAGGGCCAGCAACAGACCGCCCAAGACCTTCACTGTGTGCAACTTCATGACGTTCTCCGGCAGCAGGCACTACTGATTGGCCACAGACAGTTGCGTGTTCACCTTGCATGTCTCGCCACTGCAGGTGAACGCCAGCAGCGGACGGCCACCGTAATCATTCACGTAGGACAAATAGGGGGTGGTGCCGAGCTCCTTGGCAGTCGGCCCCAGGGCCTGCGTGCCTTTGGGCGGGACCATCACCGGCTCGAAGCCCGGTATGGTCTTGCCGTCCTTGCTGCTGCGCGCATCCACCAGGGTCACGTAGTAAGGCGTGGGGTTATTCACCTGGTAGTGATCGCCTTGCCGGGTAAGGGTCAGCTTTTCCTGCCATGGGTTGGACAGGTCCTGCTGGGTGGGGGTAATTGCCTGCGGCCGGTAAAACAATTTGATCCGGGTTTGCAGGGCGATTTGCAGGGTGTTGGGCTTGTCGCTGCGCGGCGGAATTTCCCGCAGGTTGAAGTAGTAGACCGTCTCCCGATCCTGGGGCAGCGATTTGGCGGCCGGCAACGCCTGGACTTTTACCTGGCTTTGCTTGCCGGGCTCCAGGCGTTGGACCGGTGGCAGCACGATCAACGGCGAGGTGATCTTGTTGCCCTCTTCATCCTCGATCCAGCCCTGGGCCAGGTACGGCAACTGGGGGTTGTTGTTGGTGATGTTGACGCTGGTTGCGTCTTTGCCACCGTCGAAAATCACGCGGGTACGGTCCAGGCCGACAGCGGCGTTGGCGCTCTGGCTCAAGACCGCCAGCAGCAGTGCGTAGGTAAAACGTATGTGGTGTTTCATGAGGATGGGTTCTCCATAGTGTTTCGCTGGCCGGTCAGGGTGGCTGGCTCGGGTGAGGCTTGATCGACGGCTACCCTCTGGCAGCGCAGTTGCAGGGCATCGGTGAACGCATCCGTTGGCAACTCGACGGGCAGCGTCAGGACGCAGCGCTCGGTGCCGCCCCAACTGACGATCATCTGCTCGCCGGCCTGAATGCCGCTCAGGTAGACATCCCCGCCGTCATTCACCACCCCGGTGTCCTGCTGCTTGCGGTTTTTCACCGTGGCGCCGAAGGGCGGTGCGCTGCCATCCGGCAGGCGAAGAACCGCCATGGCCTTCTGGCCGGAAATCACTTCCAGGGATCGGTAGCCAATGGCCCCTTCGGTGAGGGTCAGTTGCGTCACGGATTGAGTGGCCTCGACATCGCTGGGCAATTTCTCCAGGTCAACACTGGCCGCCGTACGCTGGTAGCTGGTGATGTCGGAGATGACCGCCTTGCCGAACGCGTTGCTGCGGGTCGGCGTGCCGTAACCCCGCACGGGCACATCGGGCACACCGGCGGTATCGACCAGCAGCCGGGTTCCGCCGGTACTGGTGGTTCGATGCAGCGCCCCACCGTAAGGGGTGAGCGTGCCGCCGCCACGCACGGATGCACTGAGGGTGCGGTTATTGCCTTGTTGCGTCGTGGCGCTGAGGTCGATGTCGGCCTGGTCACCAATATGGCTCAGGTAGCCGCTGGCCGAGGTGTCGCTGGCACTGACCTGGTAGCTGTTACGTTCATCCAGGCGATCGGCGTAGCGTGTGGTAAAGCTGTTTTTGCCGCCGGCCCTGTTGGCATCCATCGACAGGGTGCCGGTGGGTCCCAATGGCAGGCTGACCGTCAGCGCTGCTCCGTTGTCCTTATATTGGTATTCATGGGTGCGATATAAATTCAGCGACAGGCTCATGTTCCTGACAGAGCCCACGTTGAAGTAACGAGACGCCGAGAAATTCCAGCGCTGGGTGTCTGGCCGGTTCCAATAGGTTTGTTTGTTGTAGCTGGCATACACCGTGGTGTTCAGATCGCGGAACTGTTTGTTCACCGTGACCGTATACAGCGCCTTGTTACCGCCAATGGGTTTCCAGTGTTCAATGAAGTTACCGTCTTCATCGAATACGCCGCGTCCGCCCAGCTCACCATTCAACCCGTAGTGCCGAGCGTCCAGGTATTGGCTCATGCTCAAGTAGTTCTTCTCGGAGAACCGGTAACCGGCGAAGGTGACCTGGCTGTCGTACTCTTCAAAGTTCTTGGAATATTGAAGGCGGTAGGATTTGCCCGAAAGTGTCTGGTTCCACAGGCTGGCGCGAGACTGGGTGACGTCCAGGGAAACGGCCCCGAACGCCAGCAAATCCCGCCCCGCGCCCACCGACAGCGCACGGTAGTTGTTATCCGTTATCGCACCGCCCAGCAGTGACCAACCATTGCTGATCCCCCAGGAAAACTCGCCGGTGCCGAAAAAGTCACCGTGGGAGTGGTACTGCAGGTTGGACGGTCGCCCGGCAGACAGCTTGTAACGAACCTGCCCGGGACGCGTCAGGTAGGGAACGCCTGCCGTATCGAGCTGGAATTTCTGTACCGAACCGTCCTGCTCCTCGACCCGCACATCCAGCGTGCCGGAAACGGCGTCGTTAAGGTCCTGGATCCGAAAAGGGCCTGCCGCCACCAGCGTTTCATAGAGCACACGCCCCTGCTGGCTGATGACAACCTTTGCATTGGTCTTGGCCACCCCGACCACTTCCGGTGCGTAGCCCCGCAGGTTGGGCGGCAGCTGGCTTTCGTCTGACTTGAGCCCGGCACCGGTAAAGCGGAAGCTGTCGAACAGGTCCGAATACAGGTAGTCCTCGCCCAACACCAGGCGTGCCTTCAGCGCAGGAATGGCGCGATATGCGTAATAGCGACTCCACTCCAGTTTTTGCCGGCTGGCCTGCGCCTCGCGGTCTTTCTCGACACGCCCTTGCCAATCCGCCCGCAGGCGCCAGGCCCCGGCATTGGCCCCGAGTGTGCCGTTACCGCTGAGGTCATTGCGCGTACCGTCACCTTTGCGGTAGCTGGACTGCGCCGTCATGTTGTAGTCGACCAGCAGCCCCGGCACCCCCTCGTCCCAACGTGACGGCGGGTCCCAGTTAATGGCGCTGTATTCCAGGTAGGCCTGGGGAAGGTTGATGTCCAGGGTGGACGTGCCCAGGTCGGCACTGACCTCCATGCCGGGCAAGCCCGTGACATCCAGGCACTGCCCGCCCTTCCACCACTTCAGCTGGTCAGCACCGGACGCCTTGAGGCCCAGTTGCTCGACAAGCTCGCGCGATAAACAGGGCACACTGCCTTTGGGATCATCATCGGGGGCAAAGAACGCCACCGATTGTTCAGATATAGGTTGGGTATTGAGCTGGACCACCATCGAGTAGGTGCCAGGCAAGATAAACCCACTGCGTGCAAACTGAGACAGGTCAATATTGGAGCGATCAATCAGATCAAGAACGTCGGTATTAAACTCAATATCCCCGGCGCCCATTGCAGTTCCAGCCAGTGATATCAACCCGCCAAAGAGGCTGGGGCGCAGCGTATTCATGACTTTCGACGTATTCAACATACACGCAACTCAATCTTCAAAAGTATTCCAACTTGAACCGCACTGCCGCGCGGTGAGCCCCTGCCAACAGCGGCACTCCGTTGCCCACCAGGCGGAGCCTGTAATGAAGTGTCATGTCGCCATCAACCACCGGCAGCAGCGCCATCGGCACTCCCGGCACACTCACCTGGCCAGCGGCGTCCTCAATATGGAAAGCAACCCCCTGCGAGGCCCCAAAGGCCGCAAAGGTGCGCCCGCCCATATCGCTGGGCCCGTCGAACGTCACGCGAAGATGCTCCCAGTCCGGCAGCGTTTCGCCGGGGCGCAGCGGGTCGGGACGCGTCACGGTGCAGTTGACCAGCCGTAGCTGGAACGGCTGCATTTGCCCCGCGCCCTCTCGCAACAGGCGGCCGATGGGTTCGGGAGGCATGTCGATGGTCTGATCGGCAGTGACCGCTTCCAGCCCGCAGGCCGAGTCGATGATCTCGCCTCCCAGCGTGACGAGCCCATCGCCTTGCACACGCGTCTGCGCGGCATCACAAGGGCTGATGAACAACGTCAATGAAGAGGCAATAGCGAGACTTATGAATGTTTTCACCTTGATCTCCCGCCAGTTTTCCCCCGCCACCAGTGGTGGCGGGGGAAACACTTACTGATAAGCCAAGGTGAAGTTGGTGACCGCGCTGAAATCACCAGGAACGATGTCGCCTGTCGCCTGGCCTTGTACGTAGGCGCCGAACTGCAGGGTGTTATTACCGGCAACAATGGCCTGCGGAGTGGTTGGCACGCCCAGCTCAATCGCTTTGCCGCCGTGGGTCATCATGATGCCGATGCCGCCCGCGCTGCCGACCGTGCCGATGCCGCCAGGCACAACGCTGGACGGTGCACCGGTGAAGGTAGTGGTCACGGTGTTATCGGTGAGGCCAGACAGGTCGCACCCTTCAAGCTCGATCGCCACGGGGCGGGCGGTGGACTTGCCGCCGGATTGCAACTGATGCTTTGCAATAGCGCCAAGTGCAACTGACTGATCCACAGACTCAGGCTTGATAGAGCAAGCACCCGAATGGACCGAACCGGTAAATGTAATCGTCCCGTCCGCCGCATTAGCAACAGAGATCGAACCCGCCAACAGGCCGACAGTCAACAGCGCAGCTTTTACTTTAGTCTTCATTTGCAGAGCTCACATGTATTAAAAATCAAAACGAAATCCTGGCTTAGTTGCGCACAGGACTTAATTAACCCAGCGCCAGAACAATTTCCCGAAGCAATGGAAATTGGATGCTTTCCAATTACTTGTATTGCAATTCAGGAGTTCGTTCGAGGCCGGGCAATTATCCATTTCGATTTTGAATATGAAAGCCGGTCGATTCGCTTATTCACGTAGCCTTGTCACACCAAGACACATAGGAAAATTATGGCACTTTGCCAAAACTTTTGAATCAACCGTAAGAAACGGACTACATCAACTTAACGAGAATGATTTAGTGCAGAACAAGTCCGTAAGAATAGGATTACATATTATAAAAAACAACAGTAATTACTGGGGCACGCCAACTAACAAGTTGGCGAATATGTCGAAAGGGTCAGTGCGCTGATCGGCCCGTTTCGAGTCCCGTCTCACAAGACGCGAGATGACCGTTCGTCTGCCGAGGTTGCGGCGGTAATAAGATATATCTTACGTTGTATCTAAACCAAACGAGAGCACCCGAAATGAGAGACCATCATTCACACCGCGACCCCGGTGACAGCCGCGACGGCTTCGACAAACGTCCAGGCCGCGAGCGCGGCGGCCGTGGCCCACGGGTCTTCGCCCCCGGCGACCTGAAACTGCTGCTGCCGGCGCTGATCGCCGAACAGCCGTGCCATGGCTACGACCTGATTCGCCGGATCGAGACCCTGTTCGACGGCGCCTACAGCCCCAGCCCCGGCGTGATCTACCCCACGCTGACCTTTCTCGAAGAAAGCGAATTGATTACCGGCGACGCCGAAGACGGAAAAAAACGCTACACAATCACCGACGCCGGTCGTCTCTTCTTAAGCGAACAGGCGGTTGCCCTCGAAGGCATTCGCATGCGCATGGATGTGAGCAAACGTTCGCTGCGGGGCCAGGACCGTCCGCCGGAAATCCACGAGGCGGTGCATAACCTGCGCCACGCCTTGCATTCGCACCACGGGCGCTGGAGCCCGGAAGAAATCGTTCGTGTCGCGGCGCTGCTCAACAGCACCGCCCAAGCCATTGCCGACGGGAAAGCTCAATGAATACCCAAGCCATCCACCGCGTGACCCACGAAATCAAACGCCGCCGCCTCGAAGTCCTGCGGGTGGTCGACATCACCCCGCGCATGCGCCGCATCACCCTGGGCGGGCCGGAACTGGCGGGCTTTATCAGCCTGGGCAGTGACGATCACATCAAGCTGCTGTTCCCACAGAACGCCGCCGAACAAGCGGCGCTGGACAGCCCCGACTTCAACCTGCGCGGCGACGGCCCGCAACCCGCCATGCGCGACTACACCCCACGCCGGTACGACCTGGACATCGGCGAGCTGGACATCGACTTCGTGCTGCATGGCGATGGCCCTGCCTCCACCTGGGCCGAGCAGGCCAAGGTCGGTCAGCACCTGCACATCGGCGGGCCGCGTGGCTCGATGATCGTGCCGGATATCTTCGACAGCTACCTGTTGATCGGCGATGAAACCGCGATTCCGGCGATTGCCCGGCGCCTGGACGAATTGCCGGCGGGGCGCAAGGTATTGGCGGTGATAGAGATCGCCAATGCGGCGGAACAGCAGCCGCTGGCCAGCGCTGCCGAAGTGGAAGTGATCTGGGTGGTGCGCGGCCAGGATGACCTGCTCGAGACGGTGCAGAACCTGACGCTGCCGGGCGGTTCGCTGTACAGCTTTGTCGCCACCGAGAGCAAGCTCTCGCGCCAGGTACGGCGGGTGCTGCTGGATACGCACAACGTCAATGAGGCATTCCTCAAGGCCGTGGGTTACTGGCAACAGTGATCCCTGTAGGAGCGAGCTTGCTCGCGAAGAACCTGAGAGCGCCGCGTTAAACCAGACACACTGCGTTATCGTTAACGTTCTTCGCGAGCAAGCTCGCTCCTACAGATTTTATCCAGCCCCACCACCCCCAGAGCAATCAGCACAAACCCCACCAGAATCCCCCCGGCATTGATGAACACCTGTGGATAACCCAGGGTGTCCACGTTAATGAACGGATACTGATACAGCCCCCACACATACCCGCGCAACAACGCATAGGCGAAGTACACCACCGGGTAAATCACCCACAGCCCGATGTGTTTGAGGCGCAGACTGCCCTTGGGCACGCACCACCACCAATACGCGACAAACACCAACGGCATCACGTCGTGCAGCAGCTCGTCCGCCACAAACTGCACCCCCGCAGGCTGCCACATGTGGCGCAACAACAGTCTGTAGGCGAGGCTGACCACGACAATGCTCACGGCAATCCCGCTGCTGACTACGGGCCCGAGGAAGAACCGGCTCGCCGCGGTTGGCCGTTGCACCCACGCATGGGTCAACACCACCGCCACCAGGGTGTTGGTGAGCACGGTGAAGAAGCTGAAGAAATTCACCAGGCCCGGCAACAGGCTGGCGCCATCGACCCAGCGGAAGTAGAAAATGATGTACTGCTGCAGCGCCAGGCCGGCCCAACCGCCGAGGGCTGCGAGGCCGATAAGGTGACGTTTCACCTCAGTCCTCGACCGGTCGCTTGGTGCGCATCAACTTCACGTACAAACCTTCGACCTTCTCACGCGCCCACGGGGTCTTGCGCAGGAACGACAGGCTCGACTTGATGCTCGGGTCACTGGAAAAACAGCGGATGTTGATGCGCTCGGCCAGGCCTTCCCATTGGTAATGCGCCACCAGCGCGGTGAGGACCTGTTCCAGGGTGACGCCGTGCAGTGGGTCTTTGTTTGTCGCGGTCATGCCGGGCCTTTTGTGCAGAAAAGAAGAAAACGAAGCCGCGCACCTTAGCGGACGGGCCGTGCGGGTGGAAGCGTTGCCTTCACTATAGGCCACTGTTCGATCGTTCCCACGCTCTGCGTGGGAATGCCGAATTGGACGCTCTGCGTCCCTCGGTCGACGCAAGTTTTAACCCTGCGCAATGGTGACGCAGAGCGTCACGGCATGCATTTCCACGCAGAGCGTGGGAACGATCAGCGTGGGAGTGATCGAGCGGGGTTTGGGAAAGTTCCCCTTGGCAGGGAAAAAAGTGATGTTATATTGTAACGATAACTATCAAAGGGTATCGAATCCCTTACCGTTTTCAGCCTTCTCTTTTTGCCGTTTGCCAAGGAACGACCGATGTCCCTCTCTTCTCTCTGGCGCCTCACCCCGCTGGCAGCCGCCCTGTTGATCACCTCCCAGGCCAACGCCCTGGAACTGCAACCTCAAGTCATCACCGGCAACCCGCTGGGCAGCGAAACCCTCGCCTCGCCCACCACCGTGCTGGAAGGCGATGACCTGACCCTGCAACAAAAAGGCAGCCTGGGTGAAACCCTGAACAAGCAGCCCGGTGTGTCGTCGTCGTACTTCGGCCCGGGGGCCAGCCGGCCGATCATTCGTGGCCAGGATGGTGACCGCATTCGCCTCCTGCGCAACGGCGTGGGCGCGCTGGATGCCTCGTCGTTGTCCTATGACCACGCCGTGCCGCTGGACCCGGTCAACGTCGACCGCATCGAAATCGTGCGCGGCCCGGCCGCCCTGCTCTATGGCGGCAGCGCCATCGGCGGCGTGGTCAATACCTTCGACAACCGCATCCCCACCGAAGCCATCGAAGGCATTCACGGGGCCGGTGAATTGCGCTACGGCGGCGCCGACACCACCCGCAGCAGCGCTGGCAAACTGGAAGCCGGCAACGGCACCTTCGCCTTGCACCTGGACGCCAGCGCGCGGGAATTCAACGACCTGAAAATCCCCGGCTTTGCCCGCAGCCGCCATGCACCGCCAAGCGACGACGGTGAAGGCAAGAACGGTCGCCTCGGCAACAGCGACGGACGCCAGGACGGTGGTGCAGTCGGCGGTTCCTACACTTGGGACGACGGTTACGCCGGGCTGTCCTACAGCAACTACGACAGCAACTACGGCTCCCCGGCCGAGCAGGACGTGCGCATCCGCATGAAGCAGGATCACTACGCCTTTGCGTCCGAAATCCGCAACCTGCAAGGCCCGTTCACCTCGGTCAAACTCGACGCCGGCTATACCGACTACAAGCACATGGAAATCGAAGGCGGCGAGACCGGCACCACCTTCAAGAACAAGGGCTATGAAGCCCGGGTGGAAGCGCGACACTTGCCGATCGGGCCGTTCAACGGCGTGGTGGGTGCCCAAGTCAGTCGCAATGAATTCTCGGCCCTGGGTGAAGAAGCCTTCGTGCCGCAGACCGATACCAACGCCGGCGCGCTGTTTATCCTCGAAGAAATGCAGGCCACCGAGCGCCTCAAGCTGAGCCTCGGCGGGCGCCTGGAACACACCAACGTCGACCCGGACGGCAAAGGCAACGCACGCTTCGCCAATGCCGACAAATCCGCCGACTTCACCGCCGGCAGCCTGTCGTCCGGCGCGGTGTACACCCTCACGCCGATCTGGTCCCTGGCCGCCACCCTCGGCTACACCGAACGTGCCCCGACCTTCTACGAGCTGTATGCCAACGGCGCTCACGTCGCCACCGGCACCTATGAACTGGGCGACGCCAACCTGTCGAAAGAAAAAGCCGTGTCCAGCGACCTGGCGCTGCGCTTCGACAACGGCACCCACAAGGGCAGCTTCGGCGTGTTCTACAGCCACTTCTCCAATTACATCGGCCTGCTGGGCAGCGGTCGCACCTTGAATGACGAAGGCGAGGAAGACGCCGGCGGCATCCCTGAGTACAAATATTCCGGTGTGCGTGCGCGTTTCGCAGGCTTTGAAGCCCAGGATCACATCAAGCTGGGGGAAGGTGCGTACGGCAAGTTCGCGCTGGAACTGTCGGGCGACTACACCCGTGCAACCAACCTGGACACGGGTGAAGCGTTGCCCCGCATTGCGCCGTTGCGTTTGAACAGCGGCCTCTTGTGGGAACTGGATCGCTGGCAGGCGCGGATTGACGTTGAACACGCGGCGGGCCAGGGCCGGGTGCCGGATAACGAAAGCGGCACCGACGGCTACACCACCTTGGGCGCCAGCGCCGGCTACCGCTTCAATGTCGGCGGCAGCCAGTGGCTGGCGTTCGTCAACGGCGAGAACCTGACGAACCAGACCGTGCGCTACGCCAGTTCGATCCTGCGGGACATCGCCCCGGCGCCGGGTCGAAGTGTGCAGGTCGGTCTGCGTACCACCTTCTAACTGACTGCACTCGGTTAAAACTGTGGGAGCGGGCTTGCTCGCGAAAGCGCAGTGTCAGTCAATACATGGGTGACTGACTCACCGTCTTCGCGAGCAAGCCCGCTCCCACATTGACTGTGCCCACTTCGAATAGGTGGTGGGGTTAGTACCGCGCATCCACGGGCTTACCCCCCTTCGGCCAGTCCTTCACCTTGTCCGGGAAATCCGGACGAGGTTGTTGGGAGAAGTACGCTGCCACATCCACCGCCTCCTGATCCGACAACCCGCCCTGCCCCAACGGGAATTTCTCGTGAAAACCGATCGGCATGTTGCGTTTGACGAACGCCGCCGCCGTGTACAGCCGCGCCATCCCCGCCCCGATATTGAACGACTGCTCGCCCCACAACGGCGGGTACACCAACTCGCCATCCGCCCGCGTCAACCCTTGGCCATTGTCGCCATGGCACACCGCGCATTGCCGGGCGTACACCTGCCTGCCATTCTGCATATCCGGCTTGATCGCCGGGTCGACCTTGCCCACCCCGCGCCCGGCGACTTTGTCTTCGGGCCTGGTGTTGTTTTTCATCCAGTCGAAGTACGCCACCATCGCCTGCATATCCGCCGATTCCGCTGGCAACGGCTTGCCATTCATCGAGCGACGGAAGCAGCCGTTGATCCGCTCTTCCAGGCTCACCACCTTGCCCGCACGCGGCGCATAGCTCGGGAAAAATGCCGAGACGCCCACAAACGGCGAACCATCCGCCACAGTGCCGGCGTTGAGATGGCAGCTGGTGCAGTTCAGCGAGTTGCCCACGTTATTGGGCAGCAGTTCCTTGGTCTGCAGGTGCAGGCGCATGCCGCGTACCACCTGATCGGCATTCGGCGCCGCCAACAATTCGGCCAGGCGTGGGGTTTCAAACGCTGACGAATCGGTGGTGACCGGGTTGAGCTGGCCGCGCATTTTCTTCACTTGGGCAGCCGTGACAGGCGTGCCTTCGTTGCCCCAACTGCTGCGCACGAAGCTGAGGATTTCAGCGATTTCCTGATCCGCCAACCGCGCAAACCCAGGCATGGTGTAGACCCGTGGATGGGCTGCGGTCTCGGCGGTTTCCCAACCGGTGAGGGTGATGTGCAGCAGTGACGTCGGGTTGTTCGAGGCAACGCTCGGGTTGCCGGCCAACGGCGGGAACAGCCCTTTCACCCCGCCGCCATCGCTGCGGTGGCAGTCACTGCAAAACTGCATGTAACCCAGGCCACCACGGCTGGTGAACAAGTCCTTGGGCGGTGCGGCGGGTTCGTGGGCCACGGCGGGCATCGGCAGGTCGTCCTTGCCCGGCGGCAGGGATTTGAGATACGTCGCGATGGCGGTCAAATCGGCATCGGTGAAGTGTTGGGTACTGTGATGAATCACATCCGCCATGTTGCCCGCGACCGTGGCAAAGCGGTTCTGCCCGGTCTTGAGCAATTGCACGGTGTCGTCCACCGTCCACAGGTTGCGCAGGCTCAAGGCGCGCCAGTGCTCGACAGTCTCACCGGCCAGGTAATGCCGGCCACTGCGGCCCGCGTCGCTCAGGGCTTTTTCCTGGAAGGCGATGCCGCGCGGGGTGTGGCACGAGCCGCAGTGGCCCAGGCCCTGGACGAGGTAGGCGCCACGGTTAAGCACGTCATCCTTCGCCGGGTCCGGCACGAATGGTTGCTTGTCGAGAAACGCCAAATTCCACAACGCCAGGCCCCAGCGCTGGTTGAACGGGAAGCCCATCTCGGCGTCCAGGTTGGGTTTGTTCACCGCCTCCACGCCCTGCATCAGGTAGGCGAACAAGGCGCGCATGTCGCCTTCACTCATCTTCGCGTAGGACGGGTAAGGCATCGCCGGGTACAGGTTCTGCCCGGCCGGCGTCACGCCTTCACGCATCACCCGGTCGAACTGCTCGAAGGTGTACTGGCCGATGCCGGTGTCACGGTCCGGGGTGATGTTGCTCGAGTAGATCGTGCCCATTGGCGTGCTCAGTTCAAGCCCGCCGGCCATTTGCGCGCCTTGCCTGGCGGTGTGGCAGGCGATGCAGTCGCCCAGTTGGGCAACGTATTTGCCCTGTTCGATCAGCGTGGGGTCGGCTTCGTTGGCGTGCAGGGGAAGGGAAAGGCACAGCACCACCCCCACAAGGCCCAGACGTGACAGGGGAAAAATCATCGCACTATTCCTTTAATAACCCGGCCTGGGGCGGTCCCCTCGGCGCAGGTCTGCAATCGTTTTTATTGGGTCATCAGGCAGATAACCGGGGCATGGCCAGCCCCAGCTTCGTTGTAGCGGATTTTTTGCGCGCGGCCCTTGATGTGGATCAGGCGGCATGTTCTACAGTGGAACTGAAATTGACTAATTGACGCGGGCATCGATGTCGGCGAGGAGAGCAAGGATGCGTTATTCACCCTTTGTGGGGCGCATTGGCGGCGAATCCGTCAGTGCCTGGGATATTCACTACGCCGCCGCCGAAGCCCAACTGCGGGGCGAAGACGTGATTGTGCTCAGTGTCGGCGACCCGGATTTCGCCACACACAGCGCGATCTGTGAAACCGCCGTGGACGCCCTGCGCGCCGGCGACACCCACTACACCCCTGTGCTCGGCCGCCCGAAACTGCGGGAAGCCATCGCGGCCCGGCAGAGCCTGCTGCAAGGGATTGCGGTGCACGCCGACAATATCGCCCTGGTCGCCGGCGCGCAGAATGGCCTGTTCGCGGCCTGCTTGTGCCTGTTCAGCCACGGCGATGAAGTGCTGGTGCCGGAGCCGATGTACCTGACCTACGAGGCCTGTGTCCAAGCCTCGGGGGCACGCATTAAAACCGTCGAACAACCGGCCGCCAACGGCTTTCGCCTGACCCGCACCGCGCTGCAAGCCGCGATTACCGACAAGACCCGGGGCATCGCCCTCGCTACACCGTGCAACCCCACCGGCAACGTCTACTGCCGCGAAGAGCTGGAAGCTGTCGCCGAAGTGGCACGCGCCCACGACCTGTGGGTGATTTGCGATGAAGTGTATGGGCAGCTCATCTATGACGATCAACACCTGAGCATCAGCGCATTACCCGGCATGGCCGAGCGTACGGTGGTGCTCAACAGCCTGTCGAAAAGCCACGCCATGACTGGCTGGCGGGTAGGCTGGGTGGCAGGCCCGCCCACGTTGATCAGCCATCTGGAGAACTTGCTGCTGTGCATGATTTACGGCCTGCCAGGGTTTATCCAGGCGGCGGCGCTCAAGGCACTGGAACTGGATGAGGCCTTGGTCAGCGATGCCCGTGCGGTGTATCGGCGCCGGCGTGACCTGGTGGTGAACGCGTTGAGTGCGATCAGCGAGCTGGACTGCCGAGTCCCCCAGGCGGGCATGTTCATGCTGGTGGACGTACGCCGCACCGGGCTCAGCGGCCGGGAATTCGCCTGGCAACTGTATCGCCAGACCGGCGTATCGGTGCTTGACGCCCAGGCGTTTGGCCCCAGCGCCGAAGGGTTTGTGCGGGTTTCGTTTACCGTCGCCGATGACACCCTCAGGGAGGCTTGCCAGCGCATTGCCGGCTTCGTCGAAGGGCTTGGGGCCGACGCCGCGCCTTTACGTGATCGCCGATAACGGGCATAAAACGCCCTTTGCCCCGTTCGAAGGACTGCCATGTCTCAAGGATTGACCTATCGCCAGGCGCACCTGGATGACCTGCACACCCTGTGCGTGCTGGGCCAGCCGCTGAACCGCCTGCACCACCAGGAACGGCCCGATATCTACCGTGACGCCACCGACCAGGTGGAGCGCGACCAGTCCCATTGGCGGCCCTGCCTGACCAGCCGGGTTCAGGCGGTGTTTCTTGCCGAGCAGCACGGCGTTGGTGTTGGATTTATCACCGCGCAAATCATCGAGACCGCCAGCCCGTTGTTGCAGCCGCTGCGTGTTGCCAGGATCGGCTCGATCTGCGTGCTGGAGGCACACCGCGGCCAGGGCATTGGCCGTGAACTGATGGCGCTCGCCGAACGCTGGGCCATCCGCCAGGGCGCCCGGGATTTGCGCCTGACCGTCTGGGCCTTCAACGAACCGGCGCAGCGGCTGTACGAGGAATTGGGCTACGAAAAACGCGCCTTCGAAATGGGCAAGCGCCTCGGTTAAATCGATGGACAAGCCACGCGCGGCCCGGCGAATATCGACGCCCAACTTCATCAGGCACGGACGCTGACCATGCTCGACATTCTTCAGGGCACGCCCCTTTGGGTGTACGCCGTTTATCTGTGGATCTGCTGGTACGGGATCAAAGCCACCCGCGGCAGCCGCGAAAACCACCGGTCACTGGTTATCCTGCCGGTGGTGCTGGTGATCTGGTCGCTGTTGTCCATTGAGCATTCAACGCTGTCGATCGGTTGCTGGCTGGGCGGTGCCGCCGTGGGTTGCCTGGTGGCGATGGCGATGTTCACCGCCAAGGGTGCAAGCCTCGATGGCCACACGCTGGTGCTGCCCGGCACCTGGAAAATCCTGCTGATCTCCCAACTGTTCTTCGCCGTGAAGTATTACCTCGGTTACCAGCACGCCGTGCACCCGTTGCTGTCGAGCACCGCGCCAATGCTGGCCCTGGCGGGCGGGGCTTCGGGTTTTACCGTTGGGCTGTTTTGCGGGCGGGCGATCAAGCTGCAGCGGGCGTTGGCATCATTCAACCGGGATGAGGGCATTGTGCTGCCTTGACCTGATCCCCCTCCCCGCTGAAAATGCGCGACGCTTTTCCCGTCTCCCCGTTTACTGAAGTAGTGAAATTTCAATGTCTGATTCCCGCACCGAAGAATCCGTAGTCGCCTTGCAATCCAAAGCTGAATACGAAAACGCCATCAATCTTTCACAGCACGTGCCGGCGGCCAAGACCATCAGTGAAATGGTGCTGGACGCGTTCCACACCTCCAAGGAAAGCGACCAGATCCGCGAGCTGCGCGTGGCCATCCGCCAGGCCCACGACGCTTTCGACGACGACAAGGCCTACGACCTGATGGGCGAGCTCAAGCAGCTCAAGGACGCCGAAGCCGCCGACAACGCCGCCCTCGAAGACCTGAACAGCAAGTTCTCCATCAGCCGCATCCTGTCCAGCTTCAAGGACGACCCGGAGTTCCAGGAGCTGGTCTACGGCCTGGCCCTCAAGGTGCTGAACCAGACCCACCAGGCCATCAGCAACCCGAGCGCCGGCAAAGGCAAGGCTTCCCGCCCGAAGAAGGAAGTGGAAGTGTTCGCCATCAGCAAGGACGGCATCAGCGTCACCCTGCCGCTGCGTTCGCCGCGCTCCAAGCCGAACGTCGACCGTGAGGCGTTTGAATTCCTCGGCTTTACCTTTGTCGGTGAAGGTGACGAGGCGGAACTGGAAGTTGAAACCTTTGTGGATAACTCGGGCGCCGAGCAGCCACTGACGCGTAAAAGCATCATCACCGCGCTGCAGCAGCAGACGGCGTTTGAGGGCTACAGCATCGCCCAGCAGTAACTCGATCTAAATGTGGGAGCGGGCTTGCTCGCGAAGACGGTGGGTCAGTCACGTATGCATTGACTGACACTCCGCTTTCGCGAGCAAGCCCGCTCCCACATTTGACCTGCGTCGCAGCGAATTCAGCCTACGACTTGAGCCGCAAACACCTCGCGAAACCGCTTCATCTCATCAGCGTTGCCCACGGTGACCCGCACCCACTGCGGCCAGTTTTGCCACACGCGCCCAATCTTCACGCCCTGCTCGCCCAGCCGCTCGATGACCTGTTCCGCCGGACGGCGCACATCAATCATGAAGCAGTTGCTGTGAGACGCCGTGCAGGTGAATCCGCGGCTTTTTAGCCAGGCCACCGTCTCATCCCGCAACCGGGTATTGAGCGCCTTGCGCGCCGGCACCAGTTGCGTATCCGCAAGGCTGGCGCGGGCGGCCAGCAGGCTGGCGGCCGCCGGCACGTTGTCCCCGCCAAACACCGCCAGTTGTTCCAGCAGCTGCGGATGACCGATCGCAAGCCCCAGGCGTGCGCCGGCCAGGCCATAGATTTTCGAGAACGTGCGCAGCACCAGCAAGTCATCATGGTCCTTGACCCACGCCACACAACTGGGTGCGTCACTGAAGTCGATGTAGGCCTCGTCCACCAGCAAAATGCTGCCCTGGGGTTTGCGCGCCAGTGCCTGTTCGATGGCCTTGGCGGGTGTGAGGGTGCCGGTGGGATTGTTCGGGTTGCAGAGGTAGATCAGGCCGGGCTGGCGGTCCACGGTGAGCATGGCGGGAAGGTCATGGGCGTGATCGGCGGTGAGATCGACTTCGTGCACCCTGGCCTTTCGCGATTCGGCAGCCTGGCGCGGTACTTCGTAGGAAGGCGTGGCCATCACCAGGCTGCGGGTTTCGCTGGTAAACGCCAGCACCGCGTAGCGCAACGCAGCCATGGAGCCGGCGAACACCGCCACCTGTTCCTCCAGAATGCCCTGCTGCTGGGCAAATTGTTCAACCAGCGCGTACATGTCCGGGTACGGGTAGCGCCCCGAGGTGGCGATGCCGCGCTGCATGGCCTGCCGCGCAGCCGGCGAGGGCCCGTAGGGGCTTTCGTTGTAGTTGAGCAGCACCTCGGGCGCCGCCACGGCGGGGCTTGCCTCAGCCCAGTCCAGGCGACCCAGCAACGGCAAGGCCGCGCCCAGTGCGATCAGGGAACGACGACTCACGTTGACCATGAAGACCTCTCCTTGTCGGCTCGCAGCTTCAGGTGCGGGATTCGCCCCCGTTCCTGCAATTGGGTATGACGAGGAAAACAGCCGGTGATTTACCCAACCAACAATAAGCCCCGCACTTCATACCGAAGGCGGGGCTTTTGCGTTTCCGGCTAGTTGGAATGAAAACGCCGGTTCAACGCGATCCGCTTGGCCTCCACTGCCCGCAGGTGTTGGTGGTGACGGCGCCACAGCAACAGCACGATGATCAGCACCAGCACCACCAGGCCACCGCCCCACAGCAGGTACGGCATGGCCGTGATCAACAACGGCGCATCCCCACCGCGACGCAGGCTGGTGACTTCTTCGGAACTGACGCTCAGCGCCGGGTTGCCGAAGGTGTGCAGGCTGTAGTTGGCGATGGCGGCGATTTGCGCGTCGTTCAGGTCACCGCCCAGGGCCGGCATGCTCACGGCGCCGTCGGCACCTTTGCGGTCGATGCCCGCGATGATCGCCATCACCAGGTTGTTGGCCTGGTTGCCGTTGAGCGCGGTGTTGAGGCTCAGGGACGGGTAGAACTTGTCAGCCGAGCCCTGGCCATCGCGACCGTGGCAGCTGGAGCAGGCCGAGTTGTAGAGGCGTGCGCCATCCAGTCCGGTGGCGTCGGCCAGTGAGGCTTGATCGCCCTGGCCGGTTTCCAGGGTGCTCATGTCCACCGGCTTGACGTCACGCACCACCCGCTCGGTTTGCCCGGGATCGCGGATCGGCGGCACGCTGTGCAGGTAGGCGGCCATGGCATGCAGGTCGCTGTCGCTGAGGTAGCGGAAGCTGTTTTCCACGGCTTCGGCCATGCCGCCCGCGGCTTGGGCCTTGTCGGCGAGGTGACCGTTTTTCAGGAAGTTGACCAGGTCGTCCTCGCTCCAGTCCCCCAGCCCGCTGACCTTGTCGGAGGTGATGTTGGGCGCGACCCAGCCACCCAGTTTCGCACCGGCCAGGTACTGGCTGTTGTCCTCGGCCATCAAGGCGTTACGTGGGGTGTGGCAGGCGCCGCAGTGGGCGAGGTTGTCCACCAGGTACTGGCCACGGCTGGTCTGTTCGGTGGCGCCGGGCTTGGGCACGAAACCCTGGCTGTCGAGGAACACCAGGTTCCAGCCGAACATCAGTTGGCGGATGTTGAACGGGAACGCCAGGTGCGTTTCCGGCACCGGCTGGTCCACGGCTTTGACGCCCTGTTGCAGGTACACATACAAGGCGTGGATGTCGTCATCGCTCATGCCCTGGTAAGAGGTGTAGGGCATCGCCGGGTACAGGTGCTGGCCCTTGGCGTTGATGCCTTTGCGCAAGGCGTCCGCCAGTTGTTGCTCGGTGTAGTCGCCGATGCCGTAGGCCTTGGACGGGGTGATGTTGCTGGAGATAATCTTGCCCATGGGCGAGTCGATCACATACCCGCCGGCCAGCGGCGCGCCGCCATTCTCGGCGGTACGGTGGCAGGCTTCGCAGTCGCCGGCACGGGCGACATACGCACCTTTCTGGATCAGCGCGGCAGTGTCTTCAGCGGCAAACACCGGCAACGCGGTGAGCAGCAAGGCCAGCAATGGAAATTTAAGCAATCCCATGACCTAGACCTCCCGCGCAATGATGTCGGCCATACGGATACTCAGCGCCACGCCGGCCAGGGTCGGGTTGATGGTGCCGGAGGCCGGTATCACCCCGGTGGTGGCGAGAAACAGGTTGGCGTGGTCGTGGGTGCGGCACTCGTGGTTGACCACCGAATCCTTGGGGTTGGCGCCCATGATCACGGTGCCCATCAGGTGGTCGCGGTTCTGGTAGCCGGTGTTGTCTTCCACCACCGTGCCGCCCATCAGTTGCACGAAGTGCGCATAGTCTTCAGTGACGCCGGCCTTGGCCGCCTTCACGTAGTCGCCCACCTCGTAGTTGACCACCAGCATCGGAATGCCCAGGGCGTCCTTGCGGGTGCGGCTCGGGCGCACGGTGTTGGTCTGCAATGGCAGGGTTTCATACACGGTAGAGACGTCGACCCAACGCGCCGCATCGTGGCGGATGCGTTCGTCCAGCTCCTTGCCGTACACCCCCTGGGCGATCAGCCGCTTGGCCACGGCAATGTTCGGCACGTTGTTGGAGATCGAGTGTTTGACCGAGGCCCGTTCCTTGCGGAACTCGCCGTCGCGGCGGTTGAAAATCCCGCCCTGCTGCACCGCGCCGCGTCCCGGCCACAACGGCTCGTCGGCGATAAATTGCAGGCCCTGGCCGGTGTGGTCCATCAGGTTGCGACCGACCTGGTCGGAGGAGTTGGCCACCTCGGAAATCAGCAGCAGCTTGGGGGTTTCCAGGCCGTGGGCGGCAACGATGAAGTACTTGGCAGTGAGCCGCACATCGGCGCCGGTGGAGCTGCGGTAATGGATGGCGACGATCTTGTCGTCCGCGCCTTTTTCCAGCTTGTAGGCGGTGGCGTCGGTGATCAGCTTGGCGCCGGCCTGTTCCGCATGGCGGGCGTGCACGTCGCCGCTGTACATCGCGCCGATGGGGCAGACCGGCATGCAGTTGTTGTTGCCGCTGCACGCCGGGCGCCCGTCGTAGGGTTCAGTGGCACGGCCATTGGGCTCATGGATAAAGTGATACCCCGCCGGTGCCATGCGTTCGCGCAGGCGCTGGAACAGGTAGGTATCACCTTCCGGCGCCATCGGGTACGGGCTGGAGCGCGGCGGGAACGCGCCGCCGCCCTGCCCGCTCTGGTCCTGGGTGTCACTGCCGCATACGCCCAGGGCAATTTCCGCACGCACGTAATAGGGTTCCAGCTCGCTGTATTCCAGCGGCCAGTCGCGACCTACGCCGTAGAGCGTCTTGAGTTTCATATCGTTGGGCAAGTAACGCCAGCACGCTGCCGCCCAGTGCCAGGTGGTACCGCCCACCAGTTTCAACATGCCGGGGCGGAACTCGAAAGAACCGGTGTTCTCGATGTATTGCTCATCATAAGAATGATGGGCCCACGGTTCATTCGGATAGGGTGAGTTGTAATTGCCCTTGTTCGACGAATTACGGAAGTTCTCGACTATCTTCCAGCGGGGAATATGTTCACCGGCTTCCAGAATAATCACTGACTTGCCGTGCCTGGCCAATTCAAATGCTGCGTTACTGCCTAATGCGCCGGAGCCAACCACAATGACATCGGCGTCAAAATCCTGATTCATAAAAGTGCCTTGTCTTAGTCGTTGGCCAGCGTGGCCGGAGGATTGACCCAGTAATTGGTTTTTCCCCGGGAGTACGTCGGGATCACCGTGGCGTCCGCGGTCGGCGCATAGGCCAGGGCGCCGGTGAAGGTGACCAGGCGCGTGCCGTCGGTGGCGCGCAGGGACACCGGCGTGCCGGTGTAGCCCAGGTACCAGGCGGAGACGATTTTCTGCGTCGTGTCCTTGATCACCGGGTCGGCGTAGAACGGGCTGCCGGACAACTGGCCGACGTTGCGCAAGTGATGCTGGCCAACCTTGCTCCACAAGGCTTTGATCTTCTCGGGGAATGCAGGGTCGTTCCGGGTGCACTGAGCCAGGATGCGCAAGGACAAGGCGGCATCCAGGTTCGAGCGTTCGAGGAGGAACATCGACAGTTGGCGGAAGGATTCAATGTCGTCGCTGGCGGCGCTGCTGACTTCCTGCGCCAGCGCGGCACCTGCCCACAGCGGGGCAAACAGGCCAGCACCGGTCAAGGCTGCGCCTGAATACAGGAGTTTTCTTCGGGTTATCACGGGATATCTCCTCATGAGTCGAACAACTATCGGCGCACGGGCCTAGTTCGACTTCACTGCAAAAGGCTGAGTACTTCGTTCACGGAGGTTGAACGGACTTTAAGAGCCCTTTTTATAACTGCCAGGAGAACGCCAAGCTGTCGTGCAGCTTGTTAATGATGAGAATGAGCAACAACGCGACCGTCTATAACAGCCGCTTAAACACCGTACAGCAATTTATCCTGCAATAACATGAAACATCCATTTGGATGTTTGCTCAGTTGTGCAGGTAATCCGCGAGGGGATACTTCGCGCACAAGGCTTGAGCCTGCAAGCGCAGTGATTCCTGTGCATTCGGATCCAGGGTGAACTTGTGCTCGTTGAGGGGCGTGACCGCATCGAGTACCCGGCACACCAGTTCGACGACCTGCCGACATCCATCGGCGTCGAGCTGGCGTTGCGCCAGGGAGCCGGTGCCGATACACAACCCGCCAGCGACGAATGATGGTCGCGTCTCTCCCGGTGCGCGATGCTTGTCCACGATGATGCCGCACTGCTCCAGCGCCGCCTGGGCGATGGCGCCGGTGATGCCGCCACGCAAGCGAATCAGCACCGAGTGGTTTTCACTGCGCCCGCCCACCACCTCGTAGTCACAGGCCTGGAACGCGTTGGCCAGTTCGTCGGCCGTGGTGCGAATACGCGCCATCCAGGCGTCGAAATCCGCGGACATGGCGTAGCCGAACGCCGCCGCCTTTGCCGCGATCATGTTGAAGGCCGGTGCGCCCTGCATTCGTGGGAACACGGCTTGATCGAGGAGCCGGCTGAAGCTGGTCTTAAGGCCCGGCACCTTGGTTTCGGCGTCGCGACCGGAAAGGATCAGGCCGCCACGCGGGCCGCCCAGTTGTTTATGGGTGCACAGCGTAGTGACGTGGGCTGCGTCGATCGGGCTCGGATGGCGCCCGGTGGCGACCAGGCCGGCGATGGTCGAAATGTCCGCCAGCAGGATCGACCCGGCTTCGTCGGCAATCCCACGCAAGCGCGCGAAATCAATGGTGTGCGAGTAGGCCGTCGCCCCGCAGATGATCACGCGCGGGCGATGGGCCAGCGCCAGTGTGCGCACCTGGTCGTAGTCGATAACACCCTTGGAGGTAGTGCCGTACCTGAGCGCCTTGTAGTTCGCGCCAGTGAACGCGACGGGGCTGGCGTGGCTCAGATGCCCGCCGTGATCGGGGGCCATGCCGAGCACGGTGTCTCCCGGCTCCAGCAAGGCCGCCAGTACCTGATAGTTGGCAGTCGACCCCGAGTGTGATTGCACGCCGGCGTATTGCGCACCGAACAGCTCACGCGCTCGGCGCACAGCCAGGGCTTCGACCCGGTCGGCATTCTCGCAGCCGGCGTGATGACGCCAGCCGGGCGTGCCCTCGGCGGTCACGTTGACCAGCAGCGAGGCGGACGCCGCCAGGATATTCGGCCTCACTGCGCAGGACGAAGCGGCCAGCGACAGCGTCTGGTGTTGGCGCGTGACTTCCGCATCCAGCAACCCTGCCAGCTCCGCGTCTTCTGCCCGTAGATCCGCCAGCCCTCGTTGCAGCAGGTCGGCCTGGTGGGTAAGTGGTTGCGTGTCGACTGCCATTGTCCTGTGTTCCTTCCCTGAAAATCCCGTGCGCCTTTCCGTTGGGCGCAGGGCAATTAAGCAGAAAAATGAACATTTTCCAAATTAAATGATTCTTTTTGGCTGAGCATAGGGGGACAAGACGCGGTTTTTCCTGGCTGAATGCTGGCCAATCGCCAAAAAACTGATCACGGTCTTTATTCTTGTGGCAGGCGCATGCAACACTTCGCGCCGCGGCGAAGCACGCACCCCAGCGCAACATGGACGCTCTGTGTAGAACATAAGGAAGTGGTGGGCATTTGATTCACAGAAAAGAACGCACCGAGTATTTGAAGAGCAATATCAAATACCTGATCAAGAGCCGCGGAGAGACGCAGCTGTCGTTGTGCAATGCGGCCGGCCTGACCAGAACCACGATCTACAACATTCTGGAAGGCAAGGTCGTCAACGTACAGCAGTCCACCATCCGCAAGATCTCGGATTTCTTCGGCGTTTCCTATGAAGAAATCGAGACCCTCGACTTCGAAGAAAAAGAGATCATCGACAGCAGTATTTCCCCCCAGGGCAACATGAACCCTGCTGCCGTGCCGATCATCAAGCAAAGCCAGGTCATGGCGAGCATGGACAAGCGCATTGGCGAACTCGCCACGCTGTACCCGCTGACCTACTACTTCGGCACTTCCTACAACTTGATAGCCGTGCTGCTGGAACATGCGATTGCCGGCGTCAACGAGCCGGGCGATTTGTTGATCGTGCAGAAAGGGACGTCGAGCGACGACAAGGAAAAGTTGGTGTACGACAGGCTCAGCAAAAAACTATTTATCACGGATCAAGCGTGTGTCAGCTCGGATCGTATCTGTGTGGTGGGAGATATCATCGAGGAGCGCTTCAATGACAACGTATGAGCACGAAGTCGAAAACAGCAAATACAAGTTGCTGGGGTTCGAGAATGACAAGAGCCTGGCGGTGATCATGGTGATCGCCACGGGCAAGATCATTCGGATAAAGCTGAGCGAAGTGCTGAACAGCGAAATCATGGACAATTTAAATAAAATGGAAGTCAAGAACATGTACAAGAAGTTCTACTCACAGGGAGGAGCGCTGACCGCGTACGACCTCAACGACCGCAACGAGAACTCATGGATGATTTACATCATCCTGAACCTGCTGCTCTTTACGTTCTATATCTTCACCAGCATCGCCGCGACCAAACCTATCTACCTGGAGTCTCTGGGCATTATCGTCACGCCCGGCACGTTCCTTTACCCGCTGACGTTTCTGATCGTGGACTTGCTCAACGAACAATTCGGCCTGCGGCTGGCGAGACGGGCCATCCTGTTTGCGTTTGCCAGTAACGCGATGATCATCATCCTGCTCTACGGCTCGACCTTCCTCCCCGGCTTGCCAGGCTGGAAGCTCGACGGGCCTTACAACGACGTGATCATCCAGGTGTCGTCGGTGCTCATCGCCTCTTCGGTTTCGTTCCTGGTGTCGGAGAACATCAACTCGTACCTGCTGTGCAAGATCAAGGAGCTGACCAATTCCAGGTACCTGTTCCTGCGGATTTTCCTGAGTACGTTCTTCGCGGTGATCATCGACAGTTTCCTGTTCTGCTTCATCGCGTTCTACGGCGCCATGCAGACCAGCGACATCCTGAACATGATCTACGTGCAGATCGCGATCAAGGTTTGCTTTGCCTTCTTCAACATCCTGCCGGCCTATGGCGCCCGCTCGCTGTTCAAGCGCTACATCACGGGCGATACCCAGGCCCAACCACACGCCAGCTGATGATCGTTCCCACGCTCTGCGTGGGAATGCCGCGTTGGACGCTCCGCGTCCGCCTTTGTGACGCGGAGCGTCATGGGATGCGTTCCCACGCGGAGCGTGGGAACGATCGACATCACGCCAGTTTGCTTTTCAGGCTCTGCATGACGGCTGCCTTGTTTTCGAGGTAGTCGTTCAGGCCACGTGCGCGAAGGTTGCACGCGTCGCAGTTGCCACAACCCGTGCCGATAATGCCGTTGTAGCAGGTCAGGGTCTGGTTGCGGATCAGGTCCAGCTGCTGGTGATCGTCCGCCAGGGCCCAGGTCTCGGCCTTGTTCAGCCACATCAACGGCGTTTCCAGGCGTACGTCGTATTCCATGCCCAGTTGCAGCGCTTTGTTCAGCGCCTTGACGAACTCGTCCCGGCAATCGGGATAGCCGGAGAAGTCGGTTTCACACACCCCGGTGATCACCGTTTCCGCCTTGACCTGGTAGGCGTAGATCGCCGCGAGGGTCAAAAACAGAATGTTCCTGCCAGGCACGAATGTGCTCGGCAAACTCTCGCCCGAGCTGTTCACCGTGGGTACCGGAATGTTGTCGCGGGTCAGGCTGCTGATGGCCAGCTCGTTCAACAGCGACACGTCCATCACTTTGTGAACGGTGGCGCCCAGCTGTTTGGCGAGTTTCTGTGCGACTTCGATTTCCGCCACATGGCGCTGGCCATAATCGAAGGTAATGCAGTGCACCTCGTCATACAGCGCCAGTGCCTGGATCAGGCAGGTGGTCGAATCCTGCCCACCACTGAATACGATAACGGCTTTTTTACTCATCACGCTGCTTCCTGCATTTGTAAGATTTGGCATAGTTTAAAGGCCCCTCAATAAAAAACCCCGCGCTTCTTTCGAAGGCGGGGTTTTTTACTGCTCGATCACTCAGTGAGCGTACGTCAGCAGCAACTCTTTCGGCACCTGGAAATCCAGGGACATCATCACGCTCAAGGCGGTGATGGTGAAGATCGAGAAGACGAACAGCTTGCGTGCCCAGACGGTGTCATCCACCGCCTTGTAGCCGGTCCAGGCCATGTACAACCAGTACATGCCCATGGCGGCGGCAACGGCGAGGTAGCTCATGCCGGCGTAGCCACTGAAGGTCAACATCAAGGTCGCCACGAGGAAGGCCAGGATGTAGAGCAGGATGTGTTTCTTGGCGACCTTGATGCCACGCTTGACCGGAAGAACCGGAATCGAGGCAGCCAGGTAGTCGTTGAAGCGGAAGATCGCGATGGCATAGGAGTGCGGCATCTGCCACAGGCTGAACATCACCAGTAGCACCAACGCGGCCATGTCGAAGCTATTGGTCACAGCCACATAACCAATCACCGGCGGCATCGCCCCCGACAGACTGCCCACCAGCGTGCCGTGAACCGACTTGCGCTTGAGGTACAGGCTGTAGAAGCCGACGTAGATGACGAAGCCGATCACGGCAAACAGCGCCGCCAGCGGGTTGGCCACCTTGTACAGCAACACCACGCCGGCGATACCCAGGATGGTCGCGAAGATCAGTGCCAGTTTCAGGGAGATAAGGCCCTGGACCAGCACACGATTCTTGGTGCGTTCCATCTTGATGTCGATATCGCGGTCGATGCAGTTGTTGAATACACAACCGGAAGCTACCACCAGGGACGTGCCGATCATCGCAGCCAGGAAAATGGCCAGATCGACATGCCCCTTGGAGGCCAGGAAGAAACCGCCTGCCACAGAAAGCACGTTACCGAAAATGATCCCCGGTTTGGTGATTTGGATAAAGTGCTTAAGCGACATCGGGTCTTACCTCACTTCGCCATCATGAACGTATGGATGCTGAACATGATCCATACCGACAGGCCAACCAGCAGGAGGATCACCAAACCTGCGAACACGAACGCAATCACGTTATCGCGCTGAGCCTTCGAGCGGTCCAGGTGCAGGAAGTACACCAGGTGAACCAGGACCTGGATCACCGCGAACGCCAGGACGATCATCAAGGTGATCGACTTCGGCAAGGTTGGGTACATCACCAGGCCGAACGGGATCAGCGTCAGGATGACCGACAGGATGAAGCCAATGGCGTACGACTTGACGCTGCCGTGGCTGTCATCATGGCTGTCATGGGAATGTGCATTAGCCATTACAGAGTCCCCATCAGGTAGACAACGGTGAAGACGCAGATCCAGACCACGTCCAGGAAGTGCCAGAACAGGCTCAGGCAGCTCAGGCGAGTCTTGTTGGTGTTGGTCAGGCCATGTTTGTTGACCTGATACATCATGGTCGCCATCCAGATCAGACCGGCAGTCACGTGCAGACCGTGGGTGCCTACCAGCGTGAAGAACGCCGACAGGAAGCCGCTACGGTGCGGGCCGTAACCTTCGGAGATCAGCAGGTGGAACTCGTTGACCTCCATGCCGATGAAGCCCAGGCCGAACAGGAAGGTCAGTGCCAACCAGCTCAGGACGCCTTTCTTGCTGCCCTTGTAGAAGGCCAGCATGGCGAAGCCGTAGGTGATCGAGCTGAACAACAGCAAGGCGGTTTCGCCGAGCACGTAAGGCAGTTCGAAGATGTCGTGGCCCGACGGGCCACCCGCTACGTTGTTTACCAGTACCGCGTACACCGCGAAGATCGACGCAAACAAGATGCAGTCGGTCATCAGGTAGAGCCAGAAACCGAATACGGTCATTGGCCCCGAGTCGTGGTGATGGTCATCGTGCCCATGGTCATCGACATGGGCGTGTCCAGCATTGGTCACTAAGTTCGACATGGTTTAAGCCTGTTCCAACGAGGTTTCAACACGGTTGGCCGGGATCTTCTTCTCGGCAACCAGGCGAGCGTGTTGCTCGGCTTCGATGCGTTCGATCACGTCGACCGGCACCATGTAGCCTTGGTCATCACGGGCAGCGTGAACGATGAAGTAGCCGATGGTGCCCACCAGGCTCACGATGGCCAGCCACCAGATGTGCCAGATCATCGCGAAACCGAACACGGTCAACAGCGCGCCCATCACAACGCCGGTAGCGGTGTTGTTAGGCATGTGGATCGGTTCGTAACGCGCAGGCTTCTGGTACGCAGTACCGTCTTCCTTGGCTTCGGTGAACGGATCGATGCTGTCAGCCTTCGGCAGTACGGCAAAGTTGTAGAACGGCGGTGGCGACGAAGTCGACCATTCCAGGGTGTGTGCATTCCATGGGTCGCCGGATTCGCACATGTTCTGCTTGCGATCACGCACGCTGACATACAGCTGGATCAGCTGGCAGGCGATACCCACAGCGATCATCAGTGCACCCACCATGGCAACGTACAGGTACGGTACCCACTCAGGGTTGGTCGTGGCGTTCAGACGACGGGTCATGCCCATGAAGCCCAGAGCGTAGAGCGGCATGAACGCGACGAAGAAGCCCGAGATCCAGAACCAGAATGCAGCCTTGCCCCAGCCTTCGTGCAGCTTGAAGCCGAACGCTTTCGGGAAGTAGAAGCTGAAACCTGCGATGTAGCCGAATACTGCGCCGCCGATGATCACGTTATGGAAGTGAGCAATTACGAACAGGCTGTTGTGCAGTACGAAGTCAGCACCCGGGATGGCCAGCAGTACGCCGGTCATGCCGCCGATCGCGAAGGTCACCATGAAGCCCAGGGTCCACAGAACCTGGCTGGTGATACGCAGACGACCGTGATAGATGGTGAATAGCCAGTTAAATAGCTTCACCCCCGTCGGGATGGAAATCAGCATCGTCGCCAGTCCGAAGAACGCGTTGACGCTGGCCCCCGAACCCATGGTGAAGAAGTGGTGCAGCCAAACCATGAAGCCCAGTACCGAGATCGCGCCCGAGGCGTAGATCATCGAGTGGTGACCGAACAGGCGCTTGCCCGAGAAGGTCGAGATCACTTCGGAGAAGATACCGAACGCTGGCAGGATCAGGATGTACACCTCAGGGTGACCCCATGCCCAGAACAGGTTCACGTACATCATTGGATTGCCACCAAGTTCATTGGTGAAAATGTGGAAATCCAGGTAACGGTCAAGCGACAGCAACGCCATGGTTGCAGCCAGGATCGGGAACGATGCAACGATCAGTACGTTGGCCCAGGTGCAGGTCCAGGTGAAGATCGGCATGTCCATCAGCTTCATGCCAGGGGCGCGCATTTTCAAGACGGTGGCCAGGAAGTTGACCCCCGTCAGTGTCGTCCCGAGTCCTGATAACTGTAGCGCCCAGATGTAGTAATCCACACCCACGCCCGGACTGTAGGCCAGGCCCGACAATGGCGGATACGCAACCCAACCGGTCTTGGCGAATTCGCCGACGCCCAGGGACAGGTTGATCAGCACTACGCCGGATACCAGCAGCCAGAAGCTCAGGGAGTTCAGGAACGGGAACGCAACGTCACGCGCACCGATCTGCAGCGGCAAGGCAAGGTTCATCAGGCCGGTGAAGAAAGGCATCGCCATGAAGATGATCATGATCACACCGTGGGCGGTGAAGATCTGGTCATAGTGTTCAGGAGGCAGGTAGCCAGGCGAACCCTCGGTGGCCATGGCCAACTGGGTACGCATCATGATGGCGTCGGCAAAACCACGCAGCAGCATGACCATGGCAACGATGACGTACATGACGCCGATTTTCTTGTGGTCGACCGAAGTCAGCCACTCGGTCCACAGGTAGGTCCACTTCTTGAAGTAAGTGATACCTGCAAACAGTGCCAGACCACCCAGCGCGATCATGGCGATGGTCACCATCACGATCGGCTCGTGGAACGGGACCGCATCCCAACTTAATTTACCAAACATCGTTTACTCCTCTGCCCCAGCAGTTGAATGCGAGCCCGTGTCAGAACCTTCAACCGCGGCCACTTCTTTCTTCTCGTGCTCGATCGGCTTGCCTGGCTTCATACCTTCGTACTTGTCGACGATTTTCTGAAACAGGTCCGGCTCGTACGTGGAGTACAGGGCGACTGGGTTGTTCTGGCTTGGTTTGGCAAGGGCGTCGTATTCAGCTTGATCAAGCTGTTTAGGTGCGGCCTTGACTTCGGCTACCCAGGCGTTGAAATCTTCCTGGCTCGTCGAGATCGCTTTGAATTTCATGCCGGTGAAGCCAGCACCGCTGTAGTTGGCGGAGATGCCTTCCATTTCAGCTTTCTCGTTCGCGATCAGGTGCAGACGGGTCTGCATGCCTGCCATCGCGTAGATCTGGCCACCCAGTGCAGGGATGAAGAACGAGTTCATCACGGCGTCGGAGGTGATCCGGAAATTAAGCGGGGTGTTCTCCGGGAACCGGATCTGGTTCACAGTGGCGATACCCAGGTCCGGGTAGATGAACAGCCACTTCCAGTCCAGCGCGACCACTTCGATGTTGATCGGCTTGACGTCGGAGTCCAGCGGACGGTACGGGTCCAGCTCATGGGTCGACTTATAGGTGATGTAACCCAGGGCGATGATGATGAGGATCGGCACCAGCCACACCGCGATTTCAATCTTGGTGGAGTGCGACCACTTCGGCGCGTAGGTGGCGCTGGTGTTCGACGCGCGGTATTTCCAGGCGAACGCGAACGTCATGATGATCACGGGCACCACGACCAACAGCATCAGCAGGGTGGCGGTGATGATCAGGTTGCGTTGATCCAGACCGACCTGACCTTTAGGGTCGAGCAAGGTCCACTTGCAGCCTCCCAGCATTAACATCATGCCAAGCAGCGGCAAAAAGCCTAGTAATCGGGGGTACCTGTTTTTACTCATCTCACGACCTCTAAAGCAGCTTGCGCAATGCAGTTGGGTTTTGATCGCCAACACTTCACCCTGCCAAGGGTTGGCATTTCTCTTCGATTGAATAAGGGTCTGCCCGTCGCACCTTGCGCGAATCGACACGTCCCGGGCTAGCGGTGAGTTCTTATTCGAATTCGTTGGTCAAAGGCCTTGTTACAGACCAATTCCATTTGGTGCGGATAGTTGAAAGGCTGCCGGCACCTGGGGTCGCATGAAACGTTACATCCGCTTCTCGACCGCCCTAGTTTGCTCAGGGGTGAGCAGCACCGGACATTCAGTGCGGGCGATTGTAGTTAGCTAGCGATGTATAAACCATGTCTTATCCAGAAATAATTTTTATCGTTTCCAGCAATAATCCTTCACCATTATTGCAAAGGTCCGCGATCGTATCGCGTTTGATTCTCGACAAAAACCACAAAAAATGCCGTGTTATTGGGCAATCTGCCACATCCCTTACAGCCTGTAAGGGCATCGAAAACGGATCCAAGTCCCCTAAAAACAAGGCATTCGGACATCGGGCAATGTCGCCGACCGCACGCCACTCGCGGCGTCGGCCAGACGACGAACTGACAGCCATAAAACGCCGCTTCATGCAAATTTATGGCGCGTTTACGAGCGTCAGAAACGTCCTGCGACAGCTTCCGTGTGACAACATGTCGCACGCTGCGCACACCCAAACTTGCCCCGCGTCACGGCCTCTTCACAAATGCCTACAAACAAAAACGCCCCAGCCTTCTTTAGAGGAAGGCCGGGGCGTTGAGTTGTAACCGCTTAGGCTTTGCCCTGGCGATTACGGTAAATGCCCAGTGGCACCAGGATCACCGTCAGCACAAAGGCCACCAGCGCCCACTGGGCCAGAGACAGGCCGAGCACGGGCGGGTACGGCGTCTCACAGAAGCCGTCGACCTGGAACCCCAGGGGAAACACCGAGGCCAGCGGCAAGCCATCGACAATCGGTTGCAGCACGTCGATGCCGCAGCTGACCTTCGGAAAGAACTGGATGTACACGTGATAGCCGGCAGCGGCGACGCCCCCCAGGGCGCTGAGGGTCACCAGTGCTTCAAACACCGTGACACTGCGGGTGGTGCGCATGGCGGCACCGATGAAGGCGAAGATCGCGATCAGCAGCAAGGCATAACGTTGCAGGATGCACAGCGGGCAAGGGGCCTCGCCCAGCACCACCTGCATGTACAGCGCCCCGCCGATCAGCGCCAGGCAGATGATGCCCAGCAGTACCAGAAAGCGTCGCTCCCTGCCCAAACGCAATTCGTCGATCATCCCCGTTTCCCTTTAGCCAATGATGGTTGTGCCAATGGCCGCAAGTTTACACGCGGACGGTCAAAGTTGAGCAGTTGGCGTGTGGAGGTTTAAACAGGAGGCATTAACAGGAGATTAATCAGGGAAAATGGAGATCAAAATGTGGGAGCGGGCTTGCTCGCGAAGGCGGAGTCTCAGTCACTGAATGTGTGCCTGATACACCGCCTTCGCGAGCAAGTCGAATCGTCGCACCGCCGCTCCCACATTTTTGACCGAGTAAGTTATTCCAGAGCCGACGCCGGCCCAAAGAACTCATACCGGCTCTGCGCTTCCGGCACACCCAGGGCCTTCAAGTGACGCTTGATCGCCGCCATGAAGCCTTTAGGCCCCAGGAAGTACGCATCCACATCGCGCTCCTGCGGCAGCCACGCCGCCAGTTGCTCCTGGCTCAGCATCCCGACCTTGTCCGCCGCCGGGCTCACGCCATCATCCTCGGCGTAGCAATAGAAGCGCTTGAGCTGCGGATGCTGCGCCGCCAGGCCGTCCACCCATTCGCGGAACGCATGCACGCCGCCATTACGCGCGCAGTGGATAAAGTGAACCGGACGCTCGGTGGCCAGCGCCGCTTCGAGCATCGGCAATGTTGGCGTGATGCCCACGCCGCCGCTGATCAGCACCAATGGCTTGTCGCTGGCCGCCAGGGTGAACTCCCCCGAAGGCGGGAACAGATCGATGGTCGCACCCACATGGAACTGGTCATGCAGGTAGTTCGACACCCGCCCACCGGCTTCGCGCTTGACGCTGATGCGGTACTGACCCGAATCGCCACGCGCCGACAGGGAATAGTTGCGGCGCACTTCCTCGCCCTCCAGTACCAGCTTCATGCCGATGTACTGCCCAGGCTCGGCGGCCAGGATCGGGCCGTTATCCACAGGCGCGAAGTAAAACGAGATAATTTCCGCGCTCTCCTCCACACGCTTGACCAAGGTGAACGGCCGCGCGCCACGCCAGCCGCCCGGTGCTTGTTCCTTCTCTTTATAGATAGCCGCCTCGGCACCGATCAGGATGTCGGCCAATTGGCCATAGGCGGCGCCCCAGGCACTCATCACTTCAGGGGTGGCGATTTCGCTGCCCAGCACTTCGGAAATTGCCCGCAGCAGGCAGGTACCGACAATCGGGTAATGCTCCGGCAGGATCTGCAGGGCCACGTGCTTGTTGATGATCTTTGCCACCAGATCGCCCAACTGGTCGAGTTGGTCGATATGCCGGGCGTACATCAGCACGCCGTTGGCCAAGGCCCGGGGCTGGTCGCCGCTGGCCTGGTGGGCCTGGTTGAAGAGCGGGCGTACTTCTGGGTATTCGGACAGCATCATCCGGTAGAAATGGGTGATCAGGGCTTCGCCGCCACTTTCCAGCAGGGGCACGGTGGATTTGACGATGGCACGGTCTTGGGCACTAAGCATGGCAGACTCCTGAGTCTTCTTACTGAATACCCTTTACTACTCAGTATTCATGCCAACGAATAAAACCCTATAAATCATATACTTAACAATAATGTAGTCAGTATGACTCCCCACACTATATAGTCACTATGACTACAAGGAGTCATTATGACTGCGAAGCCGCTGCTCACCACCCTGCTGCCCCTGGTCGCCGACCTGTCCCGCGAGTTGCCCGAAGGCGAGCGTTACCGGCGCCTGCTCCAGGCCATGCGCGCCCTGCTGCCCTGCGACGCGGCCGCCCTGCTGCGCCTCGACGGCGAATGGCTGGTGCCGCTGGCGGTGGATGGCTTGAGTACCGACACCCTCGGCCGGCGCTTCAAGGTCAGCGAACATCCGCGTTTCGCCGTGCTGCTCAGCAGCCCCGGCCCTACCCGCTTTGACAGCGACAGCGAACTGCCCGACCCCTATGACGGCCTGGTGGATGGCCTGCACGGGCACCTGGAAGTCCACGACTGCATGGGCTGCCCGCTGTTTGTCGACGACCAGCCCTGGGGCCTGCTGACCCTCGACGCCCTCGACACCGAGCGTTTCGAACGAGTGGAACTGGACGCCCTGCAAGCCTTCGCCAGCCTCGCCGCCGCCACCGTCAATGTCGCTGAACGCATTGAACGCCTGGCCCTGCGTGCCGAAGACGAACACCAGCGCGCCGAAATCTACCGCCAGGCCAGCGGCCAGCAGCACAAGGAAATGATCGGCCAGAGCAAGAGCCACAAACGCCTGGTGGAAGAAATCAACCTGGTGGGTGGCAGTGACCTGACGGTATTGATCACCGGCGAGACCGGCGTGGGCAAGGAGCTGGTGGCCCAGGCGATCCATGCTGCATCAAACCGCGCCGAGAAACCGCTGATCAGCCTCAACTGCGCCGCCCTGCCGGAAACCCTGGTGGAAAGCGAACTGTTCGGCCACGTGCGCGGGGCGTTTACCGGCGCGCTCAACGAACGCCGGGGCAAGTTCGAGCTGGCGAATGGCGGCACGCTGTTTCTTGATGAAGTGGGCGAGTTGTCCCTCACCGTGCAGGCCAAGCTGCTGCGGGTGCTGCAAAGTGGCCAGTTGCAGCGCCTGGGGTCTGACAAGGAGCACCAGGTGGATGTGCGCCTGATCGCCGCTACCAACCGGGACCTGGCCGAAGAAGTACGCAGCGGCCGCTATCGTGCCGACTTCTATCACCGTTTAAGCGTGTATCCCCTGCAAGTGCCAGCCCTGCGTGAGCGCGGTCGCGATGTGCTGTTGCTGGCGGGCTTTTTCCTTGAACAGAACCGCTCACGCATGGGACTGGGCAGCCTGCGCCTGACCAGCGATGCCCAAGCGGCACTGCTGGCTTATACCTGGCCGGGGAATGTGCGCGAACTGGAACACTTGATCGGCCGCAGCGCCTTGAAAGCCCTGGGTAACTGCCGGGAGCGCCCGAAGATTCTCAGCCTCAGCGCGGCGGATCTGGACTTGCCGAACGCCACCGCGCCACCGCTCGAAGCGCAGCCCGACCCCGTGCCGGACGTCACCGGCGACCTGCGCCTGGCCACCGAGAACTACCAGCGCCAGGTCATCAGCGCCTGCCTGGAACGCCACCAGCACAACTGGGCCAGTGCCGCCCGTGAGCTGGGCCTGGACCGGGCCAACCTGGGGCGGATGGCCAAGCGCCTGGGCCTGAAGTAATGAACGGTGATTCTCAGGTAAAGGAGATCAAATGTGGGAGCTGTCGAGCCCCCACACTAAACCTGCTTCGCCTTGTAGATTGGATTGATCGGCGCGCCAGCCTTGGGCTTGCGAAACACCAACACATTCCCCAGCATCACCAGCACCAACCCCGCCAACGCCGGCGCCGTCCACTGATAGCCCTCGGCAAACGCCGAGACGTTCAACGCCACCACCGGGAACAGCACGGTGCAATACGCCGCCCGCTCCGGCCCCATGCGCCCAACCAGGGTCAGGTAGGCGGTAAAGCCAATCACCGAACCCGGGATCACCAGGTACAGCAGCGAACCGATGTAGCGGCTGTTCCATTCCATGTCGAACGGAATGCCCTGCACCGCGCAGTACATCGCCAGCATCGACGCACCATAGGCCATGCCCCAGGCATTGGTGGTCAGTGGCTTGAGGCCGGCCTTCTGCTGCAGGCTCGACAGCATATTGCCCGCCGAGAAACACATGGTGCCGAGCAATGCCAAACCCAGGCCGAGCAAGGTTTGCGGGCTGGCGGTGTGCCCCACCAGTTCCGGCCAGAACAACAGCCCCAGGCCCAGCAAGCCAAGGCCGCCGCCCATCAACACATTGCGTGCGACCTTCTGCCCGAAGAACACCCGGGCGTTCAGCGCGTTCCACAAGGTGGCCGTCGAGAACACCACCGCCACCAGGCCGCTGGGAATCCACTGGCTGGCGGTCAGGAAGCACATGAAGTTGACGCAAAACAGGCACAGGCCCTGGGCCAGGCAGATCAGATGCCCGCGCCGGTTCATCACCTGCAGCTTGCGGCTGAGCAGCAGCATCACGAACAGCACCAGCGCCGCGAGGCCAAAGCGATAGACGATGGACACCGGAATCGCCACCACGCCCAGTTGCCACTTGAGGGCAATCCAGGTGGTGCCCCAGATCAATACGGTGAGTAAATACAGGAAAAGGTTCATGGCGGGCTCCGAGGGTTGAGCCACAGTTTCGCCCCTGGCGGCACCAGGTCTCTTGCACATTCTTGCGCTTTTGTCGGCTGCCGGGATCACAGCCGCCGCCGCGGGGAGTAGGATGCAAGCCGTCAGAGAGTACGAATATGCCGCCACTGGAAACCCTGCAAGTCTTTCAATCCCTCAACCGCTCGCCCAACGCTCGCCTCGAGCTGTGCGCCGAGCTCGGTGACGGCTTGTCTGCAGCCTTGTGGAGCAACCATCACGACGCCCAGGATTACGAAGCCCCCGACCACCACACCTTGTCCTGCTACATCGGCGGCGGCACCGGCACCTTTCGCCGCGACCAGCCCGGCACCAAGGGAGGCCCGGACAAGTTGTGCATCCTGCCGGCCGAGCATCAGTCGGCCTGGGTGATCAACGGCGAAATCCGCCTGGCCCACGTGTATTTCAGCCCCGAGCAATTCGCCCTGGGCTGCGTCACCTTGCTGGACCGCGAACCCCGCGAGTTGCAACTGCGCGAGAGCACCTTCCTCGACGATGCGCGGCAGGCCCGGCGTTTTCACCAGTTGATCGGCCTGAACTGGAAAGAGCCCGGCGAACGCCTGCTGACCAGCAGCCTGGCCCATGAAATGCTCAGCCATACCTTGCTCAGCCAGGTGGGGATGCGCGAGGGTTTGCGTTTGAAAGGCGGGCTGGCCGCCCACCAGCGCCGGCAACTGGTGGAGCACATCGACCAGCAACTGGCGGAGCCGATCAGCCTGGGGCAGTTGGCAGGCTTGTGTGCGTTGTCGGAGTACCACTTTGCGCGGATGTTTCGCGAGAGTTTTGGACTGCCGCCCCATCAATATCTGCTGGCGCGGCGCCTGGCCCGCGCCCGGGAGTTGTTGCGGGGTGGGTCGTTGCCGCTGGGCGAGATTGCCCTGGCGTGCGGATTTTCCAGCGCGAGCCACTTTACCAACCGGTTCCGCCAGGCGATGGGCGCAACCCCTGGTGAATACCGGCAGGCGTTCCTGCCTTGAAATGCAATCTGCCTGACGGCACAGGTCCAATGTGGGAGCGGGCTTGCTCGCGAAAGCGCTGGATCAATCAGTACATGTGTTGACTGTCACACCGCATTCGCGAGCAAGCCCGCTCCCACCTTTGATCTTCGGTGCTCAATAGTCCGTGCTGTTGGCCAGTGCCGTGGCCAGGCGGTTTTCCAGCGCCTTAACCCGCGCGCCTGCGACCACGTAATTGTTGGTCACCATCGAAAACACCAGCTTGCGCCCATTGGCATCGGTGACATACCCAGTCAACGACGACACGCCACTCATGGAGCCGGTCTTGCCGTGCAGGTTGTTTTCCGCAGCGGTGCCCCGCAGGCGGTAACGCAGGCTGCCGCCCACCAGTCGCTGCGGATTACCGGCAACCGGCAACGCGTTGTACCAGGCGTTGAACCAGGGCTGTTTGCTGGCGGCCAGCAGCACATCCGTGAGGTTCTGCGACGACACCAGGTTACGCCGGGACAACCCTGAACCGTCCACCTGGTTCAACGTCGCCGTATCAATCCCCTGACGCTTCAGGAACCCGGCCACCGCCGCCACACCGGCAGGCGCCGTACCGGCATTCACGGTCTTGCGCCCCATGCTCTTGAGCAAGGCTTCAGACATGTTGTTATTGGAAAGCTTGAGCAACGGCGTGATCAGTTCCTGCAACGGCGCCGACTCATGCAGCGCGAGCACCGTCGCCGTGGTCGGCGTCACACCCCCGATCATCCGACGCCCCTGCACGACAATCCCCTGCTGCGCCAAGGCCTGTTCAAACAGGTTGGCCACCAGTTGCGTCGGCTCCCACACACTGACCAGTTGCGGGCTCTGCCTGCCCGGCGCCAACGCGCCACTGAGGCGCAACAGGTTGGTGCCGTGCTGGCGATTGATTCCATAGCTGTTGCCTGCGCCGCTGACCGCACGGTTGCTGAGCTGCACGTAATCGGTAGCCGGGCTGATCTCCACCGTCACCGGGCGCCCTGCCACGACCGGCGCCCTGGCCGTGACCAGCAGCGAGCCCGCATCAAAGTCGTCATTGGGCGACACCGTCAGCGCCGAAATCTGCGCGCCGTAGTAGGTGCTTTCATCGTCCTGGGACCAGTCGGTGCCCAGGCGCTCGGCGTCGAAGAACGTGTCGTCGAACACCAGGTCGCCCCGCACCTGCCGGATGCCCTGCTGCGCCAGGTTGGCCGCCAGCGCCTGGTAATCCGCCCACTGGATCGTCGGGTCGCCCAGGCCGCGCAGGTAGAGGTTGCCGTCAAGCACCGCGCCCTGGCGGATGCCGTCGCTCAACAGTTGCGTGGAAAACCGATACTGCGGCCCCAGCACATCCATCGCCGCCGCAGTGGTCAACAGCTTGAGGCTCGAAGCCGGGCTCAGCCGCGTACGCGGGTTGTGCTGATAGAGCGTGTTGCCACTGCGGGCATCGCGCACCATCAGCGACACGCTGGCACCGTGCAGTGCCGGGTCGGCCAGCAACTGGTCGAGGCTGGCGCTGGTGGAAGTTTTCGGCGCCGTGGCGCAACCGCCCAGCAACAAGCTCAAGCCCAGCAGCAGCCCGCCGGTGTGTATCCATCGTCCCAACTGCATCGCTATCGTGTTCCCGCAAAGTCATTAATGGCGGCCACGCTAGCAGCTCGACAACCGTATGGCGAGGCAGCCGGCTACCGCGCCATACGGTGTAGCCGAATTTAGAACGTCAGGGTGCTGGACACCGACACCTGCCGCGCATCGCCGATGGACACGAACTGGGTGTTCACGGCCGAGGTGTAATAGGTGCGGTCAAACAGGTTCTTCACGTTGAGCTGGAACTTGACCTTCTGCCCCTCGATTTTAGTGTCATAGGTGGCGAACGCATCGGCCACGGTGTAGCCCGGCAGTTCGAAGCTGTTGGCCGCGTCCCCTGCTCGCTCGCCGACATAACGTGCCCCGGCGCCGACCCGAAGTTGGTCGCCACCGAGAATGCTGCCGAAGTCATACACCGCCGACAGCGAGCCAGTGTTCTTCGCCACGTTTTGCAGGCGATTACCTTTGTATTCGGGGTCTTCGGTGACTTCGGCATCGGTGTAGGCATAGCTGCCGATCACGCTCCACTTATCCGTCAGTTGGCCGCTGGCATCCAGTTCCAGGCCTCGGGAGCGCACTTTGCCGGCGACGCTGTAGACCGAGGTCAGGCCATCGCCGACCTGCACCAGCACGTTGCGTTTTTCGATGTTGAACAGGGCGGCGCTGGCGGTGATGCGCCCCGGTATATCGAGCTTGGTCCCCAACTCCCAGGACTTCGACTGCTCCGGCTCAAGGCTGCCATCCAGCACACTTTTGTTCGCCAGCGGTGCGATGGTGGAGTTGGGCTTGAACGACTCGGTGTAGCTGCCATAGAACGACAGCTCGTCAGTGTAGCGGTACACCAGGCCCGCGCGTGGCACCCACTTCTGGCCATTGCCGTCGGTGTTGGCGGTGAACGGGACACCCTTGCCGGCGTATTGGTCGTACATCTGATAACGCGCGCCACCCACCAGGATCCACTGGTCAGTGAGGTGGATCGCATCCTGCAGGAACAGCGAGTCGCTGCGCAGCAGGTCCATCTGGTTGCTGTCCGGCGCGCTGACGGTGGTGCCCGCCACTTCATTGCCATAGACCGGATCGTTGTAGTTGAACGTGCCACGGGGCGCCTGGCGGATCAGGTCGGCCCGGTAGATCTTGCGGTACTCGTCATCCAGGCCGAAGGTCAGGTCGTGCTGCATGCCCGCGACGTTGACCTTGCCTTCAAGGCTGGCGGTGGCGAAGCGGTCGGTGGTCAGTGCGCCCTGGGTGCCGTCCATGCTGCGGGTCAGGGTGCCATTGGCGTTGACCTTGACCACACGCACCTGGCTGGCGTCGTAGGTCTCGCGGTTCCAGCTGTAGCCGAAGTGGGCTTTCCAGTCGTCATTCAAATCGTGGTCGGCCTCGAAGCGGTACAGGTCGGAGCGGCCTTCCATGTTGTTGAAGGGCTCGTCCAGGCGGCGAGTCGACGGGATGTTGAGCGGGTGGTTGGTCTTGGGGTCGATGGCGGTGCCCCGGTCGAACGGCGAGAGAAACTCCCGGTGCTCATAGGCAAACAACAGCTTGGTGTTGTCGCCGTACCAGGCCAGCGACGGTGCGATCAGGCTCTCGCGGTGAGTGCCGTAGTTGCGCCAGTAATCTTCGTCTTCGTGATCGACGATCAAGCGGTACGCCAACCCGCTGTCACCGATGGGCCCTGTGGTGTCGAGGTTGCCGCCGCTGCCGTTCTTGCCGTCGCCAAAGGTCGAGCCGCGCACGGTCAGCGAGGTGGATTGGATCAGCTCGGGTTTCTTGCTGACGATATTGACCACGCCGCCCGGATCCTGGATGCCATACAGCAACGACGACGGGCCCTTGAGCACTTCGACGCGCTCGGCGGTGGAATTCAGCGCGCGGCCCTGCACCAGCGGCATGCCGTCCTGCATGATCGAACCGTTTCGGTTGTCACCAAAACCCCGCAGCATCACCGCGTCCTGGGTGCTGCCCAAGGTGTTGGCCTGGGTGATGCCACTGATGTTGGTCAGGGCATCGTCGAGGTTGCGCGGCTGTTGATCGCGCATCACCTGGGCCGGTACAACGTTGACAGTCTGTGGGGTTTCCAGCAGCAGGCCGTGGGAACGCATCACCGAACTTGTAGGCGGCGGTTGATAGCTGGTGGTATCCGAGGCCAGGGCGGCACCGTTGATGGTGGTGGCGCCGAGGTTCAGCGCGCCGTCGGTGGGCAGCGGTTCCAGGGCCAGGGTGCGGGCGTCGATCTGGCGGAAGGTGAAGCCGGAATTACCCAGCAGGCGTTGCATGGCCTGGGCCGCACTCATCTGCCCGGTGATGGCCGGGGCCTTGATGGCGTACGGCGCTTCGTCGGTGTAGACCACGCTGATGCCGGTCACCCGGGTGAAGTCGCTCAAGGCCTGGGGCAGCGGCTTGGCGGCCAGGGCAAAGTTGAACAGCGTGCTCTGCTGCTGCGCCTCGGCCGCCTGCGCCACGCCCAGGGGCAACAGCGCCAGCCCCGAAACTGCCAATACCGAGGCTCCCAGCCAATGTTTAACCGAACCCGCCGACGTTGCCCTGGACTTCATGCTTGAGAACCCGTGTGTAAAAAACGCTGTTAATGCGAATTAATCGCAGTTTCAAGCACTACACGGATGGCCGACAGGTTTACCTCACACCGATTTGAAAATAATTTCAGTCACGCCGGTTGGATCCGAAATCCGAAGCGCGGAACGTGCACATGCACGGTGCCGGCGCGGTCATCGGTGCGCCGCAGAATCAGCTCTTCGCGGCCGGCAAACAGCAACTCCCCGGCCACCGGATCGGTGCCGTAGTCGGTGGCGCTGATGGTCACTTGCTGGCCGGGCTTGAAGCCGTTCGGGTCTTCGAAGATTTCTTCCGGCAGGTTGGCCGGCGTGGCATTGCGCGCGACTTCCAGGGCTTGCTCGGCACTCATCTGGCTCGACGTGCCATGCCCGAAACCCAACACCCGGGCGAGCCAGGCGGCCACCGCAGGATAGGTTTCCACCAGCGGCGAGGTCACCGACGATCCCATGAGGAACCACAGCGGGTGCGCCAGGGCGAAGTCGGCAATCGACGGCTCGCCGAACAGGAAGTCGCCCTGCTGGTGCTGCAACTGCTGATTGATACGACCGATGATCACCGGCCATTGATGCTTGGCCTGATCCAGTTGCACACGGGTGGCCGTGCCGCCACTGAACAATTTGCTGCGGTCGGCCACCAGCACCTGGAGCATTTCCGGCGGCACTTTGGCGAACTTGACCGCCAGGGATTCCGGCTGGAACACCAGGCTCACGGCATGGGAGAACACCGTCGAATCAGCCCAGGCGGCGAAGCTTTGGCTGACCAGCTCCAGGCCTTGGGGAAACAGCGCCGGCGCGGACTTTTCCTGCTCCAGGCGGCGGGCGATCAGTGCGGTGTCGCAGTAGATATCGGCGCCCACCTGCAACACCGGGGTCTTGCGATAACCACCGGTGAGGGCCGTCAAGTCAGGCTTGGGCATCACCGGCGAGATGTGCACCGAACGCCAGGACAAGCCCTTGAAGCCCAGCAACAGGCGGGCCTTTTCGGCAAATGGGGATTGCGGGTAGTGGTGCAGGATCAACTCAGTCATGCCAGGCTCCGCTCAATGAGTGAGCGTCCAGCTTAGCCTGCAAACCCGGCAAAGGCGCGCATGGGAACCTATCAGTCAAACTGATGGGCCGATCGCCGCCAGGCACTCCTTGGCGCTTTTCTTGAGTTTCTTGATCAGCCGTTCCTGGCGCAGCGCCTCGGCCTTGCTGATGCATGCCTCGGTGTACACCAGCGCCACGGCGGGGCTTGAGAGAAAAAACCGTGCGCCCTTGCCACTCTGGTGCATGGCAAAGCGGCGCACCGGGTCATTGCTGATACCGCAATAGAGCGAGCCATTGGCGGCGCGCACCAGGTAGACAAACCACGGTTTGGCTTCAGAAGGAGTCGTCACGGATCAATTCGGCAAACCAAAGGAACGCCAATCTTATCAACGACTGGCCTGGAACGCCTTCAACCCTTTCAGCGCCTGGGCCCGCACGGCGTTTTTCACCAGCGGCGTCCAGCCCAGCAACAGGCCTTTGGTGCCCAACGCCTGCCGCGACCAGCGCCACAGGTCAAAGTGGTCGTGGTGCTCGCAGATCTTGCCGTCACGAAACACAAAGCGCGCCCGGATATCGTTGACTACGGTGTTGCCCGTCGCACTGAACAGGTAGGTCGCCACCCAGTGGGCGCTGCCGGTGATTTCATCGCTGCGCACACTGTCGAAGGTCAGGGAAAAGTCCTTGGCCCGGGTGGTCAGCATGCGCCACATGTCGCCGGCATCACGGCCACGCAGTTCACCGAATGCCGGGTCGCTGAACACCACGTCGTCGCTGTAGCAGGCGCTCATGGCCTCGGCATCCAGGCGCTGGAAGGCACTGTAGAACTCGGTGATCAAGGCGTTATGGGCGTCGCTCATGGGCAGGTTCCACAAAAGAAGTTGGGATGGCCGGTACGATAATCCCCAAGGCCGGGGAACACTACTGGCATCAACGCCAGGAATACCTCATCCCGTCCCTTCAGGGCACCATTCCGCTGCTGCGAGCATAGTGGAACAAATCCACATCGGTGGAGATACACAGCCGGTTCATCGCGGTACTTTTCTGTTTGCTGATGGTGGAGATGCTGCGATTGACCCGCGCGGCAATCTGGCTGACGGTCATGCCGCTGGCCAGCATGCGCACCACTTCGCGTTCCTTGCCCGACAGTTGCGGCGGTTGTGATTGATCGCCCGTGCCGGCCTGCACCAACTGGGTCCGCAGGGACTCGCTGACGAAGGTCTTGCCCTCGCAGACTTCCTTGATGGCCGTGGGCAACTCCTTGGCCGATGCACTCTTGGCGACAATGCCTCGGGCGCCCTCGGCGAACGAGGCACGCAGGGTGGCGATATTGGCGAACATCGTCACCAGGATCACCGGCACCCCGGGGTATTGGCGTTGCAACAAGCCCAACAACACATAGCCGTCAGCCTGCTGCCCGCCCGGCATGGCGAAGTCCGTCACCAGCACATCGCAAGGGGTGCTGCCCAGTACCCGCAGCAACTCATCCGGGCCGTTGGCCTCACCGACCACCTTGCACTTGCCGTTGGCCTCGATCACCACCTTCTGCCCGATCCGAACAATGGGATGATCGTCAGCAATAATTACGCGAAGCATAGAAATCCATGAGTGATGGCAAATTGATTTGCGCAAAATAACCCTGTCCGTCCCGGGCAACAACCGCCCACCTGGGAGCGGTTTTCAATGGCGTCCCGTGTTCTTAAGCGGGTGATTTTTTACTTACAACAAAAAAGGAAACCACCTACAAACTAAGCCCACAGACAGAGGTAATACCCCCTACAGAATCGCTGAAAATGTCATAAATCTGTCAAATAGCGCAGATACACCAGCAGGTCCTGGTCGAACCGCTGCAATGCCCGCCTGTTGCACCGGATCCCGTGCTTGCGCACCTGTTCGATCAACTCCCCCGCACAGCGATCCAGCTCCGTCTCGCCAAAAAACGCCAGGCTTCCCGCCAGGCGATGCAGGCAGTCGACCAATGCATGCGGGTCGACGATGCGGCAAGCCTGTACCAGGCCGGCGTAATCAGCCTCGGCCTCGCGCACCAGGGTGCGCAACATTTGGTTCACCACCTGTTCATCACCAAATGTCCTGATCAGTTCGGCACGAGTCGGCCAGTGCGCCGCGGCGCAGGCTGTGGCAGGCGGGTTCGTACTGGCGCCCGGCGGCTGTGGCAGCCACTGCTCCAGCACCCCGCGCAATTGTTCCAGGGTCAGCGGCTTGAGCAGCCAGGCATCCATGCCGGCCTCAAGGCAGCGGCGCGCATCGTCCGCAGAGAGTTTGGCGGTCAAGGCAATGATCGGCACACGCGGGCGGCTGTGTACGGCCTCTCGCCGCCTGATCTCACGAGCCATGCTATAGCCATCCAGCACCGGCATGCGGCAATCGCTGATCACCAGGTCGAAATGCCGCAGGGCGATGGCGGTCAACGCGGCCTGCCCGTTGCACACCAGTTCGTGATCGACTTCGAATTTTTGCAGGAACCAGCCCATCAAGGCGCGATAGGCCTGATGGTCCTCGACGATCAGCACGCTCAGGTGCTTCCAGTGAACAGGAGGACTGCGCCATGGCACCGTTTGCTGCCTGGGGGCGTCGTCAGCAAACACGCTTGGCATCATGGCCACCTCGATATCGGCGCCGACCTGCCAGGGCCATCAGACGGCCCTGGCATATCGTCTAGTGAGGGTGCGCTTGACGGTGATCCTTAACCCATCCGCCTGGCACCCATTACCGAATCAAGCTATCCACATGAATACCACTCTTGCGATACAAGAACTACGAAAAGACAGTTTTTCCTACAGCTCCGCCCACCTATTCCGACTTGACGCAGGCGAGCTAGAGGGATAGCGGATTGTCGTAATTCTTGTATTTCCCCTCCTCCCCCCCGGCGCTAAATTGCGCCCCACCCCAAGAGGGCAACCCGCCAACTCACCTGGCGGCCAACTATCCGAACTGACCCGACGCCCAACCGCGCCTCTTTCTGCGCTGCGGTGAGCTGCACCCGTCAGTTGATCCAACACCGAGACAATACAACCATGAACAAGCATCTGATCGCCGTCGCCAGCGCCCTGCTGATCACTGGCACCGCCCCCGCCTTCGCCGCCAGCACCGTGGACCTGACAGTCAAGGGCATCATCACCCCGAATGCCTGCACGCCGAGCCTGTCCAGTGGCGGGGTCATCGACCACGGCAAGATGTCGGCCAAGGACTTGAACGCCACCCAGATCACCCTGTTGCCGAAAGTCACGCTGCAAATGACCGTGACCTGCGATGCGCCGGTGATCTTCGCCCTCAAGGCGACCGACAACCGTATTGGCTCCGGCAGCGGCAGCGGCTTCGGGCTGGGCTTTATCAACGGCACGCAAAAGCTGGGTTCCTACAGCTTGACCCTTGGCGCCACCGGTAGCCCGCCCCAGGCCGACGGCGAAACCGTGCAAGCCATCGGGTCTTTCGACAATGGCGTCACCTGGGAGCGTTGGAACAGCTTTGAAACCGGCACCTATCTCTCGGTCGCCACCCTGGCAGACGCCAGCACCCCGCGTGCCACCCAGCAACTGGTCACCCCCGTGGCCTACAGCGGCTACATCAACCGCACCGACGGCCTGGACCTGAGCAACGAAGTCAATATCGACGGCTCGGCCACCATTGAAGTGCTCTACCTGTAACCCACCTTCGCCCCTGACCTGCAACCAAAAAGGTGCTGCTCGATGATGAATTCCTCACCCGCTGTCTTCCTCGCCACGTTGCTGCTGGCCCCCACCGTACTGGCCGCCAGCAGTACCGACTTCGCCGTCACGGGCACCATCACACCCAATGCCTGTGAACCCATGCTCTCCGGCGGAGGCGTGGTGGATTACGGAAAAATGCCGGCCAAGGAACTCAACACCGACAGCCCTACCTCACTGCTGCCAGAGACCATGCAAATGGAAGTCCTGTGTGAAGCGCCAACGTTCATCGCGCTGAGCACGATCGATAACCGCGCCGGCACTTCGGCAATTAACGACTACTGGCATGGCCTGGGGCTGACGGACAGTGGCGAAAAACTTGGCGCCACCGCATTCGGCCTGCTCAACCCGGTCGCGGACGGCGTCACGGTCAAGACGATCAACTCGACCGATGGCGGGGTGACCTGGCTCCCGTCGATTTACCTGGGCCACTACACCCAGACCTCGGTCGCCACCAACGGCGGTGCGAACACCCCGATTGCGATACGGCAATTCAGTGCCGACCTGCGCGTGTACACGATGGTCGACGGCACCGACCGCCTGACCGTGCTCGACGAAGTGCCGCTGGACGGCCATGCCACCGTGCAACTGAAGTACCTGTAACCCTTTATTCAACCGGCCCCACTCGAAAGGAAACGTGTGCCCCATGAAACTTACGCTCAATGCCCTGGCCACCGCGCTGCTGCTCAGCACCAGCGCCTCTGCCCTGGCGGCGTCCACCGTCGACCTGACTGTCAAAGGGGTGATTACCCCCAACGCCTGCACACCTGGCCTGTCCGGCGGAGGGATGGTGGACTACGGCAAGATCTCCGCCAAAGACCTGAACCTCACGACCCCCAAACAACTGCCACGCACCACCTTGCAACTGACCATCACCTGCGACGGCGGCACCCTCTTTGCCGTCAAGGGCACCGACAACCGCGCCGGGTCCAACTCCAGCGGCGGCACCTACGGCCTGGGGTTGATCAACGGTACGCAGAAGCTGGGGGCCTACGACCTGATGCTGAATAACGCAGTCGCAGACTCTGTCGCCGTCACGGTGCTGGAATCCGGGGATAACGGCACGACCTGGGCAGAGTCGGCGGACGCGATCCTGCCACCCAGCGCATTGGCGGCTTTCGGCGATAGAACCTCGGGCACCTGGCTGCCGGTGCCGATCCAGCAAGTCGTCAGCGACCTGGTGGTGTACGCGCAGATCGCCCGGGCCGACAGCCTGGACCTGAGCGATGAACACCCGATCGACGGCTCGGCCACGCTGGAAGTGAAGTACCTGTAAACCCGCGGCCTCGCCGTTCGCAGCGAGGCGCCTTACTTGCACCGAACACATTGAAGACCGAATGATGAACAGAACCCTACGCCTGTGCACGGCGCTGTTATTGCTCAACACCGGCTCTAGCGTGTTTGCCAGCACCGCCACCGAGATGACCCTGTCGGGCCTGGTCACCCCCAGTTCCTGCACCATCGCGCTCTCCGGCAGCGGCATCATCGACCACGGCACCATCCCTGCCCATCTCCTCAACCAGGCGGCTCCCACCCCGTTGCCCACCCAATGGCTGGAGGTAGAGATCCACTGCAGCGGCCCCTTGTTGTTTGGCCTGATTGGCCTGGACAGCCGCGAAGATTCGTCCGCCGCACCGGACACTACCTACGGCCTGGGGAGAAACCCCATCGCGCCCGCGGAGCAGTTGGGTTACGTCGACCTGGCGTTCGAAGCGGCGCAAGGAGACGGCCAGGCCATGCAGTCACTTGTGTCAAACCCCGAAGGCGGCCTCTGGGCTCCCCAACCGGCCATCCACCCCAAGACTCTGATGGGCTTTGCCCGTCCCGGCCGACCGTTTCCGGAACCCATCGTCACCCTGACCACCCGGATCCGCGCACAGACCACCATCCACCCGGCGAACCGTCTGACCCTCAGGCAAGACGTTCCCCTCGATGGCTCACTGGTCCTGGATTTGCGTTACCTCTAAGCCCTGTGATCATTTTAGGAACTGCGTCATGAAGACCTATCCAACCTTGCTGGCCCTGGGCTGGCTGCTGAGCACCCAGGCGTTTGCCGACGGCATGGTGCCCGACACCTCGGTGGTGATCGTCAACGAGGCCGACGGCGAAGCTTCGGTGTCGGTGACCAACACCGACGGCAAACTGGCCCTGCTGCACGTCACCCTGGAAGACATTCCGGAAGACACCGAATCGCTGCTGTTCGTCACCCCGCCCCTGTCCCGGGTCGAGGCCGACAAAAGCCAGCTGGTGCGCTTTATCCTGCGCAACCCCACGCCCCTGAAAACCCAACGCCTGAAGCGGGTGATCTTCGAAGGCATGCCCAAGGACCGTGACGCCGCCCAGGCTGGCCATGCGCGGGTGGGCGTGACCGTGCGCCAGAACCTGCCGGTGATCATTCATCCCAAGGGCCTGGCGCCGAACCGCACACCCTGGACCGGGCTGACCTGGTCGTTGAACGCCGGTCACCTGAACGTCGCCAACCCCACGCCTTACGTGGTGCGCCTGGCCCAGGAGCTGCAATTGCTGCCCGGCAAGCAGAGCCTGGTGCTGCCGCGCACTTATGTGTTGCCCGGCGAAACCCTGCGGCTCAGCACGCCCCACACCGCCACGGCCGTACGCCTGCAACCGGCCACCGTGTACGGCTTTGCCGTCGCCGCCTATGAGGCACCGATAACCGCCGCAAACGCTGAATAACGAAGTGACAGCCCTGTGACTGTCACCGGGAAGCCCGCCAACCGTTGCCGGCTTCCATAACCTGAGTGCCTTTACGTGAACACAGTAACCACTGACCCGGCTGGCGAAGCCGTGCCCGACTGTCCTTTACGCCCCGCCCGGATGCGGGCCGCGCTGCCACTGACCATGGCGTTGCTGTCGGCCGATGCCTGGGCCGATGCCTTCGACGCGCAAACCCTGCACCAGCGCGGTATCGACCCGGAGCTGGCCTACCTGCTACTCGACGCACCGCGCTACACCAGCGGCCGCCATGCCGTGAGCCTGACGGTGAACGGCCAGCGCCGTGGCCGCCTCGATGTGCAGTTCGACAGCCAGGGCGCGCTGTGCTTCGACCGCCCGCTGCTGGACGCCGCCGACCTGGTGATACCGGCCCCGCTGGCCGACAGCCACTGCCATGACTTCCTCGGCGAATACCCGCAAACCGTGGTGGAGCAAGACCCCGCCAGCCTGAGCGTGAGCCTGATGGTGCCCACCGATGCCCTGCGCCCGCGCCAACGTGAGCTGTCCGGTTATGAAACCGGAGGGTTCGCCGGCTTGCTCAACTACGACCTCACCGGTTTGTACAACCGTTATGGCGACGACGCCAGCCGCTTCGGCTCGGCCAATACCGAGCTGGGCTTCAACGCGGGCGACTGGATCGTGCGCAGCCGCCAGGTGCAGACCTGGCAGGATTCCAGGTCTCGCAGCACTCACCTGGAAGCCTATGCCCAGCGCACCTTCGCCGAGCAGCAGGCAGTGTTGCAGGCCGGGCAGATCAACCTCTACAACCCGGTAGTGTCATCGGCGCAGATCACCGGCATGCAACTGTTTACCGAACAGGCCCTGCAGGACCAGGAACAGGGCTCGACCATCAGCGGCATCGCCAACAGCCCGGCCCAGGTCGAGGTGCGCCAGAACGGCGCGCTGATTCACTCCACGGTGGTGCCGGCCGGGCCGTTCTCGCTGACCGACGTGAGGCGCCTGAACACACGCTCCGACGTTGAAGTGACGGTCAAGGAAAGCACCGGCGAAGAGCGACGCTTCACCGTGCCGGCGGCGATGCTCGGCATCGGCTTGCCAGCCCCGGGTTACTCGTTGGGGGCGGGCCGGGTGCGCAATATCGGCGCTACACGGGGCGACGATCCATGGGTAATCAGCGGCGGCTGGAGCGGTGCGTTGAACCCGCGCCTGAGCCTGGGGGCCGGCGCGCTTGCCGCCGAAGACTACCGTGCCACGGGTGCCAGCCTCGGCCTGTTGCCGTGGCCAGACGGCCAGGTACAACTGTCGACCCAGATTGCCGATGCCCAACGCCTGGGTGAACGCGGCGTACAGACCGACCTGAGCCTGTCCCAGCGCCTGGGCCGGCAATGGTCGATCACCGCCGGCGCCTCCCACCGCACCATGGGCTACCGGGAGCTGGAAGACGCCGCCTACTACGACTCACGGGACGACGAAGGTCGCCTCACCCGCTATCGCGACCAGCAGAGCCTGGCCCTGGGCTGGGCCCATCCATGGCTGGGCGCCTTCAATGCCGGCCTGTCGCGCACCACCACGTTCAACGGCGAAAACAGCAGCCGCGCCCTGGCCTCGTGGGGCACCAGCGTGCGCGGTGTGTCGCTGTCGGCCAGTGCCGAGTGGCAGGTCAGCGGCCGGCAGAATAACGAGAACGCGGTGTACCTGAACCTGAGCGTGCCACTGGGTGAGAACCGGCGTGGGCGCTCCTGGGTGCGCAACTCCGGTGGCGAGCATCGCATCGGCCTGGGGGTGAACGAGCAGGTCAACGATCAACTCAGTTACCGGGTCAGTGCCGAGCACGACAGCCGCGACCAACAAGTGGAATCCACCCTCGGCGTGTCCTATCTGCCGCGCTATGCACAACTGGACATGAACTACAGCCGCTCTGACGCCGAGCGCTCCAGCTACCAGGGCGGTGTGCGCGGTGCGGTGGTGGCCCACAGCGGTGGCGTGACCTTCTCGCCTTATCCGGTGCGCGACACCTTTGCGCTGGTGTCTGTCGGCGATATGGCCGGGGTCAAGCTCACCACGCCCAGCGGCCCGGTGTGGACCGACTTCCAGGGCCAGGCCGTGGTACCGCAGGTGTCCGCCTACGGGCGCAGCCCCGTGGAAGTGCAAACCCAGTCGCTGCCGCGCAACGCCGATATCAGCAACGGCCTGGCCGTCATCAGCGCCGGGCGCGGCGCGGTGGATCGCGTGGAATTCGGCGTGGCCCTGACCCGTCGTGCCTTGCTCACAGTGACCACCGACCACGGCACGCCGCTGCCCCGTGGCGCCACGGTGAGTACCGTCGATGGCGAGTTCGTGACCCTGGTGCAGGAAGGCAGCCAGGTGTTCCTGCCGAACGTGCTGGACCCACGCCCCCTGTGGGTCAAGGCACCGGGCATGAGCCGCTGTGAACTGCAGGTTGAACTCGCGGAAAAAGCCGACCCGCAGGTGTATTTCGAAACCGCCCCGGCCCGCTGTGTGACGCCATGAGGAAGACTGTGATGAAGCGATTGTTACTGCTGGGATTGGCCCTGGGCGCCATCGTCCAGAGCCGGGCGCACGCCGACGAATGCCAACTGACCCTAAGCCAGTCGCGCCTGGATTTCGGCGTGATGAACCGCGCCGTGCAGCGCAACCCCGGCGCAGAAATCCTGCTGGGAGAACGCCGCCTGAGCCTCAACCTGAACTGCCCGACGCCCACCGATATGCACGTGTTCTACCGGGCCCTGGCCGCGACCGCCGAGCGCTACCGCTTTACCGAGCGTGGCAGTTACCGCGTGCACATCAGCGATGCGGTACTCGACGGCCAGGCTGTTGAACTGGGGTTGACCAGCGGGCAAGGCCAGGCGCCCAGTGCCAGGGGCAGGACACTCGATTGGCGGCCCGACCAGGCCATCGTACCGTTGCGCGACGGTGCGCCGACCACCGGCAGCAGCTTCTCGGCGCAATTGCTGGTCAATGCCTGGGCGCAGGCCGACGCCCTGCAAGTGCGCGACGCGGTGACCTGGGAAGCCACCGGCTTGATCGACGCCGTCGCCACCGGCCGCGCACGGGAGTTGTCGCTGCAAGCCGGCTTCGCTCCGGCGGCCTGCGAGACCACGCTGTCCAACGGCGGCATCATCGACTTTGGCCGCATGTGGTCCAGGAGCCTTAACACCGACAAGGAAACCGGGCTGGTCTCCCGCAGCCTGCTGCTGAGTATCGGCTGCGACGGTCCGACTCATTTCGCCTTGCACATGCATGACAACCGCAAAGGCTCGGCCACCGGCGGCATCGACGAAACCGCCTACGGCCTGGGAGTGGACGACAGCCGTAATAAAATCGGCCGGTACTTCCTCTATTTCGACCCCTTCGACCTGCGCGCCGATGCCCTGCCCCAGGTATATCGCACCGACTCCACCACCGGTGGCGTGGCCTGGAGCAGCTCCAGCGCCTACCCCATTCCCATCGGCAGCAGCAGTTTGCTCGGCTTTACCGCTCTACCCGGCAGCAATGCCGGCCCCACCGCGATCCAGAACCTGAGTGGGCAGATCAGCGTGCGCGCCGTCCTGTCCCCCATGAACAGCCTGGACCTGCGTACGGAAGTACTGCTCGACGGTTCCGGCACGATTGAAATCATCTACCTCTGATCAAGGAGTATGGTCATGCACCTACGCCAGCGTTCTCTCGCAACACTTGCCCTGCTGACCCTCAGCAGCGGTGCCACGGCAGCCTCCAGTGTTGAACTCGGCATCACCGGCTTGCTCACTCCCAGCGCCTGTACACCGGCGCTGTCGAGCAACGGGCTGATCGACTACGGCAAGATTTCCCAACAGGAGTTGAACATTGATCGCGGCAAACGCCTGCCGGTGCGCTACCTGAGCGTGACCATCAACTGCGAGGCAGCGACTCGCTACGCCCTGCGCATGAGCGACAACCGCGACGGCACCGCCAACGTCAACAGCGAAATCTACTACGGGCTGGGCCTGGACCCGAGTGGCAACAAGATCGGGCTGTACTCCCTGACCTTCGACCCCAAACAGACGGTGATCGACAGCCTGCCGGAGGTTTACGGCACCGAGTCCACCAGCGGCGGGATCGCCTGGCGCACCGCCAACAGCAACCCGATCGACATCGGTTCGCGCAGCTTTCTCGGCTTTACCGACACCGTCGGCAGCACCAGCGGGCCGACGGCCTTTCAGACGCTGAGCAGCCTGGTCAGGGTCGATACGGTGATCGCTGCCAAGAACAATCTCGACCTCAGCAGCGACGTGCATATCGATGGTTCCAGCACTATGGAAGTGCTGTACCTCTAGACCTTTTCGCTGGTCACGCCGACATACCGCGCACGCCCGGCGCCCAACCCCGCGATGATCGCGCCCAGGCCGATCACCGCGAAAATCCAGCCGGTGGCGTTCCAGCCACCGGTCCAGTCATGCACCAGCCCGACCGCGAACGGCCCCATGGACGCCAGGGTGTAGCCGATGCCCTGGGCCATGCTCGACAGGTTGGCGGCTACATGGGCGTCCCGTGAACGCAGCACGATCAAGGTCAGCGCCAGGCTGAAAGTGCCACCCTGGCCCAGGCCCAGCAGAATCGCCCAGCCCCACAAGCCGTCCAACGGTGCATACAGGCAACCGAACAGGCCGCCCAGGGTCAGCACCATCACCACCACGATGGCCAGGCGCTGGTCCTTGCCGCGGGTGGCCAGCCAGGGCGCAGCCAGGGAACTGGCCAGTTGCACAATCACCGAACCGGAAAGCACCAGGCCCGCCTGGGTGGCGCTCAGGCCACGGCCGATCAGGATCGACGGCAGCCAGCCAAACACAATGTACGCCAGGGAGGATTGCAGGCCCATGTACAGGGTCACCTGCCAGGCCAGCGGATCACGCAACAAGCCCTTCACGCGATAGGCCACCTGGTGCGCGCCGTGTTTCTGGCCGACCTGTGGCAACCAGAACAACGCCGCGACCAACGCCGGGAGAATCCAGAACCCCAGGCCGATGTTCCAGCTGTCGCCGAAGTAATGACTCAGGGGCACCGTGGATCCCGCCGCCAGCGCTGCACCCAGGCACAGGGCCATGGTGTACACGCCGGTCATGGTGCCGGCCTGTTTGGCGAAATCGCGCTTGACGATACCGGGCAACAGCACCCCGATGATGCCGATACTCGCACCCGCCAGCAGGCTGCCGGCGAACAGCCCGGCCTCACCGAATGAACTGCGCAGGATGATGCCGCCGGCCAGGGTCAGCAGAATGCCCAGCACCACCCGCTCGGCGCCAAAACGTCGGGCCAGGATCGGAGCCAGTGGCGCGAACAGGCCCAGGCACAAGACGGGCAGCGTCGTCAGCAACCCGGCCTTGGCCGCCGAGAGACCCAGGCTGTGGGAGACCTCAGCGAGCAGAGGCGCCATGCTCGACAACGCCGGGCGCAGGTTCAGCGCCACCAGGATCAGGCCCAACAGCAACAACCACGGACGGCTTACCACCGGCGGGCTGTGCTGGACCTCCTCGTCATCGGCTTCGGCGTCGATCAGCAGTTCATCAAGGGCACTTTCTGAACGGGGCATAGTGGTCTCGGGTTCAAGGTTCATTGATCAACTGCCGGGACAGGGCCTTGGCGCGTTCCGGGTCCTGTTGCTCCACGGCATCGAGCAAGGCGCCGTGCAGGTCGAATACCGCTTGCCGACGCGGCTGGATGTTCAGGGTCTGGCGCAGTTGCGCGCCGACAATGCTCGAGAAGTACTGATACAGCTCGCTCAAGGCCGGGTTGTGGGCCGCGTCCACCAGGCGTTTGTGGAACACCAGGTCGCAGCTGATGTAGTGCTCAAGATCACCGTGGTAATGGTCGCCGCTGGCGTTGAGGGCCGCGCGCAAAGCGACCAGGTCTTCATCGGTGCGGCGCAACGCGGCCAAGCCGACTGCCTCGACTTCAAGAATCTGCCGCGTCTCCTGCGCCTGAGCCAGGGTGCAGTGGGACAAGGCTTTCATCGCGCCCAGCGGGTCGGTCATGGAGCGCAAATAGCTGCCGTCGCCCTGGCGGATCTCGATCAACCCGGAGAATGCCAATACGCGCATGGCTTCACGCACGGTGTTGCGGCTGATCCCCAACTCGGCAGACAACTCGGGCTCGGTGGGCAGGCGTTCGCCGATGGCCCATACGCCTTGGGTGATGCGCTGGCGCAACTGTTCGAGGGCTTGATCGACGAGGGAGCGTTTGATCAGGGGGGCGATGTCTGTCATGGGTTTCGTCCTTTCATCCAATCATAGGATGAATTTTCCCACAGCCTATTCGGAGTTGCCTACAAAGGCAACGCACTAGGGTTCTTGGGCAGGCAAAGGAGCAGTATTTTCGATTGGTAAAATTACCCTCAGAGGGTAATTATTGGACTCAGGTGTCTTATGGAAAAGTACACACCTCATTACGATCTGGCGGTGATAAAGGCGGATGTCAGGCGGCTTGGCGCCAAGGCTTTCACACGTGCGGCAAAGAAAACCGCAGAGGCGCTCGACCTTGATCTCTCGGAAATGCAGGCCGTTATTTTCGAACTGCAAAACAGGATGTTGTACAAGTCGATGACCACCTATGTGGATCATCGGATCTGGCATGACGTCTATCACATCCATTCACACGGTCTGGAGATTTACATCAAGGTGACTTACTGCTCCGGCAGCAACCCTCCGGTGATCTCCTTCAAAGGGATGAACCTATGAACACCCAACATTGCTTCATCTGCGGAGCCCCCGACGCCATGACGCGTTTTGAAGGCCGCAGCGAAACCATGCGTATAAAAGGCATGGAGCGGCGCATTGATGATCTTTCGGGCTGGGAATGTCAGGTGTGCGAGGACGGCATGTATGACCCCGATAGCTGCGAGCGTCATGCCAATGCCGGTGATGATCTGCTCCACGCCGCCCGAGGGATAATGGGCGCCGAACTGAAGCGAATCCGTCGCAAGCTGCACCTCACGCAAAAAGAAACCGTGGGCTTGCTCTCCGGTGGCGGCCACAACGCATTCTCACGTTACGAACGCGGTGAAATAACGCCACCCAAACCATTGATGGTACTGATGCGACTGCTGGATCGTTACCCCCACTTGCTCATCGATGCCAAAGAACTGGCCGAAGGCGCAGACCTGCGCAACGCCTTCACCTACACCATCAACGACAAGACGCAAGAAGCCCTAAACGCCTCCTAGACAGGCAAAAATAAACCCGGCACCAGGCCGGGTTTATTGTTTCAAGCATCACTCATCGATCAATGCAAAATCTGGCTCAAGAACAACTTGGTCCGATCATTCTGCGGGTTGTCGAAGAAGTCATTCGGCGCCGCCTGCTCAACGATCTCGCCCTTGTCCATGAAGATCACGCGGTTGGCCACGGTGCGCGCAAAGCCCATTTCGTGGGTCACGCAGAGCATGGTCATGCCGTCTTCCGCCAGGCCGATCATGGTGTCCAGTACCTCTTTCACCATTTCCGGATCGAGCGCCGAGGTCGGCTCATCGAACAGCATGATTTTCGGCTTCATGCACAGCGCACGGGCAATCGCCACGCGCTGTTGCTGGCCGCCGGACAACTGCCCCGGAAACTTGTGGGCCTGCTCCGGAATACGCACGCGCTCAAGGTAGTGCATGGCAATTTCTTCAGCCTTGCGCTTGGGCATCTTGCGTACCCACATCGGGGCCAGCGTGCAGTTCTGCAGGATGGTCAGGTGCGGGAACAGGTTGAAGTGCTGGAACACCATGCCGACTTCGCGGCGGATCGCTTCGATCTGCTTGAGGTCGTTGGTCAGTTCCACGCCATCGACCACGATGCGGCCCTGCTGGTGCTCTTCCAGGCGGTTGAGGCAGCGGATGGTGGTGGACTTGCCGGAACCCGACGGGCCGCACAGCACGATACGTTCGCCCTGCTTGACGTTCAGGTTGATGTCTTTCAACACGTGGAACTGGCCGTACCACTTGTTGACGCCCTGCATCTGAATAATGCCTTCAGGGCTCACAGGCTGTTTGATCGCTTCACTCATCACAAAACTCCTAACGCTTGTGGCCTGTGTCCAGCTTGTGTTCCAAATGAATGGAATAGCGGGACATACCAAAACAGAAAATCCAGAACACCAGGGCGGCGAACACGTAGCCTTCAGTGGCCATGCCCAACCATTTCGGGTCGGCGGCGGCTTGCTTGACGCTGTTGAGCAGGTCGAACAGGCCGATAATGATCACCAGGCTGGTGTCCTTGAACAACGCGATAAACGTGTTGACGATGCCCGGGATCACCATCTTCAGTGCCTGGGGCAAAATCACCAGGCCCATGCTGCGCCAGTAACCCAGGCCCATCGCGGCCGCAGCCTCGTATTGGCCCTTGGGAATCGCCTGCAAGCCACCGCGTACCACTTCGGCCACATAGGCCGACTGGAACAGGATCACGCCGATCAAGGCCCGCAGCAATTTGTCGATGCCCATGCCTTCCGGCAGGAACAGCGGCAACATTACCGACGACATGAACAGCACCGTGATCAACGGCACGCCGCGCCAGAACTCGATGAAGGTCACGCAGACCACACGAATCGCCGGCATGTTCGAACGCCGACCCAACGCCAGCACGATGCCCAGCGGCAAGGCCCCGGCAATGCCGACGGTGGCGATCACCAGGGTCAGCATCAAGCCGCCCCACTGGCTGGTGGCCACGTTGGTCATGCCGAAGATCCCGCCGTGCAGCAGGAAGTAGGCAACGATCGGGTACACCACCAAAAAGCTCAGGCCGTAGACCGCCTTGCGCGTGAAGCGCGAGATGAACAACGGCGCCACACCCACGATGGCCAGCCACACGGTCAGGTCGACACGCCAGCGCAGGTCGCCGGGGTAGTAGCCGTACATGAACTGCCCGAAGCGCTGTTGGATAAACACCCAGCAGGCGCCCTCCTTGGTGCAGTCGGCGCGGGTGGTACCGACCCAGTTTGCATCGAGGATCGCCCAGTGCAGGATCGGCGGCACGACCAGGTAGATCAGGTAGAACGCCAGCAATGTCAGCAGGGTGTTGAGCCAGCTGGAAAACAGGTTGGCGCGCATCCATGCCATCGGCCCGAACACTTTGTTCGGTGGCGGCATATCAGGTTTGAAAGTATGCGTACTCATGCAGGTTTCCTCACCGCTCGATCAGCGCAATGCGCTTGTTGTACCAGTTCATCAGCAGGGAAATGCTGATGCTGATCGCCAGGTACACGCTCATGGTGATGGCAATAACCTCGATGGCCTGGCCGGTCTGGTTGAGCACCGTGCCGGCAAACAGCGAAACCATTTCCGGGTAACCGATACCGGCCGCCAGTGACGAGTTTTTCGCCAGGTTCAGGTATTGGCTGGTCAGCGGCGGAATGATCACGCGCAGGGCTTGCGGGATGATCACCTTGCGCAGGGTCGGGCCGTTGCGCAGCCCGAGGGAACGCGCCGCTTCGGTCTGGCCGTGGCTGACGGACTTGATGCCTGAACGCACGATCTCGGCGATAAACGCCGCGGTATACACGGTCAGGGCCAGGGTCAGCGCCAGCAACTCGGGAATCAGTACCCAGCCGCCGACGAAGTTGAAGCCTTGCAGCTTGGGCATTTCCCAGTGCAGCGGCGCGCCGAACACCAAAGCGCACAGCGCAGGGATCACCACCAACAGCGCCAGGCCGGCCCAGAACTTGTGGAACGGAACACCGGTGGCTTCAAAGCGTTTATTTGCCCAACGGGCCATCAGCACAATGGCGATGATTGCCACCACGACGCTGATCACAAACGGCCAGAAACCCTCCGCCATCAACGCGGCGGGCATGTTCAGGCCACGGCTGCTGACAAAGAACGTGTCGCCGAAGTTGTGGCTGTTGCGCGGCCCCGGCATCGTCAGGAATACCGCGAAGTACCAGAACAGGATTTGCAGCAGCGGCGGAATGTTGCGGAACACTTCCACATACACCGTGGCCAGCTTGTTAATCATCCAGTTGGGCGACAAGCGCGCCACACCGATGATGAACCCGAGGATGGTCGCCAGGACCACACCGATCACCGTCACCAGCAGGGTGTTGAGCAGACCGATCACAAAGACCCGGGCATAGCTGTCCGATTCGGTGTAGTCGATCAGGTGCTGAGCGATGCCGAAGCCGGCACTGCGCTCAAGAAAGTCGAAACCCGAGGTAATGCCCCGGTGTTGAAGGTTGGTTTGCGTGTTGTTGAACAGGTACCAGCCCAACGAGACCACCGCCACAATCGTGATGATCTGGAATAGCCACGCACGCACTTTTGGATCACTGAAGCTGAGCTTCTGTTTTGGTGCGCCGATTTGATTTTGCATTAAGTGCCCCAGAAATAATGGAACAGAACATCACCCGGCGGTTGGCCCACCGGGTGATAGAACCATCAGCGATCAGCGCACAGGTGGTGCGTATTGAATGCCACCGTTGGTCCACAGAGCGTTCAGGCCACGATCGATTTCCAGAGGCGTGCTCTTGCCGAGGTTTTTCTCGAACACTTCGCCGTAGTTACCGACCTGCTTGACGATCTGTACGACCCAGTCCTTCTTCACTTTCAGGTCTTTGCCGTATTCGCCGTCAGCACCCAGCAGACGGGCAACGTCCGGGTTCTTGGTGGACTTGGCTTCAGCTTCGACGTTTTTGGAGGTGATACCGGCTTCTTCAGCGTTGAGCATGGCGTAGCCAACCCAGCGCACGATGGCCAGCCACTCGTCGTCGCCGTTACGCACGACAGGGCCCAGTGGTTCTTTGGAAATGGTTTCCGGCAGTACCACGTAGTCTTTCGGCGAAGCCAGCTTGCTGCGCTGTGCGTAGAGCTGGGACTTGTCGGAGGTCAGTACGTCGCAACGACCGGATTCCAGCGACTTGGCGCTTTCATCGGAGGTGTCGAACGTGATCGGGGTGTACTTCAGGTTGTTGGCGCGGAAGTAGTCGGAAACGTTCAGCTCAGTGGTGGTACCGGCCTGGATGCAGATGGTTGCACCGTCCAGTTCCTTGGCGCTTTTAACGCCCAGCTTGTTGTTCACCAGGAAACCAACACCGTCGTAGTAGGTGATGAAGCCCGGGAATTTCAGGCCCATGCCGGCATCGCGGGAGCTGGTCATGGTGGTGTTGCGCGACAGGATGTCGACTTCGCCAGACTGAAGCGCGGTGAAACGCTCCTTGGCATTCAACTGGCTGAATTTGACCTTGGTTGCGTCGCCGAATACGGCAGCGGCAACAGCACGGCACACGTCAGCGTCGATCCCGAGGATCTTGCCGCTGGCGTCCGGCACCGAGAAGCCCGGCAGACCGTCGCTCACGCCACACTGCACAAAGCCTTTCTTCTGCACGGCATCCAGAGTGGCGCCAGCCTGGGCGAAACCACTGACACCCAGTACGGTAGCCGCGGTCACGATGGCCAGGGTGGATTTCAATACCTTCATTCAAACCTCCAGTTTTGCTCTTGTTGTGTCGGAGCTCGAACCCCACCGCACCCTTATGAGGCGACATCGACCCGTGTTGGCTTTTTTTGGGGTCAAACAGCATGAGGTTTTTGCTTTAAGTCCAGTTGCTATCCCACAGGCGGCAGTCACTGATAGTGTTACCGCCTGGGGTGAGCCTTGACATCGGGTTTCACATAGCAAGCCCCGTACCAGACTGATGGCTGAGTCGTTTCAGCCCATGGTCAAGAGCAAAAGATTCAACCTTGCGACATTCTCTTAACAGATCAACCTGTCGCGCACCGTTCCGACGCACCCAATCGGAGCGCACGCACATTTATGGAGCAGACATGACCGAACCCTTGATTCTTCAGCCCGCCAAGCCCGCAGACGCCTGCGTAATCTGGTTGCATGGCCTGGGTGCCGATCGCTACGACTTCCTGCCCGTGGCCGAAGCCCTGCAGGAAAAACTCCTGTCGACGCGCTTTGTCCTGCCCCAGGCGCCGACACGCCCGGTGACCATCAACGGCGGCTATGAGATGCCCAGTTGGTACGACATCAAGGCCATGAGCCCGGCGCGTTCCATCAGTGTTGAAGAGCTGGAAGCCTCGGCAAAAATGGTTACCGACCTGATCAAGGAACAAAAAAGCAGCGGGATAGACGCCTCGCGGATTTTCCTCGCCGGTTTTTCCCAGGGTGGCGCCGTGGTGTTCCACACCGCGTTCCTGAAATGGCAGGGCGCCTTGGGTGGCGTGATCGCCCTTTCCACCTACGCTCCCACTTTCGGTGACGAACTCGAATTGTCGGCGAGCCAGCAACGGATTCCGGCGCTGTGCCTGCACGGCCAATACGACGACGTGGTGCAGAACGCCATGGGTCGCAGCGCCTATGAGCATTTGAAGTCGCGTGGTGTCACCGTTGCATGGCAGGAATACCCAATGGGCCACGAAGTGTTACCCCAGGAGATACACGATATCGGTGACTGGTTGGCCGCCCGCCTGGGCTGAAAACCGCCCATTGTGTAGCCGCATGACCAACGCACTACGCCGCGCCCGATTCTTGCATTACACTGGCCGGCGTACATTCCTTAACCAATTGATGAGATGACCGTGCTCAAAGCACTCAAGAAGATGTTCGGTAAAAGCGAGGCTGAGCAGCTCGCGCCAGGTTCCAGTGCCCCCGCCCACGTTCAAGGCAGCCGCAATGACGGCCAGCAGCCTGGCCGGACCGCACCTGTAGCCTCGCCAAAAAAAGAGCCGGTGACCACACCCGCCACGGTTAACGTCGCTGAAGAGCCAGCCGCCGACCAACCACGCCAGGAGCCACGCCAGGAGAAGCCGCGCCGTGAACGCGCGCCCAAACCTGTGGTTATTCCCTGGAAACTGGAAGACTTCGCCGTCGAACCCCAGGAAGGCAAAACCCGCTTTCATGATTTCAAGCTCGCCCCGGAACTGATGCACGCCATCCAGGACCTGGGTTTCCCGTACTGCACGCCGATCCAGGCGCAAGTGCTGGGCTTCACCCTCGCCGGCAAAGACGCCATCGGTCGCGCCCAGACCGGTACCGGCAAGACCGCTGCTTTCCTGATCTCGATCATTACGCAGTTGTTGCAGACCCCACCGCCAAAAGAGCGCTACATGGGTGAACCCCGCGCACTGATCATCGCCCCGACCCGGGAGCTGGTGGTACAGATCGCCAAGGACGCCGCCGACCTGACCAAGTACACCGGCCTCAACGTGATGACGTTTGTTGGCGGGATGGACTTCGACAAGCAGCTCAAGCACCTGGAAGCGCGCCACTGCGACATCCTGGTGGCCACGCCGGGGCGCTTGCTGGACTTCAACCAGCGCGGCGACGTGCACCTGGACATGGTCGAAGTGATGGTGCTGGACGAAGCCGACCGCATGCTCGACATGGGCTTCATCCCGCAAGTGCGTCAGATCATTCGCCAGACCCCGCCGAAAAACGAGCGCCAGACCCTGCTGTTCTCCGCGACCTTCACCGAAGACGTGATGAACCTCGCCAAGCAGTGGACCACCGACCCGTCCATCGTCGAGATCGAGGCACTCAACGTCGCCAGCGAGAACGTCGAACAGCATATCTATGCCGTGGCCGGTGCCGACAAATACAAGCTGCTCTACAACCTGGTCAACGACAACGGTTGGGAGCGGGTCATGGTGTTTGCCAACCGCAAGGACGAAGTGCGCCGCATCGAAGAACGCCTGGTGCGTGATGGCGTGAATGCCGCGCAACTGTCCGGCGACGTGCCGCAGCACAAGCGCATCAAGACCCTGGAAGGTTTCCGCGAAGGCAAGATTCGCGTGCTGGTGGCCACCGACGTGGCCGGACGCGGGATTCACATCGATGGCATCAGCCACGTGATCAACTTCACCCTGCCGGAAGTGCCGGACGACTACGTGCACCGGATTGGCCGTACCGGCCGCGCGGGCGCGGCGGGCGTGTCCATCAGCTTTGCCGGTGAAGACGACTCGTATCAGTTGCCGTCGATCGAAACCTTGCTGGGCCGCAAGATCAGCTGCGAAACGCCGCCGACGCATTTGTTGCGTCCGGTGGAGCGCAAACGCCCTTAAGCTGGAAGACCTCAGGCCGAATTCCATTCGGCCAGGATGGGTTGGCGAACACGCGAGGCCTCCTGCGAAAAGGCCTCATGGAAAGTGAAGCTGCTGCCCGACATATCGACAAGACGATGGGCCTGAGGCTGGGGTTGCGGCTGCCCCAGTGGCTGCTGCAAGTTCTCGGCATCGCCCCCGATAGGCGCTGCCGGCTGGCGCTTTCTGATCCGACCGTCGACCGAGCGGTACAGATTGACCACGCGCAAGCCAAAACGCGTCACCCCCCAGGCTTGGCTTGGCAGCGTAATGTCATTGAAGAACTTGTAAGAAGCACCGGTCAGCAACTTGCCAGCGGCCTGCAATCCGGCCCTTGCTTGGGAACTCAATAGACTGAAGCTTCGGACCGCCGGGCTTGCGGCGACTTCAACCGCCCGGGAAGCGCCCGTCGCCGCTATGCCTGCGCCCCCTAAACTGGCCGCGACACCCACCGCTGCAAAGGTCAGCGATGCCCAGTTCAGGACGTTGATTTGACTGGAGCGATCCCAGCCCATCTGATTGTCGACCGCCTCAACGCTCAGTGCGGCAATCCCCAACGTCCCACCTACCGAGGCCGCGCCTGAGGCTACCAACAGCGCGCTCTTGCCGGCAATGGTCAGTGCAGCGGCTTGAGCGCCGATGGCAGCGAGCAAGCCCGCAGTTGCAAGCCCAGCGGTGACCACCGACATGCCCAGTGCAACACCGGTCAGTGCCCACCGGGCCCATGTTGGAAAACTGAAGAGGCCGCTGGGGTCCGACCAATTCACCGGGTCACCGCCACAGTAGGCGTAGCTGTTGATCCCGCCCTCGTCAAAAGGACTGAGGGGATCAGGAGAGAGAAACACCATGAGTTCGGGATCATAGGCACGGCGCCCATTACCCAGGTGATAGAGGTTGACCGGTACGTCCAGCCGTTCGCCGTTGTATGCGGGCAGTTGCAGATGGACCATCGAAGGAGGCGTGCCATCTGCCAAGGCGATCCTGGCGTCACCGTAGGGCGCGTACTGCCGGCGCACCTGCTCCATGCCCGGCGCCACCACACCGCGGACACTGCCAGCGCCGTCATTGACCAGTAGTTGCTCGCGATTACCGTGATCACGGTAGGCCAGCACCTGGTCGCCGTCGCGCACGTAATGCACCCGTTTACTGCCCTCCACCAGCGTGTCGAGCCGATCCCCGGCATAGGCCAGCATCACGGGGGCTTCGTTGCCTCGCGCAGCAAGCACCTGGCGTGCTTCGCCGTCGTATTGATAGCTGTACCTGAGGGCGTCGACCTGCACACCAGTGAGCTGGTCAAAACCGTTGTACGCAAAGCTGCGGCTGGAGGTGCCCTGCTGCAAATTACCGGAGGCGTCATAGCTCAGGGTCAGGTTTTGCACCGGGTTAGTGTGGGTTACGCGCGTCAGGCAAGCAGGATCTTGACCCTGGAAAAAACGCTCGCTACGGTCGCTATCGCCATCGGTAAATGTCGTCTGCACTTCGGTCATATTATCGAGACCGTCGTAACTGAAATGCTGCTGCTTGATCGCCCGACCCAATCGATCCATGGGGAATTGCGTGCCGTCGCACACATAGGATTTGAGCCGCGAATAACCATCGTAAGTGAACGTCTCGCCCGTGACCACGACGTCATTCGCATCTTTCAACGTGCGAGTGGCCAGCAGGCCATCGTCGTAATAGGTGCTGACGATGTTCTGCAGTAGCGCACCGAACTGATCCAGCTTACGTTCTGACTCACGCCCCCATGCGTCATAGACCACCGAGTCGGTAAGACGCATGAATTGGTAACTGAGGGTTCGCGCCGATGGGCGCCCCAGGCTGTCGTAAGCCTGGATCGTGCCGATAAAACCGGTGGTTGTCTGTTGGAGGCGTCCGAACAGGTCATATTTCAGGTCACTGCGCTGCCCATCCGCCGAGGTATGCCGCAACAGCCGCCCACCCGGTGAGTAGCTGGTCAGGCTAGTCAATGCCTGACTGCCCAGCGTCTGAACTTCCTTGGCGAGATAGCCGTTCTCGTCGTAACTCATCTCATGCTTGAGCCCGGCTGTAAGGGATTGTCGCATCGCGCCACTGATGGGGTCGTACTCAAGGTCTATCGGCGCATGCCCTGCCATCTGGACGCCCGTCAATGTTTCCAGCTCGAGGTCATACCGGTACTCCTGGCGGTCACCGCGCGGCGAAGTCACCGCCACTGGCGCAACCTGGTTGGGCTTGTACTCCCAGGTCGTGGCTGTTGCGTTGCCACGCGCTTGGGAAATGACGCGGCCCAGGCTGTCGTATTCACGCGTGCCAAGCAGCTTGCTGTCTACGGTGAGGGTGCGCACCATTGGCTCGCTGGTGCCAAGCGCATACGTCGTCAACCGCTCACGGGGCGGCGTTCCGTCGGAGGGGGTTTCCAGGCTGCGCACCACACGATCAAAAATGTCATAGGCGTATTCAGTCTTGGTCTTCCTGGCATCGATGCGCTCCGTGCAGCGGCCCAGCCCGTCATAAGTACGGGTTTCCACCACAATGCGCGCACCGCCAACGCTCACCCGCTCAACCCGTGCCGGTTGATTGTGTTCGTTGAACCAGGTTTCCAGTTGCGCGTCACCTTGCACCCCCGTCACCCGGCGGTTGAGGAGCGGGTCATATTCATCGATCAATACCCGACCATCGGGTTGAGTTACCGTCCACGGGTTGCCCCAAATGTTATAGGCGTGGCTGGTTTTCAATGTACGCGGCCCATCACCCAGATAATCCAGACGGGTTTGCTTCACGAGCCGCCCGAGTGCGTCGTACGCCCAGGAACCCAGAAGCCTGTCATTGTCCGCGATGCCATCAAGCGATTGCGCAGCAGAGAGCTGGCGTCCCATGCCATCGAAATACGTGAAGAGCACGGTGCCTTGTGCATCCGTGGTGACCAAATGGGCCATCTTGGCCCCGGCCGAAAAGTGATAGGCATAACGACGTCGGGCCATCTGGAGCGTGCCTGGCGCGGCGGTTTCCGATGTCAGCCGCCCACTGACATCGTACGTCATCGCCAGGCTGCCGACGGCATCACGTGTCATGTCGAGCAGACGCTGATTGGTCAGTGACCACGTGCGCGCGGACTCGAGCCATTGACCAGGCTCACGCCCCTTCAAGCTCCGGACTTCGGTGATCGAGTCGCCATTGAAGGTGCAGGTGAAATCGGAGACCAGAGAGAGTTTGTCGATCGTCGTCGTGGAGCTTTTCAAGCGACCATGCAGGGCGGTGTTGGCGGCCACAGAATGATAGGTATAAGACGTATGGGTGCCCCCTTCAAGGTTGATGGCAAGCGGCATGACGAAGTAGCCGCCCCCCGTTATCGAGACGTCGGTGTGGGAATGTTCAGTGGTCCGAGCCGCAGTGGTCGATCTGGCCGGGAAAAGCTTTTCCAGCTTCAGGTAACGTTGAAAGAGTCCATGGGGGTCGGCAGGGCATCTTCGGGGCTCGCCGGTCACCGGGTAATAAGTGTATTCGGTGCGTACGCCGGAGGCCTCGGTGCGGCTTAGTTCGTTGCCGAAGTCATCGGTGGTGATACTGACCACTTCCGCCCTTGGGGGTTTGCCACCCTGGGGATACAGCTCAAAGGTCTTGGTGATGCGGCTCGGAAGTTGGAGATTGGCGGGCTGATTTGGAAACTGGATGCCCCGAACTTCATTGTAGACAGTCTCGGTTTTGACCTGGCTGCCATTGGCTAGCATTAATTCCTCAGTCAACAGGTGAAAACGATTATAAGTGGCGCGGGTAGACCGCAGGGGCTTGCCATTATTATCAACGTAAGTTTCTTCCGCCCAATAAGCGTACTCGCTATCCACCCGATACAAATTATCCTGGCCCTGGCGAAATCCGCCATTCAGAGGATATCCCGTGAAGTTACGGTTGGGACTGTAGTTATAAGAGCGGACGACAGAGGGCTGCCCGCGTCCGGGGTTTTGCTCCCAGTAGGTGACGACCGGAATATACAAACGGGCATCGTATTGATGCCCATTTGAGTTATACCGAATTATCTCCTGCCCCCCCATGGGTGTCATAACCTGCGAAATAGCTACCATTGCATCAGGCAACCTGAGGTACTGAAACGAATAGGCCTCACTTGCGACTGGCCCGGCCAAGTCATAAGGAACCGTGACCTTGGTCAGTTGATTGTCGATATGATTATATTCAAATCGCGTACGGGCATAACGATTACCATCAATTAGTGTATCGGCGGTTACCAGCGATCCGGCGGAATACTTCAACATCAACAGGTCGGTTTCTTTATCGTCAACAATGCTCTGCAATAAGTTATTACCGCCATACCGGAAGGTCAGCCGCTCGCCATTTTCGAACTGGATGGCACTGATCTTATAGGGACCGGGAATGCTGAGGGGACGCAGGATTTCGACAGTGCCATCCTTGTAAATTACGTGCAGCGTATTTTGCGCAACCCGTTTTATGGTGAGGTCCTTCAACTTATGGTCGGTAATAACAGCATTGTCCCCTACGGAGGGCAGCCCTTGGGTTAGATATTGTTCACCGTTGAGTAGCGTAAGCTTGAAGCTGTTCGGGTCAAATTCGGTATTCGACAAGCTCCAGCCTTTACCGTAGCCACTGTTGCGGGTATCCATCATCGAGAACGCCAAGGCAATCTCTCGGCTGATCTCTAACGGCCCTTTTGGGCTCAAGACTGCCAAACGAACCAGACACCCATACTGCCCGGTACGCAGGTCAACCGAACCGCCGAGGTGGGCGCTGAAATTAAACGCGTTCGAATAGATGTCCATAGGTCCACCGCTTCGCACTTGGAGAGGGGATGAAATGCCTGGAACGTCAGGGTTTTGAAGTGGCGCGCAGCACCATCACATTGTAATTGTCGGTCTCGGTCAGGTAATAGTGATGCGAGCAGCCATAACTATCGACCATTGTCCAAATACTGGCCCCTTGTTGATCGGTGTTGGGGTTATTCAACCAGGCCTTGACTCGCGCAGCACGCATGATGGTATTGCGCTTGTTCGCAGGAATTAGTTCATTTCCCCCTGAAGATTTTTTCAGTAGGCTATTCATTGTGATGTTTCCAACAGTATTACCCCGTATGACACCGCCGATCTGTCTAATACCGTGCCCAATGTCCCGAGTGTAGTAAATATCAAAGTGATCCCCCTGAACAGATGGATCTTTTAATTTTACGGGATCAGTCGGAGGTATATTCTCGACAAATCTCAACCCAAGGGGTGGCGTCCAATAATAAATATCCACATCCACACCCTGCACTGAAAAGGCGTCGGTATCAGCCCAATGATCGAGCCGCTCAGCAGACAATGTATAGGGCTCTTGACACTTAACAGTGACAGATGATTGATAATTAACATTATCTCTCTCCATATTGGTTGTATATGTTTTACGTCCCACCGTAATTTTTGCCATAAACTGCTGATTACCAGTTGATCTCAGATCACACCTCAGGTATCGCTTCTCATTTTCGAGCGGACCAATACCGGGCATCGGCTGAATAATAGGGTTAGAAGGGGCTGTAGCCATGCTGGGTTCCTCAAGCACCCCCGACCACCGACCCATGTTAAATTCGTTCCTTTTTGTATCACAATACCATCCGGCCGGAATTGTCGCTTCTGGGTTTGTGGAATACTCAACCACCGTGGCACTTTCAAGCTCCGTCGCCTCAAAGGCTGCCAGCTCCCATATACCTTCAGCGTTTCTCCTCTCCTTTTGGACAATTATATTGACTTGACATTGCTGTTTGCCACCCAGATACACCTCATTATTAACTACATTGCCACCATCGCGAGGGAATTCAATATCAAACGTTTTTAAACGAACATTGGGATCTTCCGCTTTCATTTCCTTCTCCTTATCCAACATAGAGAACAGTTATCATCAACGCCACATCTTGTACCGGCCTGATGCAAGTAAGCGCTTTATAGAAGGGACCGCCTACTGTTAGAAATAACAGTTTTTCCGGAGTTTTCAGGTCAAAAGGAAATAGCGATTTCCTGCTTTATCGCCAGGCTGAATATAAATGTGAAAGTGGGCTTGTGGGGGAGCAAGCAAGCCTGCACATTTGGTTTCAGCATTTTCAAATCCAGGAGGAACACATGAACCAGGCCGACTACCTCATCATCGGCGGTGGCATCGCCGGCGCATCCGCCGGCTACTGGCTGTCACACCATGCCCGCGTCATCGTGCTGGAACGCGAGTCGATGCCGGGTTACCACTCCACCGGCCGTTCCGCCGCCCTGTACATCGCCGCCTATGGCACGCCCCAGGTCCGCGCACTGACGCTGGGCAGCCGCGCCTTCTTCGATCAGCCGCCCGCAGGCTTTGCCGAACACCCATTGCTCACCCCACGGGGCGAATTGCTGGTGGACTTGATTGGCGACCCCGGTGAGTTGCAGCGCCAGTACCTAAGTGCCAAAGCCCTTGTGCCAGAAACGCGACTGCTCGACGTCGAGGAGTCGATGGCCATGATGCCGATCCTGCGCCGGGAAAAAGTCCATGGCGGGATCTACGACCCGACCGTGTGTGACATCGATACCGATGCGCTCTATCAAGGTTACCTGCGCGGCATTCGGCGCAATGGCGGAGAAATCCACACCGACAGTGACGTGCAGAAACTGACCCGCGACGGTCAGGGACTGTGGCAAGTGCGCACGGCCCAACAACACTTCAGCGCCCCGGTGATCATCAACGCCGCCGGCGCCTGGGCCGACCATATCGGCGAGTTGGCCGGTGCACAGAAAATCGGCCTGCAACCCAAACGTCGCAGCGCGTTCGTCTTCTCTCCACCCGCCGAGCTGAACATCCACGCATGGCCGGAGCTGGCGGCCCTCGACGGTTCGTTCTATATGAAACCCGACGCCGGCATGTTCCTCGGCTCACCGGCCAATGCCGACCCGGTGGAGCCCCACGACGTGCAACCGGAAGAGCTGGACATCGCCACGGGCATCTATCACATCGAGGAAGCCACCACCCTGAGCATCCGCCGGCCTGCGCGGACCTGGGCCGGGCTGCGCAGTTTCGTCAGCGATGGTGATCTGGTCTGCGGGTTCGATCCACAGGTGGAGGGATTATTCTGGATTGCGGCTCAGGGCGGCTACGGGATCCAGACGTCTCCGGCGATGGGCCAGGCCAGTGCGGCGCTGGTGCGCGGCAAGCCGTTGCCGGATGCATTGGCGGCGTTCGGGTTGACCGAAGCGATGCTTTCTCCACACCGGCTGCACGCCTCGACCTGACCTGTGTGGCGGGGGAGCTTGCTGTGGGGAGGGAGCTCCCTCCCACAGCAAGCTCCCTCGCCACACGTTATTTCCAGCGGTCAGCGGCTGCGTGATCGCTGTCGCGCCCTTCCACCCAGCGTGGCCCTTCGCTGGTGTTTTCCTTCTTCCAGAACGGAGCCCGCGTCTTCAGGTAGTCCATCACAAAGGCGCAGGCATCGAACGCGGCCTGACGATGGGCGCTGGCCGCCGCAACAAACACGATCGGCTCACCCGGCTCCAGGGCGCCAATGCGATGCAACACTTCCAGCTTGAGCAGCGGCCAGCGTTGCTCGGCCTCCACGACGATTTTGCCGAGAGCCTTTTCAGTCATGCCCGGGTAGTGTTCGAGGAACATCCCCGCCACATCCAGGCCATCATTGAAGTCGCGCACATAGCCGACAAAACTCACCACCGCGCCTACGCCCACATTGGCCGCATGCATCGCATTGACCTCGGCGCCGGGATCAAACGCCTCGGCCTGCACCCGAATCGCCATGGTCAGCCTCCGGTCACGGGCGGGAAGAATGCCACTTCGTCGCCAGCTTGCAGCGGCTCTTCAAGGTCGCACAGTTCCTGGTTACGAGCGCACATCAGGCTGGCCTCATTGAGCACTGCGAATTCCGGGTCACCGGCCAATGCCTGGCGTACAGCGTCGACCGTCGCGAAGTCACCTTCCATCTCCAGGGAGTCCAGGCCAATCGCTTCGCTGTAGCGCGCAAAAAACAGTACGTTGATGCTCATGCCTGGTCCGCCTTGAAATGCCCGCTCTTGCCGCCGAGTTTCTCCAGCAGCCGAATGGTTTCGATGGTCATGCCACGGTCCACGGCCTTGCACATGTCGTAGATCGTCAGGGCGGCAACACTGGCCGCGGTCAACGCTTCCATCTCCACGCCGGTCTGCCCGGAGAGTTTGCAGCGGGCGACGATGCGCACCGCGTCCAGGCCATCGGCACTGAGCTCGACCTTGACCCCGGTGAGCATCAACGGGTGGCACAGGGGAATCAGATCACTGGTTTTTTTTGCGGCCTGGATCCCGGCGATACGGGCCACGGCAAACACGTCGCCCTTGGGGTGGGCGCCGTCGACAATCATTTTCAGGGTCTCGGGCAACATGCGCACCCGCGCTTCGGCCACGGCTTCACGGAACGTCACGGCTTTTTCAGTGACGTCGACCATGTGGGCGCGACCTTGGGAATCGAGATGAGTCAGCACAGGGATACTCCTGATCAGGAGCTCCGATTGTAAACCCAACGCCGATCAAATGTGGGAGCTGGCTTTTGTGGGAGTCGGGCTTGCCCGCGATGCAGGCACCTCGGTATGTCAGTTACACCGAGGTGATGCTATCGCAGGCAAGCCAGCTCCCACATTGACCGTGGTTACAGGTGAGATTCGGCGTATTCGGCCAGAATCGAACGAGGGACACCTTGCAAGGCGATGTGCACGCCGTTCGGGAAGTCCTTGAAGCGTTCCGTCAAGTAAGTCAGCCCGGAGCTGGTCGCGGACAGGTAAGGGGTGTCGATCTGTGCCAGGTTGCCCAGGCACACCACTTTGGAACCGGCGCCGGCACGGGTGATGATGGTTTTCATCTGGTGCGGCGTGAGGTTCTGGCATTCATCGATCAAAATCAGGCTCTGCTGGAAGCTGCGACCTCGAATGTAGTTGAGGGATTTGAACTGCAACGGCACTTTGCTGAGGATGTAATCGACGCTGCCATGGGTGTTTTCGTCATCCATGTGCAAGGCTTCGAGGTTGTCGGTGATCGCCCCCAGCCACGGCTCCATTTTTTCCGCTTCGGTGCCGGGCAGGAAACCGATTTCCTGGTCCAGGCCCTGCACGCTGCGGGTGGCGATGATGCGGCGATAGCGTTTGGTAACCATGGTCTGTTCGATGGCGGCAGCCAGGGCGAGGATGGTTTTCCCCGAACCTGCGGCGCCGGTCAGGTTGACCAGGTGGATGTCCGGATCAAGCAAGGCATACAGCGCCAGGCTCTGGTAGATATCACGCGGTTTCAGGCCCCAGGCTTCCTGGTGCAACAGGGGTTCCTGATGCAGGTCGAGGATCAGCAGCTTGTCGACCTGGATCTCTTTGATCCAGCCCACAAAACCCTGTTCGTCGATGATGAATTCGTTGATGTGCACAGCCGGCAGGTTGTCGATCAGCTGTACCTGGTGCCAGGTGCGGCCATGGTCCTGACGGGTTTCGACCTTGCTGACGCGATCCCAGAACGAGCCGGTCATGGTGTGATAACCACGAGACAGCATTGACACGTCGTCAACCAGTTGGTCGGTACTGTAGTCCTCGGCAGCGATCCCACACGCTCGTGCCTTGAGGCGCATATTGATGTCTTTGGTCACCAGCACCAGGCGCAGGTCCTTGTCGCGTGCGTGCAGGTCGATCAATTGGTTGATGATTTTGTTGTCGTTCAGATTCTCCGGCAGCAAGCTGTTGGGCTCGCTGCGCTTGTTCATCAGAATCGACAGCAAGCCCTTAGGCCCGCCTTTGCCACGCTGGATCGGTACGCCCACCTCGACATCGTCGGGGGAGGCTTCGCCGAGGGTCTTGTCGATCAGGCGGATGGCCTGGCGGCATTCGGCTGCAACGCTGTGGTGCCCGCTTTTGAGTTTGTCGAGCTCCTCAAGCACGATCATCGGGATGGCGACGTGGTGTTCTTCGAAGTTGAGCAGTGCGTTTGGATCGTGAATCAGTACATTGGTATCAAGCACATAAAGGATTGGCTGGTCGGAAGAAGGGTTACGTCCATGATCATCCATACTCGGTCACCTTTGTGGGAGCCAGTCGACGCAATACCGCGACAGTGCTGCGCCTCGATTCGACCGTCGAACGCACTTGAGGGGCGTCAAGTGCGGTGCACACAAGAGGTGTCTTGGAAGACGCCACCTGTGTTGCAGGTTTCGGCTGTCTGTCTTCGTAATACCGCAAAACACATGACAGGAAAAAGCACTTTGACGCTTTTTTGAAGTTTATTTTTCAGGATGACGAATAGCACTAGGCGCGCCGGCATTGCACCGTTAAAGTCGGAAGTTCGCCTGTGTCGAAATACCTCCCAAATTCCCCCCTGAAAAACCTCAGCCCCAACAGGGCCGGGCTTTTCGTGCTTTTTCAGCGAAACGCTTCGCGGCAATCCTGCCAGCCGAGTCCACTTTCTGCGGTGGCGTGTAAAAGCCAGGGTAAAGCGATGCGCGCCTTGTCCTGGGTGTCGTGGAAGACGATCACCCCGCGCCGCCACAACAGCATCAGTGTGAGCACGCGGTTCGCCGACTCATCAGCCTTGAGCTTGCCGGGTTCGTCTTCCGAGTCGATGTCCCACAAGGCCACTTGCAGCCCTTGTGACTGGAAAAATCCCTGGCTGTCGGACCGGCGCTGACCGTACGGCGGGCGGAACAGCGGCAGGTAGTTTTCCGGCATCAGGTTTTGCGCCAGGGAGGCGCTGCGAGTGATGGACGACTGCCAGTCGACCCAATGGCTATGGGAGCGGTACTGCCAGCCCTGGATGCCGACGCACTGGCCCTGGTACAGCGCCTGCACATCGGTGGCCGAGCTTTTCTCGACGCGGGTTTGCAGGCTGTTGCCCAGCACGAAGAAGAGGCTGTGCATTTTCTGTTTGCGCAGGTAGTCGGCGAGCCAGTCGGTATTGCCGCTGACCGGGGACGGTCCGCTGTCGAAGGTCAGCAGGAACATCCGGTCGTTGAGTTCGTCGCCGTTGCGCTCGTGATCGCCGAAGCGCGCGATTTCGCTGCTGATCTGGGGGAACAGGGCGGCCTTGCGCAACTGTTCATCCAGGTAGCGCTCGTGGAATGCGCGGCTGGGGCCGGCCCAGCCTATATAGAAGGAGTTGTCGCTGACTTCGAATTTGGCGGCTTGTTCGCGCAGGTCGTCCATGTTTTCCACCAGGTAGCAGAAGGAGGCGTCCTGTTCGCAGCTTTGTTGGGCGAAGGTGTAGTTTTCCAGTAGCCGTTGCCAGAGTTGACGGCGCAGGTCGTCGATCGAGGCCTGGTTGATGATCTTCAGGCCCAGGCGCTGCTTGAGGGCGGGCTCGTCGAGGGCTTCGCTGGCCAGCAGGGTATGGGCGAACATCAGGATTTCTGCGCGTGAGGCGACGTCGAACAGGGCGGGGCTGCTGAGGCGTTCGGGCCAGGTGCCGCGGTCCAGGGTCGCGACATCCACGGGGGCGGCTTGGGCGCCCAGGCAGATGAGCCAGGCTGACAGTAAAAGCGCAATTTGCACGAAGGGTCTCCCTTTCCAGAGTCGTCGGGCACTATAGCCGATCGTGTGGGGGCGCTATTGGGTTGGTGTGTATATGCGTTATTTGAGTGATGGCTTGTATTGGTTCCGCTCTTACAGCGGCTCACTTTTGAACGCTTTTGCAAAGTGACTCGCTGTAAGAGCGAAACCATAAGCCGCCGTAACCGCAGAAACGGATATGCCCCCCAACGACCGCACAGCTATCTATCACCATCATAGGTGGAGTCAAACCGCCCTACCCCCTAGAATCCCCCCACGATTAAAGGAGACGACTTCATGCTGACGGTGATTTCCCCCGCCAAAACCCTCGATTTCGAGTCAAAGCCGGTCACCCCGCGCTTCACCCAGCCGCAATACCTCGACCACTCCCAGGAGCTGATCGAACAACTGCGCGAACTCAGCCCGGCGCAAATCAGCGAACTGATGCACGTCTCCGACAAAATCGGCGGCCTCAACGCCGCACGCTTCGGCAGCTGGACCCCCGCCTTCACCCCCGCCAACGCCAAACAAGCCCTGCTGGCATTCAAGGGCGACGTCTACACCGGCCTCAACGCCGAAACCCTCAAGGACGCCGATTTCACCTACGCCCAGGACCACCTGCGCATGCTCTCCGGCCTGTACGGCCTGCTGCGGCCGCTGGACCTGATGATGCCGTACCGCCTCGAAATGGGCACCAAACTGCCCAACGCCCGTGGCAAGGACCTGTACGCTTTCTGGGGCACCCGCATCAGCGAGTGGCTCAACGAAGCCCTGGCCGAACAAGGCGATGACGTGCTGCTCAACCTCGCGTCCAACGAGTACTTCTCGGCAGTCAAACGCCCGGCATTGAATGCGCGAATCATCAACACCGAGTTCAAGGACCTGAAAAACGGCCAGTACAAGATCATCAGCTTCTACGCCAAGAAGGCCCGGGGCATGATGAGCCGCTTTGTGATTGAAGAACGCATCAACGACCCGGCCCGACTCAAGGAGTTTGACGTGCAGGGTTATCGCTTCAATGCGGAGCAGTCGAAGCCGGATAACCTGGTGTTCCTGCGGGATCACGCACCGGAATAACCTGACAACGAAGATCCAAATGTGGGAGCGGGCTTGCTCGCGAAAGCGGTGGTTCAGTCGATGCCTTTATTGCCTGACACGCCGCTTTCGCGAGCAAGCCCGCTCCCACATTTTGTTTGCATTCCAATTCCGAATTCGCCATTTATTTGGCGTCAAAAATAATTCTTCAGATTCCCTAACATTTATTTCACTCGACATTCGTCAATTTTTTTCGTAGTGGCACCACTTTTTTAAAACAGTAGTGGCACAAAACTATTTACCCCTCGCAACTCCCCGCAACTACTGGCCTAAATAGCAAGTGCTATCAGAATAGTACTAGTGCCATCTTTCCTAATATTTCAAGAAATTTCCGGAAACAGGATGAGTGGACAGGAACTATGTCCTAAAGCACCGCTCATACCACCGGTAACGATTATCTCTGAAGATGTAAGAGATGACTTACGTGGCGACCAAGGAAAGTAGCAAAGTTGTCATATAACTTTGACTCAATGGTCAAATCATCAACTGATTAGTTGAAGGCGGACGCAAAGGTTTCACTACTTTCTCCGACAAGGCCAAGGCTGAGCTCACCTGTATGGGTCAGTGAGACAACCCAAGCCGTTGATATATAAGGGCTCAAAGCCCCTGTCAACGCCTTGCGGCACTGGCGCCAGGCCCTTCCCCAGGAAGGCTGGCTGCATTTCAGGGCAAGCCCCAACAATAAGGCCAAGTTGCGCACAACTTGAGTGCATTAGTTAGTCACTCGACTTTTAGTATGCCTGCACTGGATATACCGACGTTTATTCGTCGCACTTCCCAGTGCCTGGGTGACGCTTCAAAACATGAACTCCGGCCATCTAGTGGCACGATTAACAATGAGGTAAATGCGATGCGCATCAGCATATTTGGTTTGGGTTACGTCGGCGCGGTATGTGCCGGTTGCCTGTCTGCACGGGGCCATGAGGTCGTTGGCGTAGACATCTCCAAGGAAAAGATTGACCTGATCAACGCGGGTAAATCCCCCATCGTTGAACCGGGTCTGGGCGAGCTGTTAAGCCAGGGCGTTCAAACCGGCCGACTGCGCGGCACCACCAATTTCGCCGAGGCAATCCGTGATACCGACCTGTCGATGATTTGCGTCGGCACGCCGAGCAAGAAGAACGGCGACCTGGAACTCAACTACATCGAATCGGTGTGCCGCGAGATCGGTTTTGTCCTGCGTGACAAGACCTCCCGTCACACCATCGTGGTCCGCAGCACCGTGCTGCCAGGTACCGTGGCCAATGTGGTGATTCCGATTCTCGAAGACTGCTCGGGCAAGAAAGCCGGCGTCGACTTCGGCGTCGCCGTAAACCCTGAGTTCCTGCGTGAAAGCACCGCCATCGCCGACTACGACCTGCCGCCGATGACCGTCATCGGTGAATTCGACACCGCTTCCGGCGATGTTCTGCAGTCGCTGTACGAAGAACTCGACGCGCCGATCATCCGCAAGGACATCGCCGTCGCCGAGATGATCAAGTACACCTGCAACGTCTGGCATGCGACCAAAGTGACCTTCGCCAACGAGATCGGCAACATCGCCAAGGCGGTGGGTGTCGACGGTCGCGAAGTGATGGAAGTGGTCTGCCAGGACAAGACCCTCAACCTGTCCCAGTACTACATGCGCCCGGGCTTTGCCTTCGGCGGTTCCTGCCTGCCCAAGGACGTGCGCGCCCTGACATACCGCGCAGGTTCCCTGGACGTGGATGCGCCGCTGCTCAACTCGCTGATGCGCAGCAACGAGTCCCAGGTGCAAAACGCTTTCGACATCGTCTCCAGCCATGACAAACGCAAAGTCGCCCTGCTGGGCCTGAGCTTCAAGGCCGGCACCGATGACCTGCGCGAAAGCCCGCTGGTGGAACTGGCAGAAATGCTGATCGGCAAGGGTTTCGACCTGAGCATCTACGACAGCAACGTCGAATACGCTCGCGTGCACGGCGCCAACAAGGACTACATCGAAGGCAAGATCCCTCACGTGTCGTCCCTGCTCAACTCGGACTTCGACGAAGTGATCAACAACTCCGACGTGATCATCCTGGGCAACCGCGACGAGAAGTTCCGTGCCCTGGCGCACAACGCCCCCCACGGCAAGCAAGTGGTCGACCTGGTGGGCTTCATGTCCAAGGCCACCAGCGTGAGCGGCCGTACCGAAGGCATTTGCTGGTAACAGCAACGGCAAGTTTCAAGCGGCAAGCGTCCTGATCCCCGGCGCTTGCTGCTTGAAACCTCCTTCACCTGCGGAATGACGCCTATGTCCAAGTTAAAACACGTACTCCTCCAATCTGCCGGCTGGCTGTTTTTCCTGAGCCTGCTGATGGGACTCGCCCTGCTGTTGCCGGCGAGTACGTTCGACTCAGAGTCGAAGAATTTTATTTTCCTGATTGGCGCCGTCGGTATCTGGCGCTACTCGATGGGTGCTACGCATTTCTTTCGCGGCATGCTGTTCCTGTACGTGGTCTACCCGCACCTGCGGCGCAAAGTGCGCAAGCTGGGCAAGGCGGCAGACCCGTCCCACGTATTCCTGATGGTTACCAGCTTTCGGATCGACGCGCTGACCACGGCCCAGGTCTACAGCTCGGTGATCCGCGAGGCCATCGAATGTGGCTTCCCTACCACCGTGGTCTGCTCCCTGGTGGAAATGTCCGATGAGCTGCTGGTCAAGAGCCTGTGGGCCAGGATGAACCCGCCCGACCACGTCAAACTGGACTTCGTGCGCATCGCCGGTACCGGCAAGCGTGACGGCCTGGCCTTCGGTTTTCGCGCCATCTCCCGCCACCTGCCGGACGACCGTGCCGTAGTGGCCGTGATCGATGGCGACACCGTGCTCGCCGAGGGCGTAGTGCGCAAGACCGTGCCGTGGTTCCAGCTGTTCGGCAATGTCGGCGGCCTGACCACCAACGAGTTCTGCGAAGTGCGCGGCGGCTACATCATGAGCGAGTGGCACAAGCTGCGCTTCGCCCAGCGCCACATCAACATGTGCTCCATGGCCCTGTCCAAACGCGTGCTGACCATGACCGGCCGCATGTCGGTATTCCGCGCCAACGTGGTCACCGACCCGGGCTTCATTGCCGATGTGGAAAGCGACTCGCTGCAACACTGGCGCCTGGGCCGCTTCAAGTTTTTGACCGGTGACGACAAGTCCAGCTGGTTCAGCCTGATGCGCCTGGGCTACGACACTTTCTACGTACCGGACGCCGCGATCCACACCGTGGAACACCCGCCGGAAAAGAGCTTTATCAAGGCCAGCCGCAAACTGATGTTCCGCTGGTACGGCAACAACCTGCGCCAGAACTCACGTGCCCTGGGCCTGGGTATGCGTCGCCTGGGCCTGTTCACCAGCATCGTGCTGTTTGATCAACGCGTGTCGATGTGGACCTCTCTGCTGGGGCTGACCGTGGCGATCATCGCCACCTTCAAATACGGCGGCGCGTTCATCCTCGCCTACCTGCTGTGGATCGGCATCACCCGCCTGATTCTGACCCTGCTGCTGTCGTGCTCCGGCCACAAGATCGGCCCGGCTTACCCGGTGATTCTCTATTACAACCAGATCATGGGCGCGCTGGTGAAGATCTACGTGTTCTTCCGCCTTGATCAACAGTCCTGGACCCGCCAGGACACCAAACTGACCCGCGATTTGGCCAGCTTTCAACGTTGGTTCAACACCTGGTCGTCTCGGACCATGACCTTCTCCGCCGGCAGCATTTTCGTCGCCGTGTTGCTGATGATGGTTTGACCCTGCCAAGCCTGAATTAACTAGGAACTAAACACCATGAATAGCCCAGTAAACGCCAACGTTGTCCACGAATCCGAAGCCCAGCGCCAACACGCCCGGGTCAAAATCCCGGCCAAGCTGCGCTTCTTCGGCGCCGATCAAACACCGATGGAAGTGCGGGTGATCGACCTGTCAGCCGGCGGCCTGGCCTTCAACGCCCCGCAGCAGCCGCTGAAAGTCGGCGATGTGCACAAGGGTCGCTTGCAGTTCGTGATCGACAACCTGGGCCTGGCGATGGACGTCGAGCTGCAGATTCGCTCCTACGACCGCCAGACCGGCCGCACCGGTTGCCAGTTCCAGAACCTCGATGCACAAGACATCTCCACCCTGCGCCACCTGATCACCTCGCACCTGGCCGGTGACATCGTGACCATGGGTGACGTGCTGGCAACCCTGCAACGCGACAACTTCACCAAGGCGCGCAAGGTCAAGGACGGCGGCAGCAACATGAGCGTCGGTGGCCGCCTGCGGGCGGTGACTTTCAGCCTCGGGATCTTCGTGGTGGGCCTGGCGGCATTCGGCTTCGTGGTCAAATCGGTGTACGGCATGTACTTCGTCAGCCACGCCACCTCCGGCCTGGTGAGCGTGCCCGGGATGAACGTGACCATGCCCCGCGATGGCACCGTGCAAAGCCTGATCAAAGGCGATGCGGTCGCCGCCAAAGGCGCGCCATTGGCAACCTTCAGCACCAGCATGCTCGACGTACTCAAGGGCCATCTGGACGAAGACCAGCTGCAACCGGCCAAGGTCGAAGAGCTGTTCGGCAAGCAAATGACCGGCACCCTCACCTCCCCTTGCGACTGCGTCGTGGCCCAGCAACTGGTCGCAGACGGTCAGTACGCCAGCAAGGGCGACGTGATCTTCCAACTGGTGCCACGCGGCAGCCAGGCCAACGTTGATGCGCGCTTCTCCTATCGCCAGTTTGCCGACGTTCGCCCGGGCACCCGCGTGAACTTCCAGGTAGCGGATGAAGAGCAGGTACGCACCGGCACCATCGTCAGCAGCACCAGCCTGAACAGCAGCGAAATGTCCTCCGACATCCGCGTGCAGATCAAACCCGACGCCCCGCTGGACAGCACCTACGCCGGTCGCCCGGTTGAAGTGACCAGCGATCGCGGCCCGTCCCTGAACTGGCTGATCGACAAAGCCATGGCCAACGGTCTGTAAGCAGAGGACATGCCTGTGATGACTCTCTCAAAAACACCGCAATCCCTGTGGGAGCGGGCTTGCTCGCGAAAGCAGTGTGTCAGCCAACACATGCATCAACTGACAGGGCCCCTTCGCGAGCAAGCCCGCTCCCACATGGGAACTGCGGCGTTGCTGGCTGTTGCGGTCAGCCTCGCCGGTTGCGCCGGCCTGCCCGACCAACGCCTGGCCAATGAAGCGCTGAAACGTGGCGACACCGTCACTGCCCAGCAGAACTACCAGCAGCTCGCGGATTTGGGCTACAGCGAGGCCCAAGTGGGCCTGGCGGATATCCAGGTCGGCACCCGCGACCCCGAGCAAATCAAGCAGGCCGAAGCGACGTACCGCGCGGCCGCCGATACCTCGCCTCGTGCCCAGGCACGCCTGGGCCGCCTGCTGGTGGCCAAGCCCGGCGCGACCGAAGCCGAACACCATGAAGCCGAAGGCCTGCTGAAAAGAGCCTTTGCCAATGGCGAAGGCAACACCCTGATCCCGCTGGCAATGCTCTACCTGCAATACCCGCACAGTTTCCCGAACATCAACGCCCAGCAGCAGATCAGCAAATGGCGCGCCTCGGGTTACCCGGAAGCCGGTCTCGCCCAGGTGCTGCTGTATCGCACCCAGGACACCTACGACCAGCACCTGGATGAAGTGGAAAGCATCTGCAAGGCGGCGCTGAACACCACCGATATCTGCTACGTCGAGCTGGCCACGGTCTACCAGAAAAAAGCCGAGCCGGAAAAACAGGCCGACCTGCTCAAGCAGATGGAAGCCGGCTACAGCCGCGGCACCGTCACCGCCCAACGGGTCGACAGCGTGGCTCGTGTACTGGGTGATGCAAGCCTGGGCAAGACCGACGAAAAAACCGCCCAGGCCCTGCTGGAAAAAATCGCCCCCGGCTACCCGGCCTCCTGGGTCAGCCTGGCGCAACTGCTCTACGACTTCCCGGAACTGGGCGACGTCGACCAGATGATGAAGTACCTCGACAACGGCCGCGCCGCCGACCAGCCCCGCGCCGAACTGTTGCTGGGCAAGCTCTACTACGAAGGCAAGTGGGTCCCGGCTGACGCCAAGGCCGCCGAAGAACACTTCCAGAAAGCCGTCGGCCGCGAAGTCGCCGCCGACTACTACCTCGGCCAGATCTACCGCCGTGGCTACCTGGGCAAGGTCTATTCGCAAAAGGCCCTGGACCATCTGTTGACCGCTGCGCGCAACGGCCAGAACAGCGCCGACTTCGCGATTGCCCAGCTGTTTTCCCAAGGCAAGGGCACCAAGCCCGACCCGCTTAACGCCTATGTCTTCAGCCAGTTGGCCAAGGCCCAGGACACGCCGGAAGCCAACGACCTGGCGACCCAGCTCGAAGCGCCGCTGACCCCGGAACAACGCGCCGAAGGCCAACGCCTGGTGCAACAGGAGCTGGCCGTGCGCGGCACCCTGGCCCAAAGCACGCTGCAATTGCACGCCCTGCAAGAAGAAGACGGCGAGGAATCCCTATGAAGCTCAACCCATTCGTCAAGGCCGGTATCGGCCTGACCTTCGCCCTGCTGTGGTCGTGCCCGACCCTGGCGGCGCTGACCGAAGCCAAGAACTTCGGCCTGGAAGTCAAAGTCACCGGCCAGTCCGAAGATGACCGCGACCTGGGCACCCAGAAAGGCGGCGACGTCAACGGCATCGGCCTTGACCTGCGCCCGTGGATCTACGGTGAAAGCGGCAACTGGAGCGCCTACGCCATGGGCCAGGCCGTGACCTCCAGCGACATCATCGAGACCGACACCCTGCAACAGTCCTCGGATGACGCCACTCAACAGACCAGCAATGACGACCGCAAGAGCAAGAAGAACTACCTGGCGATGCGCGAGTTCTGGGTCGCCTATGGCGGCTTCACGCCCTACCCCGGCGAGATCCTCAAGCTCGGTCGCCAACGCCTGCGCAATGACGACGGCCAATGGCGCGACACCAATATCGAAGCGCTGAACTGGACCTTCGACACCACCTTGCTCAAGGCCAATGTCGGCGTCGCCGAGCGCTTCAGCGAATACCGCACCGACCTCAAGGAACTGTCGCCCAAGGACAAGGACCGTCAGCACCTGTACGCCGACGCCGCCTATCAGTGGACGCCAGGCCAGTGGATCGGCCTGCGCGCTCACCACACCCATGATGACGGCAAGCTCGACTACCCGGAACCGGGCGTGGCCACCGACTCGCTGGACAAGCGCGAGAACGGCGACCTGACCTGGCTCGGCATCGAAGCCAACAGCGATGCCTATAACTGGCGCAACACCAACACCGTCAACTACTGGGCGAGCGTCACCGGCATGCAGGGCGACCGCGACACGGTCAACGCCTTGAACGCCGACGGCACCCGCCCCGCCAATGCCAAACGCAGCGATGACGTGAATGGCTGGGCCACCGACCTGGGTGTGCGCCTGCGCCTCGACCCGCAGTGGCAAGTGGGCGCGGCCTACTCCCGCGCCAGTGCCGAATACGAGCAGAACGGCCTGCAAAGCAACCGTTCGAACTGGACCGGTACCCAGTCCCGCGTCCACCGCTTCGGCGAAGCGTTTCGCGGCGAGATGAACAACATGCAGTCCATGAGCCTGTTCGGGTCCTGGCAGCTGCGCGAGGACTATGACGCAAGCCTTGTGTACCACAAGTTCTGGCGCGTAGACGGCAACAAGCCGGTGGGCAGCAACGGCATCGATGCCGTGCAGAACAACACCGATGACGTGACCGGCGCGATCCTGTCCAGCACGTCCCTGCCGCTTGAAGACGGCAAGAAAGATCTCGGCCAGGAGATGGACCTGGTGGTCACCAAGTACTTCAAGAAAGGCCTGCTGCCGGCCGGGCTCAGCCAGTCGATCGACGAGCCGTCGGCCCTGGTGCGCTTCCGTGCAGGCGTGTTCAAGCCGGGCGACGCCTATGGCAGCCAGGTCGACTCGTACATGCATCGCGCCTTTGTCGACGTGATCTGGAAGTTCTGATGGGAGCCTGCGCAATGAAGTCTCAAAGCCTGCTCGTCGCGGCCATGCTGCTGGCCAGCGCCTCGGCCTTCGCCGACAAAGCGCCGACCATCGCCAAAGAGCTGCAACAGGCCAAGACCTACACCATCTCCAGCCCGCCGACCGAGCCGCTGGAGATGGCCAAGCCTGCGCTGCCGGACGTGTCCGGCTACACCGCGGCCAATATCGCGAAAAAGATCGTGCGTACCAAGCCAGGCAAAATCAGCATCCGCCGGATGATGCAGGAAGACGCCCTGAAGGACTTCATCGGCGGCGACAACAAGATGGCCGAATGGGTAGTGCGCCAGCACGGCATTCCCCAGGCGATCTTTGTCGACGACGGCTACATGAACCTCAAGGACCTGCTGAAGAAAGTGCCCAAGCAGTACTTCAGCGAAACCTCGCCGGGGGTGTTCCTGGCCAAGTTGCCGATCGTGGTGGGCCGTAAAGGCATCCTCGAAATCGACAAGCAGACTCAAGAGCTGCGCCTGTCCCAGGAAGCCGGTTCGTTCCTGATCAACGACGGCCAACTGTTTGTGCGTGACACCAGAATCACCGGCTGGCGCGAGAAGACCAACGGCCCGGCGACCTTCCAGTCGCCCAAGGAATTCCGTCCGTTCCTGCTGGCCTGGGGCGGCACCGAGACCTACATCGCCAACAGCAAGATGGCCAGTTTCGGCTACGCCAACAGTAAGTCGTATGGCGTGAGTATTTCCCAATACACGCCGAACATGGCCAAGGTGCTCAAGCGTCCTGAACCGACGGGCTGGATCGTCGACTCCGAGTTCTCGGACATGTGGTACGGCTTCTACTGCTACGAAACCACCGGCTTTGTGCTCAAGGGCAATACCTACAAGGACAACATCGTCTACGGCATTGACCCCCACGACCGTTCACACGGCCTGATCATCACCGACAACACCGTCTACGGCACGAAGAAGAAGCACGGCATCATCATTTCCCGGGAAGTGAACGACAGCTTCATCTTCAACAACCGCAGCTTCGACAACAAGCTCTCGGGCCTGGTGATCGACCGTAACAGCGTCAACAACCTGATCGCCGACAACGAGATCTACCGCAACCACACCGACGGCATCACCCTCTATGAGAGCGGCGATAACCTGCTGTGGGGCAACAAGGTGATCAGCAACCGTCGCCACGGCATCCGCGTGCGTAACAGCGTGAACATTCGCCTGTACGAGAACGTTGCCATGGCCAACGGGCTGACCGGCGTGTACGGCCACATCAAGGATTTGACCGACACCGACCGCGACATCGCCCTCGACCCGTTCGACACCAAGGTCTCGCTGATCGTGGTCGGCGGTGAACTGGCCGCCAACGGCAGCGGGCCGCTGTCCATCGACTCGCCGTTGAGCGTCGAGCTGTACCGCGTATCGATGCTTGCGCCGACCAAATCCAGTGGCATCAGCTTCTCGGGCGTTCTTGGCGATCGCCAGGAAGAGATCCTCGACTTGCTGGTACGCCAGAAGAAAGCCGTGCTGATCGACCCTGTCGAACGCCAGACCGAAATGCAGGACTGAGGATGACCTTTATGCACCCACACATGATCAAACTGCTCAGCCTTTCGGGTTTGACCCTCGGCCTGCTCGCGGCCAGCCAGGGCGTGCGCGCCGACGAAATCAAGGCGCCAACCTTCACCGCCGAACCGTGCTGCAGCCTGTGCCCGGCCGCCCACGACGCGAAGAACTACACCACGCGCTACCAGCAGAACTTCACCACCCTGGTGCAAGCCCAGGGCGACTGGCTGTTCCGGACCCAGGAAGACCTGCGCACCGAATTCGACACCAGCCCCGCCGGCTACAAACGCATGCAGCAGCTGCACGATGCGTTCAAGAGCAAGGGCGTGGAACTGGTGGTGGTCTACCAGCCGACCCGTGGCTTGGTGAACCGCAACAAGCTCAACCCTGAAGAGAAAGCCAGGTTCGATTTCGACAAGGCCCTGGGCAATTACAAGACCATGCTCGGGCGCTTCGCCAAGATGGGCTACGTCGTACCGGACCTGTCGCCGCTGACCAACGAGCAACTGCCGGATGAATTGCCGGCCCACGATTTCTACTTCCGCGGCGACCAACACTGGACGCCATACGGCGCCCAGCGCACCGCCAAAATCGTCGGCGCGAAAGTGCGGGCGATGCCTGAATTTGCCGGCATCCCGCAGCGTGAATTCGAGACCAAACGTTCCGGGCGCATGGGCAAGACCGGCACCCTGCACAACATGGCCGGGCAACTGTGCGGCACCAGCTACGCGATCCAGTACATGGACCAGTTCACCACCGAGCCCAAGGGCGAGGCGGCAGACGGCGACCTGTTCGGTGATYGATCA